>CABVDR010000011.1 GCA_902497145.1 uncultured Oscillospiraceae bacterium
GGCCTGTTCACTCCAGGCATAAAAATCCGTATCGGAAATGCGACTGGCTTTGATCCAGGCAAACCGTTTCTTATACTCCTTGCGGTAGGCCTTGAATACCGGATCTTCAGACTGCTTCTTGGTCCACTGCTGGAAGGCGCCAGCCTCACGGCAGGTCTGCTGTCCTCTGGGCACCGGACGCTCACAGTACTCCGCACTGACCCGTCCGGTCTGGGGGAAGTAGCGGCCGCAGTTCTTGCAGCGCCGCACCGTAATGCCCCTCTCCACACAACTGCGCAGAGAATAGTCGATCATGTCCAGAATGCTGGCGGAGTACAAAACCGGTGAACACCGCCCCGGCTCCACCGGCTCAAAGCTGAGCGGAATGGGGCGGAAGCGAAACAGGCTGGGATCCCTCGGACTATCGTGAAGATAATTCTTAGCCGCCTGCTGCTGTGGGTCGCGCCCTGCGCTGTCCACATCCAGAACTAAATCAAAGAATCGCTGCACCTGCTTCTGATAGAGGAGAAGCTGCTCCGGGAGATCCCGCAGTTCCGCCAACATCTGCTCATCCTCCGCGCTGCCCCGGTCACCATAGATCCCCATTCTGGAGAAACGGTCATACCAACGCACATACAGAAGCTCCAGATAGATATGCCGACTTTTCAGCTGGCCCAGTTCCACCATGGCCTCTGTGCCGGCATCCCGGTCAAACTCTGCAATCAGCCGACTCCAACGATCTGCGATCCGCTGGAGAATGGGTGTCAGTTCCCCACAATCCATCTCCAGAAAAGTGAGCAGGCTCTCCAGGAATGGAAACTCCCGATCAACGGACGGTACTCCCTGTATGCCAGAGGCGTCACACTGAAAAAACTCCCGCTTTTCAGAGAAATACATTTTCACATACCACATAGTCGGCTCCTCAAAAATAGACTAATGCTAAATCAGAATTTCAATAGACTTGACAAACGTATTTTGGTGTGTTAAGATACTCCCACAACGATGACTGTCTAATTAAAGTTACTATCAGTCTAACACCGGGAAGACAATTTGTCAATGAAAACTTTCCTTGTTCTCCTGGTACTGCACCTTGAAAACAGAATACCCATCACTAGAGATGATACTCACCGGAGAAGTATTGCCATGACGCTGTTGTGGGCGAAACAGCCGAGCATGCCAAGGGGAAGCAAACGCCGCGCGTGTCAAACAAGGCCGCAGGGCAGGAACGGGTATGGTGATGGCCAGACACAGGCAAAAGACAGTCACCGTAAAAAAAGACCGCTGAACTGCTGCAACAGTTCAACGGCCTGCTGCGTTTCGGAAAACACAGCCCAATCTGTGTTCAGTTTATCAGAGGGACCTCCGAAACGCAAGAACAATTTTTCTCTGTACTTGAAAATGATCGGAGGTATTGAAATGAAGATGTCAGTCTGTAAAAGCTACGGCGACCTGCCGCTGTTCCTCAACGCAAAACTGGTGGCACAGGTGCTGGGCGTGTCTATCTCCACCGCCTACGAGGTGATGCACGAACCCGGTTTCCCGACACTCCGAGTGGGCAGCCGCATGGTGGTACCGAAAGAAAAGTTCATTCGGTGGGCGGAGGAACAGTCCGGAGGTGCGAAATGAGAAAGCAGAGCTGGACCAAGCGGGATCCCATCAAAAACTATTTCCCACTGCCCAACGAGATCTACGATCTGGGGCTGTCCCGCGGCGCGATCTCGGTGTACAGTTTCCTGCTCCGCCGGGAGGACCGCAGGACCTATCAGTGTCTGCTCAGCTACCGGGAGATCGGCGAGGGCGTGGGTATGTGCGTGACCACGGTACGCAAGTATGTGGCGGAGCTGGAGGAGCGGTCCCTCATTCGAACCGAGCGCACGACTGTTACCACCAAGGACGGCCGCAAGCGCAACGGCCGTTTGATCTATCATATCCTGCCTATCCAGTTGGCCATCAATCAGTACTATGAGCGGCAGATGGACATAGCCGACCTGGCACTGGAACAGCAGAAAGCAAAGCAGCGTCTGGCCGCGCTGGAGAGAAAGGAGTGTGCATCCGGATGCTGATGCAGGAACTGGGCCGTATCATACAAGAAGATCCCAACCTGTGCGCCATGGCTATGGTAGACAAGCGAAAGTACATCATCAGCAAGTGGAACGCCAGTCATAGTGAGCCCATCGACGAAGATGCTGTGGCACTGTTCCTCTGCGATGAGAACCGCGGCAACCTCACGGATGAGCAGAGAGCATTTGCGAAAGAGCGCTGTGCAGAATTTGAATTCTGCAATCAAGTCACCGCATTCCGGTTGTTTCAATGCGCCGAGATGATGTGCCAGCATCTGGTGTCCGGCCCGGCGGAATACTTCCGGATTTTCCAGCCGCAGTGCGCCGTCCCCTGTGGCAGAGGAATCCCCCTTTGCAGCGGCCTGTGAGGCGCTGTGTGCCCTCCTTCGGGGCAGGGCAGCGTCCCTGCCCCACCTGGGGCTTTCAAGGCGGATTTGGCCCGATTTCGGGCCAGGCTTTGGGACGGAGGCCGCGGGGGGACGAAGAGCAGGAGAAACTGCCGGGGTCATGTGCCCCACGGCAGGGTCACAACTGCCCGCAGTGCGGGCAGTTGCGGGGAATGGACGAGGGTGTTCCAAAAACGAAAATTTCCTCATTAGGGGGTTCTCCCGGCACAAAACCCACGAATCACAAGAAGATTCAGGGCGTTCCTACGAAAAAAGGAGGTTTCAAAGCATGGTTATCGGAAAAGAGAAATTTGCCCTCTGGATCACGCCAGAGGCTAAAAAAGAAGTGGAAGCTCACTACAAACAGGACAACTGCAAAAGCCAGAGCGAGTACATTGAGAAGGCTGTCCGATTCTATTCCGGCTATCTGGACACGAAACACGCGGAGGAGTATCTGCCTCGTATCCTCTCGGATGTGCTGGAGGGAAAGCTGGGCGCCTTCGGAAAACGCATGGGGCATCTGCTCTTCAAGCAGGCAGTGGACCAGGATCTGATGGCGAATCTGCTTGCCAGCGATATCAATGCAGACCTGGATACGCTGCAAAAACTTCGGGTGCGCTGCGTGAAAAATGTAAAAGAGACCAACGGGGAAATTGATTTCCAGGATGCGTTTCGGTTTCAGAAGAGGATTGAGGAATGAAGGGTCTCATTCAAAAGTCCGGCTACATCAAGCCGGGAAGCGGCGGCGGACACTACGCTGAGTACATCGCCACCCGAGATGGTGTGGAACTGATGGAACCCACGGCAGGCGGTGGTTACCTGGAGTACATTGCAGAGCGCCCCCGCTCTCACGGTCTGTTCTCTGCGGACGGTCCTGCCGATCTGGAGCAAACCATGGAGGAGATCAACGCACACGCCGGTCCGGTGTGGACCTTCATCTACTCGCTGAAGCGGGAGGATGCCGCACGGCTGGGCTACGAAAACGGTGAGAGCTGGCGCAGATTGCTGCTGGCCCATCAGACAGAACTGGCGGCGGCGATGAAAATTCCGCCCAGCAGCTTTCGATGGTGCGCCGCCTTCCATGATGAAAAACACCACCCCCACATCCACATGATAGCCTGGTCCAATGATCCAAAGCAGGGTTACCTGACCGAACGTGGCATTGAGCAGATGCGCTCCCAACTGTCCAACGATATCTTCCAGGACGAGTTGTTGTCCATCTATCAAGAGAAAGATCTGTCCTATCAGCAGGTGCGGGACGCGGCAATGGAAGCCATGGGCCGTCTCATTCGAGAGATGAAGTCCGGTCTCTGCGACAGTCCTGTCATCGCCGGGCAGATGGAAACGCTGGTCGGAATGCTGGCGGAGGTCAAAGGTAAAAAGTTGTACGGCTATCTCAAAAAGCCAGTAAAGGCGCAAGTGGATGCCATCGTGGACGAACTGGCCAGGCTCCCAGAGGTGGCGGAGTGCTATGAACAATGGAACCGGCTGCGGGATGAGCTGGAGCGGTATTACAAAGACACGCCGAGAGAACACAAGACTTTGTCACAGCAACAGGAGTTCAAAGCCATCAAGAACATGGTCGTCCGGGAGGCTGAAGGACTGCGCTTAGGTACTTTCACCTTCGAAGATACGACCATGAAAGACGAAGTGGATGAGGATCAGGAGGAGGTGTACTACGCTTGGTCCTCCCGGTGGGAGATGGCGGAAGCCTATCAGAACGCGAAAGAAATCCTCTCTGTATATGAAAACACAGAGGAAGAAAAAGCGGAACAGGTGCAAGTACTGAAGAAACTCTGGGACGCAGGTTTTTCCGTGGCAGCACATCAGTTAGGAAAATGCTGGCGGGATGGTATGGGTGTGCTGCCGGATGACGAACAGGCGGAGCTGTGGTTCCGCCGTGCAGCCGAAGCCGGTCATGACTTCTCACAGTACGCTCTTGGTAAGCTGCTACAAAGTCAAAAGCGGATGGAGGAAGCGGTGTCCTGGTATGAGAAAGCGGCGGCGCAGGGCAATCCCTACGCCGCCTACCGGCTGGGGAAACTGTATCTGGAGGGAACGGATGTCCTGAAGAATGTAGCCAAGGCGGTAGAGTATCTGAGCGATGCCGCTCAAGAGGGTAACCAGTATGCGCAGTACACCCTGGGCAAGCTGTACCTCATTGGAGAGGATGTAGCTCGGGATCGAGAGCAGGCGTACCGCTGGTTCTGGGAATCCGCGTCCCAGGGAAATGAGTACGCCCAGTTCTTTCTGGATCACTTCAATGACAGCCGCAAGCCCAATGTGCTCCTCTCTGCCACCAAGCTGCTCCATCACATGGGCCGGATCTTTCAGGATAACTCCATTCCGCCTTGCCCGCCGAGCAGCCACAGAGCAGATCGCAAACTGCGCCAGAAGATCCGTCAGAAGAAGATTGCCATGGGCCACAAGCCGGATGATCATGAGGAGGAACAGAACACGGGTGGCATGACCATGGGCGGGATGTAGGCGTATTAAAATCTGACATGCCAAAACAAAGATAAAAACCTCTTCACAGCCCAGAAATCTTTCTCAAAAAGTTTCAAATAAGGGCTGGATATTGTAAAGAGGTTCGGGTATTGTGTGTTGCTGATAAGGAGGCGATGCGCAATGAACGACTACATGAGAGCACTGCACCAGAGGTTCTTCCGGGAACCGAATGTGTCAGAGTTGGAAGAAGACATCGAGAACACCCGCCAGGAGGTCCGAGACTTCTTGGATAAGATGCAGCGCCGCAGGCTCATGCATCTGGTGGACAGTCAGAATCTGTTGAAAGAAGAGATCTCCCTGGCCAGCTTTACCGCAGGATTCAAACTGGCCTGGGGGCTGAGCAAAGAACTGGAGGCGGACGGCCTGTACTCCTTCGACGAGGAAGAGACTGAACGCGTCTGCCGCAGAATGGAACAGGAGGAGTGATTGAGATGACAAATCGACTTCCCATTCAGCGGTGTCAGTACTGTGGGTGCGAGGACATCGGTCTTGGCTGGCAGCACGGCGAAGCGCTGGTCACATTCAAGAAACACGGAATGCTGGGCAACCGACTGCGGTATCTGATCTGCCGCCGCTGCGGCGCTGTGCTCTACCAGTATGTGGCGGAGCCTTACAAGTATCCTCCTGTGAAATAGGCTACACAGTAACCGCACGACGAATGAAACTGAACGATTGGAGGTGAAACAACATGGCAAAGAGACGACCATCCGGGGACGGCATGGTACGAAAACGGGAAGACGGGCGTTGGGAAGGCCGCATCGTAGTGGGCCACAAGGCAAACGGCGAGCCCATCTTCCGGTATGTGCTGGCCAAAACCCAGAAAGAACTGCTGGCCAAGCTTCACCGTGACATGGATATCTATCAGGACGCACAGCTCACCGAGGACAGCCGTATGACCCTGGGCGAGTGGCTGGATCGCTGGATGGAGGAGTACGGCTCCGTCACATTGCGGCCCAACACTCTGCGCAGCTACGAGCAGTACATCCGGTGCTATGTGAAGCCCTACCTGGGCGGCAAGATTGTCTCCCGGGTCACACGGCTGGACATCCAAAAACTGTACCGGAAGCTGAAAAAAGAAGGGCGTGTCCACGACCACCCGGAGTATGGGCACGAACTATCGGACAGCATGGTGCTCCGCATCCACGCCATGCTCCATCGCTGCCTCAAAGATGCGGAGCGGGACCACATCGTCCCCTATAACCCAACGGACGGCGTCAAGCTGCCCAAGAGCAACTACAAACCCAAGCAGGTTCTCGATCGAGAGCAGATGGATGCCTTCCTGGCGGCAGTGGACAAGAACGAAATCTGGCGGGACTTCTTCTACACGGAGTTGACCACTGGCCTGCGTCGAGGTGAGATCTGTGGTCTCATGTGGAGGGACTTTGATGAGAACGCCGGGACACTGAAAATCCTCCGCTCGGTGAATGTACCTAAGCGGGGTGAAATGGAGATCGGCGAGACCAAGACTGAGAGGGGCAGACGCACCATCCGTCTGCCCCCCAGTACTGTCCAGCGATTAAAGGAGAGGAAAAAACACGCAATCAGTCAGTGGATCTTCCCGGAACCACTGGCTCCAGAGAAACCGGTGCGCCCCAGTGCCGCCTACTACTGGATGAAGGTGCTGTTGAAAGAGGCGGGATTGCCGCACATCAGATTCCATGATTTGCGTCACACCTTCGCTACCCACGCCCTGGCCAGCGGCGTAGATGCCAAGACTCTCTCCGGCATCCTTGGACACACCAACGCATCGTTCACGATTGATACCTACACGCATGTGACGCTGGACATGCAGAGAGCCGCCAGCGATGTAGTTGGCGGCTTCCTCAAAAATCTATTGGGAGAGGAGTTGAACCCATGGCAAGGAAACGAAAAAGCGGAACCGGCACCATAAGGCAGCGCAAGGACGGCCGCTGGGAAGGCCGGGCTGTGGTGGGCTATGACGACAAGGGCCTTCCCAAAACGAAAAATGTGCTGGCCAAGACCAAGCACGAGTGCCAGGAAAAGCTGACCAAGCTGATGGAAACAGTGGGCAGCGCCAAGTCAGAGAAGATCTGCGCCGATATGCCCTTCGGGGAGTGGATGGACTTCTGGTATCAGACCTACATCAAGTCCGGCCTCCGCCCCGCCACGCAGAACACTTATGAGAGTACCATCTATCAGCATATTATCCCACAACTGGGTAAGATCCCACTGTGCCAACTGAGTCAAAAGGATCTCCAACAGTTCTACGCCCACCTGAAAAAAGAGGGGCGGCTTGTCCGCACCGAACAATATGGGAAGGGGCTGTCCGATCGGATGGTGCGGATGTGTCACGCCAAATGCCGAGCGGCACTGGACCAGGCGGTGCAGGAGAACCTGATCCGAACCAACCCGGCCGTGGGCTGTAAGCTACCACCCAAGCGTAGCCGGGAGATGCAAGTGCTGTCACGCCAGGAACTCCAGCGATTTCTCATTCAGGCCAAGGCGGATGGCTACTTCGAACTTTTCCTGCTGGATTTATCCACGGGACTACGCCGGGGCGAACTGCTGGCCCTCCAGTGGTCAGACCTGGATCTGGATGCCGGAACCCTGTCTGTGACCAAACAGGTCTACGAGGTAAATGGAAAGATGCAGCTGAGTGTCCCAAAGACAAAAGCCTCTATCCGCAAGCTGGTGCTGCCGCCCGCCGTGGTGGAAGTGTTCCGGGAGTACCGAAAGACGGCAAAGTCCCGGTGGTTGTTCCCCTCGCCCATCAAGGAGGATGAACCAATCAAACCTGGCTCCATGCTCCGGCGGCTCCATATCATTCTGGAGCGGGCCGGGTGCAAACAAATTAGATTTCACGATCTGCGCCACACCTTCGCCACCATGGCCCTGGAGAACGGTATGGACATCAAGACCCTCTCCGCCATGCTGGGCCACGTGTCGGCGGCGACAACGCTGGATATTTATACGCACATCACTGGCGATATGCTCAGCGAAGCCGCCGCCAAAATTGATCGGGGACTGGGCAATGAAGTGGCGGAGGACTCTTCTGAGACAAATCCGCTCACTGACTTCCAGCCGGTCATGCGGCGCACACGCAAGCCGGGAACCGGCTGCATTACAGAGATCAACGACCACCTCTTCGAGGGCCGCTACTCACCCACCTGGCCAGACGGTACCAAGCACTCCAAATGCGTTTACGCCCATACCCGTGAAGAGTGCGAGGAGAAGCTGAAGGTGCTCATCCAGCAGCTGAACGCCGAGCGGAAGGCCATCCAGGACCAGCTGCGAGGGATCCCTTCGCCTGAGAAACTCACCAAGAAGCAACGGCAGATCTGGGAGTACATGAGGCTCTGCCCCGATGAGACGAATTACAGCACTATTGCCAAAGGGGCCAAGGTGACACGGCACACAGTGGCCAAGCACTTTGAGATGATCCAAAAGATGTTGGGCATCCAGAAAACCGCTCCCATCCTCTGCTCGAGTGCCAGACCGTCCCGCTTATGGTATGATGACCCTATCAAGTGAGGGGGTGTCGTCATGCCCCTGCATATCGTTCGAAATGATATTACTACCATGAGGGTGGACTCCATCGTCAACTCTGCTAAGGAGAGTCTGCTGGGCGGTTGACCACATGCAGGATATAATACCCCTGAAAACGGATCTGTCGCCCTTTACATCCGGCCATACTCACATGACGTTGCTGAAAAAGCGGCAACCGGATTCTCCGGCTGCCGCCCTGGATAAATTTTGATCTATCCGTACCCCAAATGGAGTTCACACAGAATTGGGGATTGCCCCGATAAGTGGGGCAATAAGATTTTCATCTATAGCCTTTCTTGTTGGGAACCGTGTTTCTGTACACTATTATGATTTCAATGTGAGTGCCAAGACTTTCGGACGGGCTCCTTTACCATACTTGAATCCCAACGCATGACGAATGATTTCTGGTAAATAGAATTTATCACCGTCTCTCTTCAAAAATCCTTCTTGAATCATAGAACGTTCTGCATCGCTGCTTAACTCAGCATATTCAGGCAACAACGGCAATGTCTTGTGTTCCTCCGGTAGGTTTTGAAGCTTTTCAAAAATCGGTCTGAGTACTGCGTACTCCTGCTTTACTTCATCGACCTTTTCTGTTGAACAAGTGGAAACTGCCGCTCTGATTTCAGCAGGCATGATAAGACGATCAAGGTAAGCCGGTTTCTTCTGGGGTTCAGAAGCATATTTCAAAAAACGGATAATATCTCTTGCTTGCAGCTGCCCATTGAAATCCGATAACGCAGCCAGGATCCACCTGGACGAGTATGCTTCGTTCGATGAGGTCTTTCCAAGCTTTGTTCCCCACAACTGTACAAGCGCATCATCGATTACACTTTGCGATGCCTGGTCAATATTGTCTAAGTTTTCATAGAATTTGGGATCTGCTTTGGACACCAGCCAGACCACCAGCCGTAGTGCATCATTAGAGGACCACTTCAGTTCCGCTTGCCCATTGGCCTGGGTAAATTGCCTGAAATTCACTTCAATAGCCGACTGTGCCATATCCCGCCGCACAAATACGATAATCCCAATGTGGGGGTATTTTGCAATCAGTTGTGCAACAATATCCTGACATAGAACTTTGACTGCTGCCTGCTCATTTTTGTCCTCAGAAATGTTAGTCAAGATATCTTCCAGGCCGTCAATGAGGAAAACTACCTTATGATTCTTTGATTCCAGTTCCCGGTTAACTTCGTGCAAAGTAGAACAGTGAGGGTATATGGAGCTGGCGAGCAAGGACTCCCAAAAAGAAAACCAGTCAGAGATCTTAGATTTTTCACGCTCTATTTTATTGGCATTATCTAAATAGATACCCTCATTGATGCTACAACCAGGGAGCTGCTTCTTTATATTGTTTATACATAATTGGAAGGTCTTTGTAACTTGTTGCGAATTTTTGGAGGCAACTACTGGGAAAAAGAAGCCGGCAGCAGAAGTGTCCGCAGCCTCCCCTATACTTTTGCAAAAGGCAGTCCACTCCAGCGATTCACACATTTTCCGATAAAGGAAAGTCTTTCCCGAACCTTTTGCCCCCATTACGACAGTAGCTGGAATGGAATCATTAAATTTTCTGGAAAGATATTTCAGAGAGGATGTCATAAGAACATCGAAATCCGCATTGCTCTCCGCAGTCAGCTGAGAAGATGCCAACTCATGGATTTTTTTCAGGGTATCTTCTCTGCTCGCAGTACTGATGCTGAGTGTTTTGGGCGTATTGTCTTCTTTATAACTCTGCCGGATCAGCTCCTCCAGTTTTAGGTAGAGTCCACGCCCAGTCAGACTTTTGAAAATTTGCTGTATTGAAGTTAAGTGGATTAGCTCACTTGCAAACGGCAATTCTGTTACCACATTGTCTGTGAACCGGGGAATTTCGCCATCAGACCCATCCTGTTCGTAGCACTGGAGCAATTCAGAGAGGATGTTATTCTTTTCATTCTCCGGCAGTGCATCCGGTATCATGTTTAAGAAAATTTCAGGTAGTACTGTGTTTTCTGTGATGGGGAGGCCTTTGAGCAAGTATTTCAAAAGAAACTGTGTGCCTTTAATGGATTGTGTCGAGGTGGATGTAACAAAATACTTTTTTACCCGGGGATCCAGCAGGAGTGTAGAGGAATATTCGCTGATCCCGGCACGGAGATCCACCAGAGCGGCATATAGACCAAGGCGTTCGCAAATTTTCGAAAAAACTGTGGCAAGAATATACTCTTTTCCCTTACTGCTTACAATGCTTTCTGGGGTTGCGTACAAATCGACCAACTGTTCCTCATAGCGATAAGTGGGGAGAAAAATGTGTTCAATTTTTCTGGAACTGGTCTCAATAGTTATGGTGGACAATTTCAACTTTGAACAGGCCCAATCCACAATTTCATTTACATCTCTGTTATCCTGAATAAGGGTTAGCAGGTCCAGATAGCTGAATGTGTCCTCCAGAGTATTTTGGTGGAGCCAAGTCATGCCGGGGGCCTCAATGTCAGAGTCCACGATTAGCAAACGATTGGAGGATTCGCTCTCCATAACAGCCGACCAGGCCTTGGCAAAGGCCATCAGAGACAATGTCCGTCCAACACCGCCTTTATAAGAGTGAAAAGCAATGACGGGGTGGCTCAGTGCCTCCGGAGCCTGGACCGGGTAGGCCGAAGGCTGGTACAGAACATTTGAAAAAAGCGGCAATACTTTTTTGGAGTGCGGTGTGCCATCATCTTCTTGAACCTCAAGTGGAATCGCTTGGTTCCCAATATCCAACTTGATTTTATTTTCTGCCATGTCATAGTTGGAACCAAATAGAGACTGAAGGACATCTCCTACTCTATCATGGGCATCTGGCTTTGCGTACACAGTTATGTCAGTGGGATAGATATCGATTGAGACAATAGTATTTTCCCAAGAAGTGCGATTTAATAAAAATTGCCGATCAACATCTTTCCAGGTGTAAAACTTCATCTTCATACACCCTCCTCGATCCACTTGGCGATTTCCTCAAGTGTATTATCAAATTGGTGGACAGCGGATATATATCGTTCATCTGAGGGAATGCAATATCTGCAGAATTGGTGATATTCTTCCGGATGGACAGGATGTCCATATTTTGTCTCTATAGGTGGAAATGTATACACACCTGCTTTGTTCAGTCGTTTTAGTAGCCTACGCAGGTCATGGGAACGAAGATCGTTTTGTATGTCATCCTGTGCATCAGTGGTTTTATTCAGCCGCTCTTTTTTCATGACCTCATATTTTAGACCGCATTCCACACAGTACACCAGGATGAGGCGCTTGCTTGGGTCACTGCCAGTAGCCTGCCAATTGGAAAATGCATGGTAATGTTTTTTGAATGCGTTCTTATAATCACGCTGATCCGCTTGAAGACGCATGTGACACTCCACCTTAAAGTTAAAGCATAGAAAAAATTATGAAAATGATTAGAAAAGGCCTATGGAAATTATAGCCGTTTATTAGGAAAAAGACAATCCCAATTTACGACGCATGAATGCATGGGTATACTTTGATAAGCAGTATGTTATTTCAACGACTGAGAGATTTGCGGGAGGACAGGGACCTGCGGCAGGAGGATGTGGCGGAAATTTTAGGAATCAGCCAGACGGTGTATTCCCGCTACGAGCGTGGGTTCCAGACCATTCCGGTGATCCATCTTCTAAAATTGGCGGACTACTACAAGGTGTCCACCGATTATATCCTGGGGCGGACCAACAACAGCAAGCCATATGATGCGAAATAGAGCATTTCAGCAAAAAAGTTTGATAAGAAGAAGAAAAACCGCCTAAAAGGCGGTTTTTCTGGCCAAAATGGTCCGAGTGGGGAGACTCGAACTCCCGGCATCTTGCTCCCAAAGCAAGCGCGCTACCAACTGCGCTACACCCGGATATGAAATTTTCCAATTGTGGTCAAACATGTGGTCAACGCCGATTTTTGACCAGTTACCGGCGAGGTGGAAAGTGCTGTCAGCCCAACTGTCCCAAGGCTTTCCGGGTTTTCCGAGGGCTACGGCCCGAACCTGGGCCTCACGCTCCCAAAGCAGGCGCGCTACCAACTGCGCTACACCCGGATATAGAATTACAGAATAAGGGACCGGACTGGAACCTCTCAACTGACCAAGCTATAATAGTATAGTATATTTTTAAAAAGATTGCAAGTATTGTTTGAGTATGATAAGATATTTCAGAAAAATTGTGAGGTGAGCATGGGATGCGAATGAGAAAGAAACCCAATCTAATCCCCCGAATGGAGCGTTGTTCCAGATTTTTAATCACAGATCCTGCGAGTCTGCGGGGAAATTGGCGGGAACTGATGCCGGAGGCCCGGCAGGTCTGGCTGGAACTGGGATGCGGCAAAGGTCGCTTTACCGCAGAGATGGCCCAGCATAATGCGGATGTTTTATATATTGCAGTGGAGCGTGTGCCGGATGCCATGGTAATAGCCATGGAGCGCTGTGCGGCAAAGGATCTGACCAACGTATTTTTTGTAAACGGCGATGCAGCCCGGCTCCGGGACTACTTTGCACCGGGAGAAGTAGACCGGCTGTTTATTAACTTCTGTGATCCCTGGCCTTCCAATCACCATGCCCGGCGCCGTTTGACCCATAAGAACTTCTTGGTTTTGTACCGTGGTGTACTAAAGGATGGGGGAGAGATCCACTTTAAGACAGACAACAGAGACTTATTTGAATACTCTCTGTTCCAGTTCCCCAAGGCAGGATATACGCTGTCCGAGGTGACCCGGGACCTGCATGCCAATGGAGTGCAGGGAGTCATGACCGACTATGAGGAGAAATTCCATAATTTGGGTACTCCTATCAATCGCTGCGTGGGAACCAAGGAGCACTTGGAAGAGGAGCCGGAGTTTATTCCTATCGCCGGGCCTATGAATCGACCGGAGAAAAAAGATGCGGAAGAGGTGCCAGAACAGGAGCACAGCGAGAACGAATAAACTGTTAAAGATAAAACAGTAAAATACCAGATCATCAATATCCGGAGAGATAGATTCTCTCCGGATATTTTTTCCGAAGAATTGACAAGTGGGCAGGGAACGATATAATTGATATATCAATAATTGATATATCAATGAAATGGAGGCGGCAAGCATGGAGCGTACCTTTCACATGCTGCTCTACCGGGCTTTCCACGCTCAGCGGAACTACCTGCGGCCCTGCTTTGGGCGCATCGGTCTGGGGGCGGGGCAGCCGAAGATGCTGGTCTATCTGGACAGCCACGGACCCTGCCGGCAGAAGGAGCTGGCCGACTACTTTGAGGTGGATCCGGCTGCCGTATCCCGCATGATGGACACCTTGGAGCGGGGCGGCTTTGTGGTGCGCCGGAGGGATGAGAGCAGCCGACGCTGTGATCTGACCGAGTTGACCGAGAAGGGGAGAGAGGCGGTGCAGGCCTGGACCGGGTTCTGCAGCCAGGAGGAGGAGCAGATGCTGCGTGATTTTACTCCAAAGGAGCGGCAGCAATTTGCGGACTTTCTGGTCCGGGCGTACCGAAACCTCCGAGAGGGGAAGGAGGGAGAATCATGGGAGAGCTGAGACGGCTGCTGCGCTATTTGGGACCCTACCGAAAAGATTTGGTAATCGGGGCACTGTTGGTGGTGATTGAGACCTGCTTTGAATTGGTGATCCCGGTTCTAATGGCCGATCTCATCGATGTGGGTGTAGCCAACCAAGACATATCCTACGTGCTGTACAAAGGAGCCCAGATGGGCGTGTGTGCCCTGTGCGCCTTGGTGACCGGTTTGCTTTACGCCAGATTTGCAGCCCGGGCCTCCTACGGCTGGGGCGCCCAAGTGCGGCGGGCTCAGTTTGAGCGGGTTCAGCGCTACTCCTTTGCCAACTTGGATCATTTTGATGCCTCTTCATTGGTCACACGTATGACCACCGACGTGACTGTGCTGCAAAACGCGATCAACGGCGGGTTTCGTCCTCTGGTACGCAGTCCCATTATGCTGGTGATGGGAGTGGGGCTGTCATTCTGTATGAACGCCGAGCTTGCGGTAGTTTTTCTGGTCTGTGCCCCTATTCTGGGTGTGATCTTGTTCTGCATTGTGCGTAAAGTGGCCCCTATGTACGGGCTGCTTCAGAAAGCCGTGGACCGGCTGAACAATGTGGTGCAGGAGAATCTGACGGCGATCCGGGCGGTCAAAGCCTTTGTCCGGGAGGAGGCAGAGGAGGAGCGGTTCCAGGAGGTGAATACCCACCTGTCCGATACCGCCAAGGAGACCTTCCGGTGGGCGGTGCTGAACCTGCCCTCGTTGCAGCTGACCATGTATGCCGCTGTGGTGCTGATTATGTGGTTTGGCGGGAACATGATTTTAAATGGAACCCTGCTGGTGGGGGAGCTCACCGGATTTTTAAGCTATGTCTTCCAGGTGATGAACTCTCTGATGATGCTCTCTAATGTGTTTCTGCTTCTGACCCGCTCCCTGGCCAGTGCCCACCGTATTGCCCAGGTGTTGGAGGAGCAGCCGCAGATTACCTCGCCTAAGGATGCGGTCACCCAGGTGGCCGACGGCAGCGTGGACTTTGAGGGGGTATCCTTCAAATACCACCCGGATGCGGAGGAGTACGCCCTGTCCCAGGTGGATCTGCACATCAAAGCGGGGCAGACCGTGGGGATTCTGGGCGGCACGGGCGCGGCCAAGAGCACCCTGGTGCAGCTGATTCCCCGGCTCTACGATGCCTCGGAGGGAACCGTCCGGGTGGGCGGCCGGGACGTGCGGGAGTATGATATCCATGCGCTGCGTGACGCGGTAGGCATTGTGCTGCAAAAGAATGTGCTTTTCTCCGGCACCGTGGAGGAGAACCTGCGCTGGGGTGATGCTCAGGCAGGGGAGGAGCAGCTGTGGGCGGCCTGCCGGGCGGCCTGTGCCGACGAATTTTTACAGGAGATGCCCGGCGGCCTGAGCGCCGACCTGGGACAGGGAGGCGTCAACGTCTCCGGTGGGCAGAAACAGCGGCTGTGTATTGCCCGGACGCTGCTCAAGCACCCCAAGGTGCTGATCTTTGACGACTCCACCAGCGCGGTGGACACCGCCACCGAGGGCAAGATCCGCCGGGCCCTGGCGGATCTGAAGGGCGTGACCAAGATCATTATTGCCCAGCGAATCACCTCGGTGATGGGAACCGACCAGATCATCATTCTGGATGACGGTCATATCCACGCCGTAGGCACCCATGAGGAGCTTCTGGAGCGAGATCCCATCTACCAGGAGATCTACCAGTCTCAGATGAAAGGGGGGGACCTCCATGGCCAGAACGTTTAGTGGAAAGAAGCCCAAACGCTTGGGCTATACGGTCAAAACCTTCTTGTCCTATTTGGGGCGGCACAAGTTTTTGCTGCTGGCGGTGGGGGTGCTGGTGGCCATCAGTGCCACGGCCAACCTGCTGGGCACCTATATGATCCGTCCGGTGGTCAACTCTTTGGTGTCGGGGAGTATGGATACCTTGATCCAGGGCATTGCTCTGACGGCGGCCATCTATGTGGTAGGTGTACTGTGTTCCTTCGGCTACACCCAGACTATGGTGCGGGCGGCCCAGAAGGTGCTGCTGGATATCCGGCGGGATCTGTTTGTCCATCTCCAGACGCTGCCCCTGCGCTTCTTTGATACCCGCCGCCACGGCGACATCATGAGTTACTTCACCAACGACGTGGACACCATTGCTGACGCGCTGAACAACAGCTTCGCCATGGCCATCCAGAGCTTCATCCAGATGACCGGTACCCTGATTTTGCTCTTTGTGCTCAACTGGCGGCTGTCTCTGGTGGTGGTGGTGTGCTACGGCGTGATGTTTGCCTACATCCGGTTCAGCAGCCGCCGGAGCAAGGCCTACTACACCAAGCAGCAGGCCTACCTGGGTGACCTGGACGGCTATATTCAGGAGATGGTCAACGGCCAGAAGGTGGTGCAGGTCTTTAACCATGAGGAGGCCTGCCTGGCGGAATTTGATGAGAAAAACGAGGCCCTGCGCCGGGCTGGTACCGGGGCCCAGGGCTATGCCGCCACCATGATCCCGGCCGTGGTTACCATCTCGTACATCAACTACGCCATCGTCTCTGTTCTCGGGGGCATTATGGCGCTGAAGGGGATGACCGATGCGGGCAGCCTGGCCAGCTACCTGGTCTTTGTGCGCCAGGCCGCCGCTCCCATTAACCAGTTTACCCAGCAGAGCAACTTCCTGCTGGCGGCCCTGGCGGGAGCCGAGCGGGTCTTTGAGGCCATGGACGAGGAGCCGGAGGTAGATGAGGGCACGGTCCGTCTGGAGAAGACGGAGACAGGCTGGGTTTGGCGGAAACAGGACGGTTCCTCCGTCCCGCTGCGGGGTGATGTGCGCTTTGAGCACGTGGACTTCGGCTATGAGCCTGGCCACCCGGTACTAAAAGATGTGAGCCTGTACGCCAAACCGGGTCAGAAGATCGCCTTTGTGGGCTCAACCGGAGCGGGGAAAACCACCATCACGAACCTCATTAACCGCTTCTACGATGTGCAGGGGGGACGGGTTCTCTACGACGGTATCGATGTGCGGGACGTGGAGAAGAGCGCCTTGCGCCGTTCCTTGGGCATCGTCCTCCAGGACACCCACCTGTTTACCGGGACCATCGCTGACAACATCCGCTTCGGCAAGCTGGACGCTACCATGGAGGAGATCCAGAAGGCGGCTCGGATCGCCAACGCGGACTCCTTTATCCGACGGCTGCCCAAGGGATACGACACCTTGGTCACTTCCGATGGCGCCAACCTCTCCCAGGGGCAGCGGCAGCTGCTTGCCATTGCCCGGGCGGCGGTGGCCGATCCACCGGTGCTTATCCTGGATGAGGCCACCTCGTCCATCGACACCCGCACCGAGGCCCTCATTGAAAAGGGCATGGACCAGCTGATGGAGGGACGCACGGTCTTTGTTATCGCCCACCGGCTCTCCACCGTCCGCAACGCCAACGCTATTATGGTGCTGGAGCACGGAAAGATCGTGGAGCGGGGCGACCACGACGAGCTGCTGGAGCAGAAGGGCGTATATTACCAGCTCTACAACGGTATGTTCGAGTTGTCCTGACAAAACAGAGAGAAAAACAAACCCGGGTCAGAGACCATTGGTCTCCGACCCGGGTTTTTGCATTAAAATATCTGACAGGCAATTTAACTTTACAGAGTATTCAGGAAGCGGAGGAAGGCCTCTTTGCCCTCGGGGGTGCGCTTATAGACGCCGGCGTGCTCCAGCACCTGGGCAAAGACCAGGCCGGTCTCCTTCTGGACAATGTCCAGGGCGTTGTCCGCGGTGATCTGGTACTTGCCCTTAAACCCTTCGGCCCAGTCGGCATGGGCAGCGGTGCGGGGATCGGCGCGCAGGTCGTCGCCGCTCACCAGCTTTTCAGCCACGGCGGCCAGCTCCTCCTTCAGGCGGGCAGGCAGCACGGCCAGACCCATGACCTCGATGAGGCCGATGTTCTCCTTCTTGATGTGGTGCAGCTCCGCGTGGGGGTGGTAGAGACCCAGGGGGTGCTCCTTGGTGGTCAGGTTGTTGCGCAGCACCAGGTCCAGCTCATAGTCCTCACCCCGGCGGCGGGCGATGGGGGTGATGGTGTTGTGGGGCTCGCCGTCGGTCTCGGCCAGGATCATGGCTGCCTCGTCGGTGTAGCCCCGCCAGGCGGTGAGGATGTGGTCAGCCAGGTCGATGAGCCGCTGGGGATCGGCGCAGGTGAGGCGCACCACCGACATGGGCCACTTCACAATGCCGGACTTCACGTCCTCATAGCCGGGGAAGGTGAAGGGGGTCTCCACGGGGGCCTTGGCCATGGCAAAGGTATATCGGCCGCCCTGGAAGTGGTCGTGGGCCAGGATGGAACCGCCCACGATGGGCAGATCTGCGTTGGAGCCCACAAAGTAGTGGGGGAACTGGCCCACAAAGTCCAGGAGCTTGCCAAAGCAGGCCCGGTCGATCTTCATGGGGGTGTGGACGCTGTTCAGGCAGATGCAGTGCTCATTGTAGTACACGTAGGGGGAGTACTGCAAAAACCAGGGGGAGCCGTTGATGGTGATGGGGACGATACGGTGGTTCTCCCGGGCGGGGTGGTTGACCCGGCCGGCATAGCCCTCGTTCTCGGCGCACAGCTGGCAGCGGGGGTAGGCGGAGGCGGGGAGGTTCCGGGCGGCGGCGATGGCCTTGGGGTCCTTCTCCGGTTTGGACAGGTTGATGGTGATATCCAGCTCCCCGTACTCGGTGGGCGCCTTCCACTGCATGTCCTTGGCAATGCGGTCCCGGCGGATGTAGTTGGTGTCCTGGCTGAACTTATAGTACCAGTCGGTAGCCTTCTGGGGATCCTCCGCCCGCAGGGCCTGGAATTTCTCAATAACCTGGGCGGGGCGGGGGGTGAGGGCGCCCATGATCTTGGTGTCAAACAGGTCCCGGTAGACGATGGAGTTTTCTTTCATCACACCGCGCTGATAGGCGTCGTCCATCAGCTCATCCAGGACGGCGGGCAGGTTCACTTCGCCCACCTCCTTGCCGGTGGGGGTGTAGCTGTCCAGCTCCAGCACCTCCAGCAGGGTGTTCAGAGCCCAGATCTTCTCACAGGGCTGAATCAGTTCCTTGTCCAGGGCATAGGAAAGCAGCTGTTCGATGGCATAGTCGATCATGGTGTTACGCCTCCTCGTAGCCTCTGGGGTGGGCGCTGTGCCACTTCCAGGCAGTGGCGATGATGGTGTTCAGATCGTTGTACTGGGGCTTCCAGCCCAGGACGTTGATGGCCTTCTCGGAGGAGGCAATCAGTTGAGCGGGATCGCCGGCCCGGCGGGGAGAAACCTGGGCGGGGATGGGATGGCCGGTGACGGCACGGGCCACGTCAATGACTTCCTTCACTGTGAAGCCCACGCCGTTGCCCAGGTTGAAGACGTTGTTGTCGCCGCCGTTCAGCAGATAGTCCAGAGCCAGAATGTGGGCCTGGGCCAGGTCGGTGACGTGGATGTAGTCCCGGATGCAGGTGCCGTCCTTGGTGGGGTAGTCGTCGCCGAAGATGGAGATTTTCTCCCGCTGGCCGTTGGGCACCTGGAGGATCAGGGGGATCAGGTGAGTCTCGGGGTTATGGGCCTCGCCGATGGCACCGGAGGGATGGGCGCCGCAGGCGTTGAAGTAGCGCAGAGCCACATACTTCAGGCCGTGGGCCTGGGAGACCCAGCGCATCATGTGCTCCATGGACAGCTTGGTCTCGCCATAGCAGTTGGTGGGATCGGTGCGGTCGGTCTCCAGGATGGGTACCCGCTCGGGCTCACCGTAGGTGGCGGCGGTGGAGGAGAAGACGATCTTGTTCACCCCGTGGGCCACCATGGACTGGAGCAGCACCATGGTGCCGTGGAGGTTGTTGTCATAGTACTTGAGGGGATCGGACATGGACTCGCCTACCTGGGAGGAGGCGGCGAAGTGGATCACGCCCTCAATGTTCTCGGCCTGAAACAGAGTGTCCAGGGCAGCCCGGTCCCGGATGTCCAGCTGATAGAACTTAGCCTTGGGGTGGACGGCCGCCCGGAAGCCAGTCTGCAGGTTGTCGGCCACCACGACCTCCCGGCCGGCGTCGATGAGTTCATAAACCGTATGGGAGCCAATATAGCCAGCTCCGCCCAAAACAAGAATTGCCATGATCTGTTACTTCCTTTCCAATGTATTTGAATATTCAAATGTAGTTAAGCCAGAATGACACAGCCGCCCTGAGGACGAATGTGGAGGATGTGGCACATACCGGTGCCCAGCAGCTTTTCCATGCCGGCCTTGAAGGAGTTCAGCTTCTCCACCGGGACAAAGGCCTGGATGGTGCCAGCGAAGCCGCCGCCGTGGACCCGGATGGCGCCGGTGCCCTCCAGCAGCTCCCGGCCGATGGCCAGGGCCATGGGAATGGCCTGCTGCTTGGGGTCAGCGATGGACCAGGTGTTCTGCAGGTACAGGGAGGAGGAGATGCCGGAGGCATTTACCAGAGCCAGGAAGCGGTCAAAGTCTCCCGCCTCCAGGGCGTCGGCTTCCTCCACCGCACGGCGGTCATCATCGTAGAAGTGGATGGCCCGCAGCACCGCCCGGTCACCGCAGCGTACCCGCAGGGAGGGCAACTCGGAGCGAAACTCCTCCTCAGGCACATCCCGCAAAAACTGCTTGCCGAAGTGGGCGGCCACTGCGCCCATTTCCTGGGTAATTTCGGCGTAGTCGTCGGTGAGGTCGGCGTGGCAGGAGCCGGTGTCCACGATGCACAGGGCGTGGCCGGACTTGGAGAAGTCGTAGTCCACCTTCCGCACTACGGGAGCGGTGGGGTCGGCAAAGTCGATGGCCACCGCGCCGCCCACGGAGGAGCCCATCTGGTCCATCAGACCGCAGGGCTTGCCGAAGTAGACGTTCTCGGCATACTGGCCGATCTTGGCGATCTGAATGGGGGTGAGGGCGTCCTCACAGAAGAAGTGATTGAGAATGTTGCCCACCAGCACCTCGTAGGCGGCGGAGGAGGACAGGCCGGAGCCGGACAGCACGCTGGAGGTGGCCCAGGCGTCAAAGCCGCCCACCTTGTGGCCCATCTCCTGGATCTTGGCCGCCACGCCCCGGACCAGGGCGGCGGAGGTGTTGCGCTCCTCGGGACGGGGGAGCAGCTGATCCAGTTCCACCTCCAGGGCAGGGTAGCCCTCAGAAATGACCCGGATCACGCCCAGACCGTTGGGGGCAGCGCAGCAGATCATGTCCAGATCCACGCTGCCGCACAGCACATGGCCGTGCTGGTGGTCGGTGTGGTTGCCGCCGATCTCGGTGCGGCCGGGGCCGCTGAACAGGGCGGCGGCGGTATCCTCGGCGGGGGAGAAGGCTGCCTGGAACTCCTCCACCACCCGCAGAGCCCGGGCACGGGCGGCAGCCAGGCTGCTGTCCGTCCCATCCAGGGCGTACAGGCTGGCCAGTACCGGGTCACACTCACCGGCGGACAGGGAACGGCGCAGAGATTCGCAAGTTCTCATTGGTGGTCACCTCATTCTAATGTTGTTGTACTCAGTATATTTATTTTTTACTAAAAATTCAATCAGGCAGTTTATACAATAATAATCGGTTTTTTTCAGCAAATAGACGAACCGGTGCTCTCGCGCAGGGAGAGAGAGGGGGGAACCACCACTTTTTGAGGCCAGGTGCGCAGCATGGTGGGGGTACCCAGGATCCGATCAGCCAGCAGACGCAGAGCGGCGTTGGCCATCTCCTGGGTATGGACGGAAACAGAGGTGAGGGCGGGGCGAACCAGAGCAGAGCGGGGGGTGTCGTTAAAGGATACCACCGATAATTCCTCGGGAATAGCCAGGCCCAGATGCTCCGCCGTCCGCATCGCCGCCAGGGCGATCTCCTCGTTGGCACACACCAGGGCGGTGGGGCGGTTTTCTGTTTGGGAGAGCAGGGCGGTGAGATTGGGCTCAATGGCCCGCCCCTGCATGGGGCAGGAGACCACCTGACACTGAAGCTCCGGCTGCCCGGCCGTGAGGTGGAGAAAGGCCTGATACCGGGGTTCCGGCCCGGGCTGGCCGTAGGGGCGGTCCGGGGGACCGGCAAAGGCCACCCGGCGGTGGCCCAAGGCGGTGAGGGCGTTCAGGGCCAGGCGGATACCCAGCTCATAGCCCAGCTCTACCGAGTCGTAGCGGATCTCATCCGGGGAGAAGTCCAAAAAAACCAGCTGGCTGGAGAGGGCTTCCAGAGCATGGATCTGCTCCGGGGGGAAGTAGCCCACCGCAATGATGCCGTCTACCGTCTCCCCCTCCGGCAGGAGAAAATCTCCTTCTCCGTGCTCCAGGGGGACGCAGGCATATTTCCGTTCCTGGCAGCCCTGGCGCACATCGTTGCCCAGGTAGAGAAAGTAGGGGTCGTCCAGCTGACGGGAGCTGGAGAGCATCTCGGCCAGTCCCACCCGCATCAGGGGCTTGGGAGCCCGGCCCCGCCGGCTTTTGGAGGCGGAGTAGTTCAGGCGGCCGGCCTCTTCCAAAACCCGGCGGCGGGTCTCCTCGCTGACAGACAGGGTGGGGTCGGCGTTGAGAATGCGGGAGATGGCCGCCGGGGAACAGCCGGTGCGTTCCGCCAATTCTTTCAGGGTTGCCATGGTAATTCCTCCAATTTCTTGTTCCTTATAAAGATACCTCATTTTGCTCTGGGGGACAAGAGAAAACCCACAAAAGCCTGTCTGAAATTTTAGGATGGACAGGAGAAAACGCACAAAAGGTCTTGACAAGAAAGTGTATTACTCATATAATACACTTAGAAAGTGTACTAGTCATATAATACGGTTGAGAGGAGGGAGGGCCTTGCTTGCCTTTGATGCCTTCCGCATGGAAGAAGGAGTCCCGATCTACTTGCAGATCATACGCTTTGTGGAGCGCTCGGTGGCTGCCGGAACCGCTCAGGACCAGGAGGAGCTGCCCTCCCGCCGCACCCTGTCCGCCCTGCTGGGAGTCAACCCCAACACGGTGCAGAAGGCCTACCGGCTGCTGGAGGAGGAGGGGTTGATGGAGTCCCGCTCCGGAGCCAAGAGCGTGCTGACGCTGGATGAAAGGAAGGTGCGTGAGGTGCGTACCAAGCTGCTGGAGGGCGAGGTGGCGGTGCTGGTGGCCGCCCTGAAAGAGACGGGCAGTTCCAAGGAGGAGGCCCTGGAACTGGTGGCCCGGCTATGGGACCGGGAAGGAGGAACGTCATGAGACGGTATGGCGCGTTATTTCAACTGATGGTGCGAAGTACCATTTATAAACTGCTGGCAGTGCTGGCGGTGATGGGAGTGGCCGAGGTGGGATTGTTTGCAGCCAAACTGGGAACCACCTGGAGCCCGGCTCAGGTCGCTGCCAACGGCGTTGCCAACGGTGTGGACGTGACGGCATATTACCCTTATAGTCTGGCTGACCTGGTGGAAAACACCCACCTTTCCCTGGTGTGGATGATTGGCGTGGTGGCCTTCTGTGAGCTGCTGGTGTATATGGCGGGCCGGGGACGCAGTGAAACCCTGGATCGGCTGGGGTTGTCCCGGCGGGAAGTAAATGTGCTGTACAGTATCTATCACACCATGGCTTTGGTGGTCCTGTATGCCTTTCAGGCAGCTCTGGCGGTAGGACTGTGCCTGCTCTACTGCAGGAGCATCGACGCTGCCTATGTAGGACCGCAGACCATCTTTTTGGCGTTCTACCGGGTGCCGCTGTTCCACAGCGTGCTGCCCCTGGGGGACTGGGTGCGGTGGCTGTTTAATCTGGTGCTGTTGATTGCCCTGGGGGTGGTCACCGCGGCCGGGGGACAGAAGGTCCGGGACAGCGGCAGGCAAGTGGCGGCCTCAATTCTTGCTTTTTTGGCCGGAAGTTTCTCCGGCTATGACATGATGGGTTTGAACGGCGGAATTGCCTTTTTCCTGCTGGTTGTGGTGCTGTTCCTGGGGAATGCAATGCCCCAGATACTCCGCACCAGGAGTCCGTGGGGAGAGGAGGAAGACGATGAAACAGAAAAAACGGCTTGATGGCTGGCTGGAGGACCACCTGCCGGTGGGGATGCTGGTGAGGCGGGAGCGCAGGTTGATGCTGGCAGGGCTGATTGTGGCGTGCGTGTGGGCGCTGATATGGTATTCCCTTCTCTATATCGGTGCGCGGAACAGTCTATTTATCCATATACAAGGCAAACTGGAGTTGGCCCCTCAGGCCCGGATGGCTGACTTTGCGCAAATTTTTCCCGGGACGCTCCTGCTTTTTTGGATAGTGATCGCTATGATGCCTCTGAAGGTGTTGGAATATTACGCATTCCATCGCAAGGGCAGCAAGAGCATCTACCTGATGCGCCGCCTGGGCGACCCCAGAGAGCTGCGGCGGCGCTGCTGGACGCTGCCCCTGTGCACGGCGGCTATGAGCCTGGTGCTGGCGGCGGTAACCACGATCCTATGTTATTTGGTCTATGTCAAATGTACCCCGGCCTCCGCCATCGTGCCGGGACAGTGGGCGCGCTTTTGGGGCGCAGGAATAGGGGGATGACCATGTTAGAGTTAAGGCAAGTAAGCAAGCGCTATGGGACAAAGCAAGCCTTGGACGGGGTGGACCTGTCCATCGGACCGGGAGAGATCGTGGGGCTGTTCGGAGAGAACGGCGCGGGCAAAACGACGCTGATGAAATGCGTATTTGGTTTTCTGGGTTATCGGGGCAACATCACCCTGGATGGAGAGCCCATCACCAACAAGAATATCACCCGGCTGTCTTTTGCCACCTGTGAGCACTCCTTCTTCCCCGACCTGAGCCCGGAGAGCCACCGGCAGTTTTACAAGGCCCACTTTCCCACCTTCCGGGATAAGCGCTTCCTGGCGTTGATGGACTTTTTTGAGCTGCCTGCCCACAAGCCCGCCTTTTCCCTCTCCACCGGGCAGAAAAACCAGCTGGAGGTAATCCTGGCGCTCAGCCAGGGGGCAGACTATATCCTCATGGATGAACCCTTCGCAGGCAACGACATTTTTAACCGGGAGGATTTTTATAAAGTGCTGCTGGGTATTCTGGAGCCCCATGAAACGGTGCTTCTCTCCACCCACCTGCTGGAGGAGGTGGAGCACTTTATCAGCCGGGCAGTGCTGCTGCGCCAGGGCCATATCGTGGGCGATGTGTCCACCCTGGAACTGGAGGAGCAGGGGAAAGACCTGATGGACGTGGTCAAGGAGGCCTACCACTACCAGGCCGACCGGGTGAGCCGGGCCCTGAAGGATCTGACGGGAGAGGAGGAGCCATGAAAAAGAGCGCCATACTGTTCCTGCTGCTGTTCTGTCTGAGCGTGGCCGCCCTGGGCGGCTTGGCGGTGTGGGTGAACCAGGGGGCGGAGACGGTGGAGGTCACGGAGGAGACCCTGCTGGGCGATCCCGGAGCGGCGGCCGGCCTGGAGGCCACGGTACGCAGAGAGATGCGGCTGCAGCTGGGCTGGGAGACCACCTTCTCGCCCCAAAATCCACAGCAGGCCCAGACAGATTTCTCCTTCTCCTCTCTGGTACCCAGCGTGTGGGAGACAAACCGGGAGAGAGGGGCACAAATCTCGATCCAGTCAAAGAGGATTACTGGCTCTATGACGACCGTCAGCGGCGACGATGTAGAGCTGAAGCATCAGGACTCCTCCATCTGGGGCAGCTTTGCGACGCGCCCGGCAATAGAAATGGCCAAGACCATGCAGCCGGAGGAGGTAAAGACCCAGACCCTGTGCCTGTCGGATTACTACGATGCGGTGCCCTTATGCGTAGATTTTCGGGGACGCTGGGACCTGGGAGACAGCGAGAGCCAGAAATACTTTGAGGATTTCTTTTACATTCCCATGCCGGAAGGAATCGACGTGACTTACACCCTGACTAAGGGAGGGTCCGGCGGCGTGGTCAACGTGGAGATGACCTCGGAGCAGGAACTTTCTGTGACCAGCCATTCCGCCCGGGGGGAGCAGGGGTGGTTCCTGGTGCTGGACGGCTTTGTGCGGATGGGGCCGGATGCCCCCGCCCATCCGTTGGATTTTAGTCAGATCCAGGGAGGCTATGGATTGTACTACATCCCTGCCGGGACCTCAAAGGAGATGGAAGTCTGGGACGGAGAGCTGAAGCTGACCGAGATTGAGACCGTCTTTCCCATCCCGGAAGGGGAAATGGGAATGGACGTGCGCATCGACCGTCAAAACCGGGTGCTGCTGTTTACCACAGCAGGAGATACCTGGTACCTCACGGTTCTGGACCCGGAGGGACGGGAGCAGCTTCAGCGGCTGGAGCTTGGGACCCAGGGGGCAGAAAACGGCATACGGGAGCTGACAGCCGGAGAAGACGGTCTGGCCGCCGTCTTTCAGGACGGGCAGATCTGCTTGCTGTCGGAGCAGCAGGGGACGTATCAAGTGCGGTTTTCCTGTGCCATGCCGGAGCAGGCGGTGCTGAGGGACAGCGCCCCTATCTCTCTGGTGTGGGATGAGGATCGCCTGGCCCTGTTGGGAATGGAGGAGAACGCCCCCTCCAAATACCTGCTGATGGTGTGGCAGAAGGGGAGCTGTACCTTCCTGGGCCGGTACGCCACCAGCCTGGAGCGGGACAATGTCCTGACCAAAGAGGTTTTGGAGGAGATCCAAACCACGGAGCAAAATCCCCTGTCCCTGAGCTGGACATCCTAGAAAAACAAACACGCGCCCCGGCGGAATTCGCCGGGGCGCATTTCTTAAGCTCTGGGGGACGGATCAGACTTGCGCTGCTCCTTGCCGGGCTCGCCGGGAATGGGGGTGGCGGGCACGTCGGGAATGGTACGGGGACGCTTTTTCTCCTGCTTGGACATGGTCATTTCCTCCTTAAACAGGCTCACCGCGCAGACAGCGGTGGGCGTAGTCCTTGAGACCTTCCAGATTTTTGATTCCGTTGGGCCGGATACGCAGCTGATCCTGAACATGGGCAGGCAGCCCATCGAAGAAGCGCTTGGCCTCCGGCTCCCGGCGGAACAAGGCGTACATGTCACGGTAGTCCATGGTACATCACCTCGCCCTCCAGTATGGCCGGTTTGGAGGAAATTATTCCAAGAGGAGAGAAATTTTTTATTCTGTATAGATGCCCTTGCCCTCGTTCCAGGCCCAGTTGCGGATTTCCGGCATGTCCTGGCCGTAGGTAGTGATGTATTGGTGGTGCTCTACCAGCTTATCTTTCATCTCCTGGATGAGGTAGGCGGCGCTGTTGCCCAGCTGGGGCAGGCGCATGACGGTGTCGATGACCAGGTCAAAGCGGTCAATGTCGTTTTGGACCCGCATGTCAAAGGGCGTGGTGATGGTGCCCTCCTCCTTATAGCCGCGCACGTGAAGATTCTTGTTGTGGCGGCGATAGGTGAGCTCGTGGACCAGAGTGGGGTAGCCGTGGAAGGCAAAGATAATAGGCTTGTCCTTGGTGAACAGGGCGTCATAGTCCTCA
Source organism: uncultured Oscillospiraceae bacterium (assembly GCA_902497145.1). Classification (GTDB taxonomy): domain Bacteria; phylum Bacillota; class Clostridia; order Oscillospirales; family Oscillospiraceae; genus Lawsonibacter. Next base: position 27,352 of record CABVDR010000011.1, read on the forward strand.
TCGGTGAGGCCGTGGGGGTGCTCGGTGTGGGGCTGGAGCTTCATCAGATCCACCACATTGACCACCCGGATCTTCAGCTGAGGCAGGTAATGGCGCAGGATGGTCACCGCCGCCAAGGTCTCCAGGGTGGGGGTGTCGCCGCAGCAGGCCATGACCACGTCAGGCTCCACGCCCCGGTCGTTGGAGGCCCATTGCCAGATGCCGATCCCCTGGGTGCAGTGCTTCACCGCCTGGTCCATGGTAAGCCACTGGGGCCGGGGATGCTTGGAGGCTACAATGACGTTGATGTAGTTGCGGCTCTTCACGCAGTGGTCAAAGCAGCTGAGCAGGCAGTTGGCATCGGGGGGGAGGTAGAGACGCACCACGTCCGCCTTCTTGTTGGCCACGTGGTCCAGGAAACCGGGGTCCTGGTGGGTATAGCCGTTGTGATCCTGCTGCCAGACGTTGGAGGAGAGCACGTAGTTGAGGGAGGCGATCTTCTGCCGCCAGGGCAGCTGCCGGCATACCTTCAGCCATTTGGCGTGCTGGGAGACCATGGAGTCCACAATGCGGATAAAGGCCTCATAGCTGGTAAAGAAGCCGTGGCGGCCGGTAAGCAGATAGCCCTCCAGCCAGCCCTGGCACATGTGTTCCGAGAGCATGGCGTCCATCACCCGGCCGTCCTGGTCCAGGTGTCCGCCCAGGTCGTCCTCGGTGGGATCGGTCCACCGCCGACCGGTGGCCTGGAGCATAGCGGAGAGCTGGTTGGAAGAGGTGACGTCGGGGCCAAAGACCCGGAAGTTCCGGGATTTCAGATTGCGCTTGATGAGGTCCCGCACGTAGCCGCCCAGTACTTGGGTGTCCTGGGCCTCCACCGCACCGGGCTTGGGGACCTCCACGGCGTACTCCCGGAAGTCGGGGGTGCGCAGGTCCCGCAGCAGCAGACCGCCGTTGGCGTGAGGATTAGCCCCCATCCGCCGCTCCCCCTTGGGGGCAAGCTCCTGGAGGCGGGGAATGAGGGCGCCATTTTCGTCAAAGAGCTCCTCGGGGTGGTAGCTGCGCAGCCACGCCTCCAGCTCTTCCACCCGGCCGGGCTTGCCGTCCCACACGGGGATGGGCACCTGATGGGAGCGCCAGCATCCCTCCGAGGGCTTGCCATCCACCTCCGACGGGCCGGTCCACCCCTTGGGGGAGCGGAAGATGATCATAGGCCAGCGGGGGCGCTCCACGTCGCCGCTGGAACGGGCGTACTCCTGAATGCGCTGGATCTCCCGCACCGCCCAGTCCATGGCAGCAGCCATTTTCTGGTGCATCTGCTCCGGGTCGTCCCCCTCCACAAAGCGGGGTTCCCAGCCGCAGCCCTTGAAGAACATCTCCGTCTCCTCATGGGTGATGCGGGAGAAGACGCTGGGATTGGAGATTTTAAACCCGTTGAGGTGGAGGATGGGCAGCACCGCACCGTCGGTGATAGGATTCAAAAATTTATTGGAGTGCCAGGAGGTAGCCAGAGGGCCGGTCTCCGCCTCGCCGTCCCCTACCACACAGGCGGCGATTAGGTCGGGGTTGTCCATGACCGCGCCGAAGGCGTGGGCCAAAGAGTAGCCCAGCTCACCCCCGTCGTTGATGGAGCCGGGGGTCTCGGGGGCGGCGGTGCTGGGGATGCCGCCGGGGAAGGAAAACTGCTTAAACAGCTTTTTCATCCCCTCCGTGTCCTGGCTGATGTTGGGGTAGATCTCGCTGTACGAGCCGTCCAAGTAGTCCTGAGCCACAATGGCGTTGCCCCCGTGGCCGGGGCCGGAAATGTAGATCATGTTCAGATCATACTTAACAATGGCACGGTTTAAATGGGTATAGATGAAATTCTGTCCCGGACAGGTACCCCAGTGACCCACAATGGCCCGTTTCAGGTGCTCCGGGCGCAGGGGCTCCCGCAGAAGGGGATTGTCCAATAAGTAGAGCTGGCAGGCGGACAGATAGTTGGCCGCCCGCCACCAGGCGTTGATATCTTGAACCTGCTCCCGGGTCAGGGGGTCCTTTTTGGACATCCGGGCCGGTGCCTTGGGAGCGGCTTTCTGCTGTTCTGGTGTTCTGGGCATGGGAAGGTGCCTCCTCTGATGGTGTTTCTTTCCTTAAGTATACCGTAAAGCGGAAAAAAGTCAATGACCGCCGCCCCAAGAAGGAATAAAGAGGGGGTTAAGATTCCTTAATCTTTTTTCTAATCTGAAATAAGACGGTAAAAATCCCGGCGAGCAATGGGAAAAAGCCCCTGGAAGAGAATGCTAAGAAATATTAAAGCCCGGCCTGGGAGTTCCCAGACCGGGCAAAAAGAATAGGTTTTGCTGATATTTACTTGCGTTTGGAGCGGTTGATGGCAGAGAGAATGGCACGCAGCGGAGCCAGGTTGATGTTGTGGGACAGGCCCACGCCCCAGTATTTCTTGCCATCCCGCTGGTCCTGGAGCAGGATATAAGCCACGCCCTGGGAATCGGAGCCGTCGGTGATAGCATGGGACTTGTAGTCCAGGAAGGTGAAGTGGTCCATCCGCTCGCCCTGAATGGCGCGGAAGAAGGCGTCGATGGGGCCATTGCCTTCACCGGCCACATCGAAGATGGTGTCGGTGTGCTGGAGGGTGCCCTGGAAGGCCACATGGGAGTGACCCTCAGCGTCCACCGTCTCCTTAAAGGCATGCTTGAGCATCTTGTAGGGCTCCTTGGCCTCGATATACTCCTGATGGAACAGCTCGTTGATGCGCTCGGGGCTGATCTCCTTGCCCACCCGGTCGGTCTCCACCTGGACGATATGGCCAAACTCGGGGTGCATGGACTTGGGCAGGTCGAAGCCGAAGTTGTGCTCCATAATGTAGGCGGCGCCGCCCTTGCCGGACTGGGAGTTGATGCGGATGATGGGCTCGTACTCCCGGCCCACATCGGCAGGGTCGATGGGCAGGTAGGGGATCTCCCAATAATCGCTGCCAGACTCCTTCATATACTGGGTGCCCTTGTTGATGGCGTCCTGGTGGCTGCCGGAGAAGGCGGTGAACACCAGCTTGCCGGCGTAGGGCTGCCGGTCGCCCACGGGCATCTTGGTGCAGCGCTCGTACATCTCCTTGATTTTATTGATGTTGGAGAAGTTCAGCTCGGGGTCCACGCCCTGGGTCCACATGTTCATGGCCAGGGTGACCATATCCACGTTGCCGGTGCGCTCGCCGTTACCGAAGAGGGTGGCCTCCACCCGCTCCGCACCCGCCAGCAGGCCCATTTCGGCGGTGGCGACGCCGCAGCCCCGGTCATTGTGGGGGTGCAGGGAGATAATGGCACTCTCCCGGGAGGGGAGTTTTCTGCAGAAGTACTCCAGCATGTCGGCAAACTGGTTGGGCATGCAGTTCTCCACGGTGGTGGGCAGGTTGAGAATCACCTTGTTATCGGGGGTGGCGTGGAGGTGCTCCAGCACCGCCTGGCAGATGTCCACGGCGTAGTCCATCTCGGTGCCCATGAAGGACTCGGGGGAGTACTCAAAGCGCAGGCTCATGCCCTGCTGGATCATGGGCTGAGACATCTCATAGATGAGGTCGGCCGCGTCGGTGGCGATCTTGGTGATGCCGTCCATGTCCATGTGGAAGACCACCTTGCGCTGGAGGGTGGAGGTGGAGTTGTAGAAGTGGAGGATCACATTTTTGGCGCCCTGGATGGCCTCAAAGGTCTTTTTGATGAGGTGCTCCCGGGCCTGGACCAGCACCTGGATGGTCACGTCGTCGGGGATGTGGCCGCCCTCGATGAGTTCGCGGCAGATCTCGTACTCCGTCTCACTGGCGGAGGGGAAGCCAATCTCGATCTCCTTGACGCCGATGTCCAGCAGGGTATGGAAATATTCCAGCTTCTCCTGGAGATTCATGGGGTCCACCAGAGCCTGGTTGCCGTCCCGCAGGTCCACCGAACACCAGATGGGGGCCTTGCGGATGATGTTGTCCGGCCAGGTACGCCCCTCGATCTTCTGGGGCTGGAAGGGAATGTACTTTGTGTATCCGGGTTTCATAATGCTTGTTCTCCTTTCCTGATTCCGCCGCATTGGAAGGCGGAGTGTGCCGCGGGGGAGAAAATCAAAACGCCCCCGACTTTTTCAAGTCAGGGGCGTTAATATAACGCGGTACCACCCTGGTTCAGCCGCCGGTTGCCCGAACGGCCCTCAAAGCCTCCAACAAGGCCGCGGCTGATAACGAAGCCAATCGTCCCGCCCTACTTGGTTCAGGCGGACTGCTCGGGGACCAGTTATACACAGAACGGCCGCACGCCGGTTCGCACCAACCACCAGCTCTCTGAAGGGGGACACGCTCTGTCTTTTTTCCCGTCGTCGCATTTCTTATGGATGATTTTAGCGAAGGAAAGTGAGTTTGTCAAGCAAAAGATTTTGCGCTTGTCTGAGGGGGCGGTGCATAGAGTAGGAGCAGGAGGGGGGAGACTGGGTTGGGGGAGCTGTGGTCGCTGGAGGGCGGCGGGACGCTGCGGGTGCGGGAGGAAGAGTCGTGGATCTACCTGGAGGTGGTACGCCCAGAGGACGGAAAAGGCCTTTATAAAGTGTGGTGCCTGGGAGAGAGCGGCGAGTTTCTGCTGGGGACGCTGGTTCCCCAGGGGAACCGACTGTACCTGGAACGGCGAGTGACAAAAAGGACCCTTCAGGAGGCGGGGGCATGGCCTCTGACTGGCGGCAAGGTTGTCATGGTATATTCCTTTACAGGCAAGACTGCTGTCCAGGAAGTGTGGCATCCCGAGGCTCACCCAGAAGAATTTTGTTGCGATCCGGTGGTGCGGGCCTGCCTCAACGGGGCGCAGGGGCTGCTCAGCCGGGAGAAAGCCGGGGTGCGGCAGTTGGCTGCCCCCTTCTCGATCTGTAAACCAATTCTCCTTAACACGCTGTTCTGCTTCTCACAGGTCCTGGAGCAGCAGGGGCGGCGGTATCTGGTGTGGAGCTTTGATCAAAAGGGCAGGCCTGTCCTGCCGAAGTTCTGAATTTCAAAGCTATGGGAAAAAATAGAGGCAAATCCATTGAAAAAGCGGATGTAGTTGCGTATAATCAGAAAAGATAAGAAGAAGCGAGGATTGGTTTTTTAACATGTACCGTATTGACATCATGACCTTGTTCCCCGATGTGGTGGGAGATATGCTGTGTGAGTCCATTCTGGGCCGAGCTCAGGAGAGAGGCTATGTGCGCATTGAGTGCCACCAGATCCGGGACTACACCTTAAATAAACAGCGGCAGGTGGACGACTACCCCTACGGTGGCGGCCGGGGTGCGGTGATGCAGGCCGACCCCCTCTACCAGTGCTGGAAGCATATCTGCGACGAGGCGGGGGAGCGAATCCACACCATTTATATGTCCCCCGCGGGTAAGACCTTTGTTCAGGCCGACGCCCGGCGGCTGCGGGACGACTACCAGCGGTTCATCCTGGTGTGCGGCCACTACGAGGGCATCGACGAGCGCTTTATTGAGGAGTGCGTGGACGAGGAGATCTCCATCGGTGACTTTGTCCTCACTGGCGGAGAGATCCCGGCTATGGCGGTGGCCGACGCGGTGTGCCGCCTGGTGCCCGGGGTGCTCTCCGACCCCTCCTGCTACGAAAACGAGAGCCACTGGAACGGGATGCTGGAGGCCCCCCAATATTCCCGCCCCGAGGTGTGGCATGACCGGGTGGTGCCCTCGATCCTCCTCTCCGGTAATCATGCCAAGGTGGACCAGTGGCGGCGTAAGCAGTCCATTCTCCGTACCCGCCATCGCCGTCCCGATCTGTACGACCAGCTGGACCTGACCAGCAAGGCCGACCGCAAGCTACTCAAGGAGCTGGAGGAGGAGACCGGAGAGAAGTTTTTGTAAATTTTTTTCGGTTTGTTACTGGAATTGCTTTACATTCCCTCCCGTATATGTTATGGTTAGTAAAATCTGATTTTCAAAACTACATTTGGAGATGAAACACATGAGTTTTAAGATTGTTGTGGACAGCTGCTGTGACTTGACGCCGCAGATGTTGAAGGATCCCTGCTTTGTCAAGGTGCCGCTGACCATTCACTCCAATGGCAGTACCTTTGTGGACGACGACACCTTCGACCAGGCCGACCTGCTTTGGTCTATGAAGCAGAGCGAGCAGGCTCCCTCCACCGCCTGCCCCTCCCCTCAGGCCTATCTGGATGCCTACCAGTGCGGGGTGGAGGACGTGTATGTGGTTACCCTGTCTGCCCTGCTCAGCGGCTCCCACAACAGTGCCGAGCAGGCCAAGGTGCTGCTGGAGGAGGACGAGCCAGACATCAATGTCCATGTGTTCAACTCCTGCTCTGCCTCCTCGGGCGAGGTGCTGGTGGCTCTGAAGATCCGGGAGCTGGCCCAGTCCGGTATGCCCTTTAAAAAGGTGGTGCGGGAGGTAGAGCAGTATATCTACCAGATGCAGACCATGTTTGTGCTGGAGTCCCTGGAGAACCTGCGCAAGAACGGCCGCCTGACCAAGCTGCAGGCGGTGGTTACCGGGGCGCTGAAAATTAAGCTGTTTATGGGCGCTACCCCCGAGGGGGAGATCTGTAAGCTGGGGCAGGCCCTGACCATCAAGCAGGCTTTGAGCAAGCTGGTGGACAAGATCGCCTCCGACTCCAACCATGTGGGCCGCACCCTGGTTATCTGCCACTGCAACTGCAAGGAACGGGCGGAGAAGGTCCGGGAGCAGATTTTGGCCAAGTGTCAGGTTGGCGAGATCCTGGTGGTGGGCGCCGGCGGCATCACCAGTGTGTATGCCAACGACGGCGGTATTGTGGTCGCCTATTGACAAGGGAAAAATTTCGTTTACACTAATAGAGGTATGAGAACTGCTCATACCTCTATTTCTATGGATTCATATATTGGAGGGGATCACCATGACAAGAGACCAGGCCTGGGCACTGCTGACCCAGTACAATAAGGAGCCGTTTCATCTTCGCCACGCCATTACCGTGGAGCATGTAATGGGCTGGTTTGCCCAGAAGTTGGGCTACGGAGAGGAGAAGGAGTTCTGGTCTCAGGTGGGCCTGCTCCACGATCTGGACTTTGAGATGTGGCCGGACGAGCACTGCGTCAAGTCCCAGGAGCTGATGCGGGAAGCCGGCGTGGACGAGGCCATCATCCGGGCCACGGCAAGCCATGGCTGGGGCCACTGCGTGGACATCAAGCCCGAACATGAGATGGAGAAGGTGCTCTTTGCCTGCGACGAACTCACCGGACTCATCGGGGCCGCCGCCCTGATGCGGCCCTCCAAAAGTGTGTCCGACATGGAGCTGAAATCTCTGAAGAAGAAATTCAAGGACAAGAAGTTTGCCGCCGGCTGTTCCCGGGACGTGATCGCCCAGGGGGCTGAGCTGCTGGGATGGGAGCTGGACAAGCTGCTGGATCTGACCCTGTCCGCTATGCGGGAGGAAGAGGACGCCATTGAGACTGCCGTGGCTGCACTTCCGAACTGAAAGTGGGGAAAATGGGGTTGACAACCCAATTTGCCCGTGTTACCATGAACCTACAAAGGGGAGTAGTCGGCACAGCAGCTGCTGTGCGGTAGGACCAACAAGCATGGGGGATTTGTCCTCCTGGTTTTGCCTGAAATGACCAGACCTGCGTTCCAATTGGAACGCAGGTCTTTTTTCTTACCTGCTTGGGCAAACTCTATCGTGCAGCGCCTCTGCGTCTCCAGGAAAAGCCGACATCGTTTTCAAGGGAGGAAAGGCAAATGGAATTTTTGTGGGAAAGTCTGCTGTCTATTACCTGGCAGCAGCTGGTCATGTATGCGGTGGGCGGACTGCTCATCTGGCTGGCCATTGAGAAGGGGTTTGAGCCCGCTCTGCTCATGCCCATGGGCTTTGGTGCCATTCTGGTGAACCTGCCCTCGTCCGGCGTCATTGACCAGATGACCGCCGGGGTGGGGGAGACCCACGGTATCATACAATGGCTCTTTGAAGTGGGGATCAGCGCCAGCGAGGCTATGCCCATCCTACTGTTTATCGGCATTGGAGCCATGATCGACTTCGGCCCCCTGTTGGCCAACCCCAAGCTGTTCCTGTGCGGCGCCGCCGCACAGGCAGGCATCTTTCTCACCATCCTGCTGGCCGCCGCTCTGGGCTTTGATATGAAGGATGCCGCCTCCATTGGCATTATCGGCGCCGCCGACGGCCCCACTTCCATCCTGGTTTCCCAGGTGCTCCACTCCAACTACGTGGGAGCCATCGCGGTGGCCGCCTACTCCTACATGGCTCTGGTGCCCATCATCCAGCCCTTTGCCATCAAGCTGGTGACCACCAAGAAGGACCGGGCCATGCGGATGCCCTACCGGGCCCAGGGCGTGTCTAAGCGGCTGCGCATCCTGTTCCCCATTATCGTCTCGGTCATTGCCGGTCTGGTGGCCCCCTCTTCTGTGGCGCTGGTGGGCTTCCTCATGTTCGGCAACCTGATCCGGGAGTGTGGGGTGCTTACCACCCTGTCCAAGACCGCCCAGAACGAGCTGGCCAATCTCATCACCCTGCTGCTGGGCATTACCATCTCCTTCTCCATGAAGGCGGACCAGTTTGTTAAGCCCGAGACGCTGCTGATCATGGTGCTGGGCCTGGTGGCTTTCATACTGGATTCCGTGGTGGGTGTTCTGTTTGTAAAGGTGATCAACCTCTTTACCCCCAAGAACAAGATCAATCCCATGGTGGGTGCGGCTGGTATCTCCGCGTTCCCCATGTCCTCCCGTGTCATTGAAAAGCTGGGCCAGGAGGCTGACCCCCAGAACCATCTGCTGATGCACGCGGTGGCCGCCAACGTGTCCGGGCAGATCGCCTCGGTGGTGGCAGGCGGCGTGATCCTGCAGTACTGTGCCACCCATATGATCGGCTGAGAGCGAGGAGGAGACGAATATGAACATGGAAAATATCGGCTTGGCCCTGGAGATGATGGGCCAGGGAATGCTGGGCATCTTTGTGGTGCTGGGCATCATTGCTCTGCTGGTGGCTTTGATGCAGAAGCTGGACAACCGGAAGAAGTAACAAGAAAAACAAATTGCTTACAGCTCCGCTTCGGCGGAGCTGTTTTTATGGAAACTGATCGGGGAGGATACAGCGGGAACTGGATATGCATTAGTGAAAATGAAGTGGGGCAAATGTGCACAAAAAACTTCATTTTTTCAAAATTTCATCATTTTTTGCAGTGGAACAGAAAAAATGAACAAGGAAATCAAGGAAAGTATAGTGAATATTGCCCTTGTTTCTGATGCTCCAATTGGTTACAATGTGGTAACAAAAGTAACAAGCCGTTGCTTTTGATGTCATAATTGTTGACATAATTTTGTAACTAAATAGGAGTGAAGACAATGACACGAAAGCTGTTTTCGCTGACGCTGAGCGCCTTTGCCTTGCTTCTCCTGATGGGAGCCGGAGTGGAGCAGGAGCCCGCTGCGGAGCCGCAAACTGAGAAAGGGACCCGTGGGACCCAGCTGGTTGAGACCAGCGAAACCTACGATCAGGAAGCAGACCAGGCGCACATGGTGACCGCAGTGGCGGGCTCCAGCGTGCTGACTTTGGTGGAGGACATGGACCGCACCTTGACGGTGGACGGCAAGCCGGTGTCCTCTGAGGTGAATAAGACCCAGCACAGCGGAACGACTTATGTGGCTCTGGCCCCCATGGTAGCAGAGCTGGATCCTTCCGCCGCAGTCAGCTGGGACGGCGGCAGCAGCACCGTGACGGTGAACAGCAGCAAGCTGAACCTGAGCGCCACGGTGGGCCAGCTGTATGTGGTGGCCAACGGCCGGTACCTGTACCTCCCCGAGGGCGTGCAGGTGGTAAATGGCCGGGTAACCGTTCCCCTGTCTGTGCTGATGGAGGCCTTTGACGCTTCCATGACCTGGAACGCCGCCACCGGTGTGGTGGCCGTGACCCGGGGCAGCGGCGCTTTGACCCCTGCGGATCAGTACTATAACCAGGACGACCTGTTCTGGCTGTCCCGTATTATCTATGCCGAAAGCGGCAACCAGCCCCTGGAGGGCATGATGGCGGTGGGCAATGTGGTGCTCAACCGGGTCAACGACCCCATCTACCCCAACACCATCGTGGGTGTCCTGGCCCAGAAGAACCAGTTTACCACCTACCAGTCCGGTAAGCTGGCCTACCGCACCCCCAACACCAACAGCGTGATTGCTGCCAAGCTGGTGCTGGACGGCGGTGTGGTGGAGGAGACCCTGGGTGCGACTCATTTTGACTCCACCGGCAACAGCTGGGCCTCCCGGAATAAAACTTGTGTGGCCGTTATCGGCGCCCACTATTTCTACGCGTAAAAAAAGATCCGTTCCGCTTCGGCGGAACGGATTTTTCCATTTTTAGGAGAATATACAGGGGGGAAGGGGATAGAAACCCGGCTTTATTAATTTTAGGGCTTTCTTTTTTGCATATTCATGTATATAATATTCCTTGTGAAATCAGCGCTTCCCGGGGAGGGTTTTGCCGGGAGACGAAATGGAACTCAAGCTTTTGAGCGACGGAGGAGACATATATGACGAGAAGTACGGCCCGCGAGATCGCGGTGCACATGATCTTTTCTCTGGGCTTTGGCACCCAGAGCGCGGACGAGGTCCTGGACAGCGAACTGACCCGGGAGCGGTTTGAGGAGCTGGGTGGGGAGTCGTCCCTGTATGCCCAGTTCCCCAACGAGAAGCAGGAGCGGTATATCCGGGACCTGGTGCGGGGCGTGTTTGCCCACGGGCCGGAGCTGGACGACTACATCAGCCGCTATGCCGTAGGCTGGTCCTTTGCCCGGATTCCCCGTATGGCGGCGGCCATTCTGCGCACGGCCATGTACGAGGTGCTGTATATGCCGGATATTCCCAACGCCGCCGCCATCGACGCGGCGGTGGAGATGACCAAGCGGTATGAGCCCCAAGAGGTGGCCGCCTTTGTCAACGGCATTCTGGGCACCTTTGTCCGCACGGAATTTCCCGACACCCCCGCCAAGCCGGAGAAGAAGGCGGAAGCCGCCGACGAGGAGGCGTAAGCATGTCCGTTTTGGCCCTGGACACCAGCAACTACACCACCTCTGCGGCGGTCTTTGACGGTCGGGAGGGGGAGAATGTGGGCCGGCTGCTCCAGGTGCGCCCGGGGGAGCTGGGCCTGCGGCAGAGCGACGCCCTGTTTCAGCACGTTAAGCAGCTGCCCTCGCTGATGGAACAACTGGCGGCGCAGGGGCGGCTGGAGGGGATCCAGGCGGTGGGCGCCAGTACCCGTCCCCGGGCGGTGGAGGGCTCCTACATGCCCTGTTTTCTGGCCGGTACCAGTCAGGCCCAGTGCCTGGCCTATACCTTGGATGTTCCCTTTTTTGCCTTTTCCCACCAGCAGGGCCATTTGGCGGCGGCGGCCTGGTCCGCCGGGCGGCTGGATCTGCTGGAGGGACCTTTTTTGGCCTGGCACCTGTCCGGCGGCACCACCGAGCTGCTGCGGGCCGAGCCGGAAGAGGATGGGGTCGCCATGAAGGCCGAGATCTTAGGGGGGACCAGCGATATCTCCGCCGGGCAGCTCATTGACCGCACCGGTGTGCTGCTGGGCCTTCCGTTCCCCGCGGGAAAGGCCGTAGATGCCCTCAGTGCCCAGGCGGAAAAAGGGAAACCCTTTCCGGTGAAAGTGGAGGGGTGTACCTTCTCCCTGTCTGGGATGGAAAACAAGGTGCGGCAGATGGCGGAGAAGGGGGAGCGGCAGGAGGATATCGCTCGTTTCGCTCTGGAGACCGTAGCCCGGGCGGTGGTGAAGGCCACCCGGCAGGCGCTGGAGCGCTTCCCCGGCCTCCCGGTGCTGTGTTCCGGAGGCGTAGCCTCCAACTCTCTGCTGCGTCAGGTGATGGAGCAGGAGTGCGGAGCTATTTTTGCCCAGCCCCGCTTTTCCACCGACAACGCCATGGGCACCGCCATTTTGACCTGGCGGGCTCTGGAGCGGAGGAGTGCCCCATGAGACAGGACCAGACCATCCTCACCCCAACTCAGGTGGGACAATATATCAAAGGCTTTATGGACCGGGACCGGCTGCTGTCCGGCCTGATGGTGCGGGGGGAGCTGTCCAACTATAAGATGTACCCCTCCGGCCACCACTACTTTACCCTAAAGGACCGGGAGGGGGCCCTGCGGTGCGTGATGTTCCGGGGGGACGCCGCCTCCCTGCGCTTCCGGCCCCAGAACGGGATGCAGGTCATCGCCACTGGGCGGGTGACCGTCTTTCCCCGTGACGGACAGTATCAGCTGTACTGTGTCCGTCTCACGCCTGAGGGAGCGGGAGATCTATTTGTAGCCTTTGAGCAGTTAAAGGAGCGGCTGCTGCGCCAGGGCTTTTTTGCCCCGGAGCACAAGAAGCCTTTGCCCAAGATGCCGGGGCGTATCGCGCTGATAACCTCTCCGGCGGGTGCCGCTGTGCGGGATATGCTCCGCATTCTGGGTGCCCGCTGGCCCATGGCCCAGGTGCGCATCCTGCCCGTGCGGGTCCAGGGGGAGGGGGCGGCGGAGGAGATTGCCGCCGCTATCCGCTGGGCCAACCTCCACCAGGTGGCCGACCTCATCATCACCGGTCGGGGCGGCGGCTCCATGGAGGACCTGTGGGCCTTCAATGAGGAAGTGGTGGCCCAGGCCATCTATGACTCCCAGATCCCGGTGATCTCCGCCGTAGGCCATGAGCCAGACGTGACGATTGCCGATTTTGTGGCCGACCTGCGGGCGGCCACCCCCTCCAACGCCGCCGAGCTGGCGGTGCTGGATCAAAACGAGGTGTACGCCGCCCTCCAGGGCAGTGCGCAGCGGTTGGAGCAGGCCATGGAGCAGCGACTGCTGCGCAGCCGTCAGCATCTGGAGCGGCTGGGAAAGAGCCGCATGCTCACCGACCCCAAGGCCTATGTGCAGGACAAGCGAGTGCTGCTGGACTACCAGAGCCGCCGCATGAGTCAGGGCATGGCCAATCTTTTGGCAGGAAAGCGGGCTAGGACGGGCCAGCTGGCCGCCGCCCTGGACGCCATGAGCCCTCTGAAGGTGCTGGGCCGGGGTTACGCCATCGCCCAGAAGGAGGACGGCGGTGTTATTGCCCACACCAGCGATGCCGCTCCCGGGGAGCGGTTCCGCCTGCGGGTATCCGACGGGGAGCTGCCCTGCCGGGTGGAAGAGACGGATGACCGTGATACGGCCCGATAAGGGGCCGGGAAAGGATGTGCCCTATGGCGCCCAAAAAGAAATTGAGTTTTGAGGAGTCCACCGCCCGGCTGGAGGAGATCGTCAGCCTGCTGGAGCGGGGAGACGCACCGCTGGAGCAGGCCATGGCCCTCTTCGAGGAGGGTGCCGGAATCCTGCGCAGCTGCACCGCTATGCTGGACAAGGCGGAGCAAAAGGTGACCCTGCTCACCGCCGGCCCCGACGGCCAGCCCCAGGAGCAGGACTTCCAGGAGGGAGAATAAATGGAACAGGACGTCTTTCGTCTGCACTATGAGGCCACCCGCAGCCGGGTGGAGACTGCCCTGCGGGAGCAGATCGGCCGCTTCGGCCGGTATGCCGACCTGCGGGAGGCCATGGAGTACTCCCTGATGGCGGGAGGCAAGCGGATCCGGCCGGTACTGGTGCTGGAGAGCTGCCGCATGTGCGGCGGCGACCCGGAGCAGGCGCTGCCCTTCGCCTGTGCCTTGGAGATGGTGCATACCTACTCCCTCATCCACGACGACCTGCCTGCCATGGACGACGACGCGCTGCGCCGGGGCCGCCCCACCAACCACATGGTCTACGGGGAGGCCACCGCGATTCTGGCGGGGGACGCACTGCTCACTGCCGCCTTTCAGACACTGACTCAGGCAGAGCTGCCGCCCCAGCAGGTGGTGGACGGCGTGTCCTGCCTATCCCAGGCTGCCGGGCCGGAGGGCATGGTAGGGGGACAGGCCCTGGATATGGCCGGGGAGGGGCGCAGCCTCACCCAGGGAGAGCTGGAGCAGCTCCAGAGCTTAAAGACCGGCGCCCTCATCGCCGCCGCTGCCGAGCTGGGCTGTATCGCTGCCGGGGGAAACCCGGAACAGCGGGCCGCGGTGCGGCAGTATGCCCAGTGCCTGGGCCGGGCCTTCCAGATCCAGGACGATATTCTGGACGTGATCAGCACCGACGAGGAGCTGGGTAAACCCACTGGCTCCGACCGGGAGAACGAGAAGAGTACCTTTGTCTCTGTGCTGGGGCTGGACCGCAGCCGGGAGCTGGTGCAGGAGCTGACCGCCCGGGCGGTGTCCACTCTGAGCGGCTTCTCCAGCCCGGACTTTCTGGTCTGGCTGGCCAACACCTTGGCCCAGCGCACAAAGTAAGGCGGCCCCCTTTTGATAAGGGGAGAGAAAGCGGGGCAGTATGGATCATACAGGCTTTTTGACTGGCAACCTGACTCTGGACCTGGCGATTTTCGCCTGGTTTGTGGCCCAGGTGATCAAGACCATCATCAATTTTATTGTGAACCGAAATTTGGACCTGAAGCGGCTGGTGGGCAGCGGCGATATGCCTAGCTCCCACTCCGCTTTCATCTGTGCAGCCACCATGTCCATCGGACAGGTGTGCGGATGGCGGGATCCGCTGTTCTCCCTGTCCGCCGCCATCGCGCTGGTGGTCATGTACGATGCGTGCAACGTGCGCCGGGCGGCGGGCGAACAGGCCAAGGTGCTCAACTATGTCATCGAGCACTGGAAGGAGATGCCTGCGGAGCTCAAGCAGAAGAAGCGGCTCAACGAAAATTTGGGCCACACCCTGCCCCAGGTGATTATGGGGGCCCTTTTGGGCTCAATTATTGGTCTGGCAGGACCGATTCTGCTCTAAAGGACCGCACCGGTGAAACAGCCGGGGAGATGTGAGGGGTTTACCTTGACAAATAAAGATATGACAAGTGAACACGGCCCAATGCTGGAGAACCTGACCGACCAGGAGGCCACCGCGCTGTGCGCCCAGCTGCGGGAGGAACTGGTGCAGGATGTTTCCCGGACCGGAGGCCATCTGGCCTCTAACCTGGGGGCGGTGGAGCTCACCGTAGCCATCCACCGGGTGTTTGACACCGGGCGGGACCGGCTGGTCTTTGATGTGGGACACCAATGCTACCTGCACAAGATGCTCACCGGCCGCCGGGAGCAGATGGCTACTCTGCGGCAGTACGGGGGCATTGCCGGGTTCCCCAAGCCCAACGAGAGCGTCCACGACGCCTTTATTGCCGGGCACGCCTCCAACTCGGTGGCGGTGGCCCTGGGAATGGCCCGGGCCCGCACCGCTTTGGGGGAGGACTACAAGGTACTGGCCCTCATCGGCGACGGTGCCCTCACCGGCGGGTTGGCCTACGAGGGATTGTCCAATGCGGGACAGTGTGGTCAGCAGCTGTTGGTGATTCTCAACGACAACGGCATGTCTATCGCCCGCAACGTGGGAGGCGTGGCTCAGCTTCTGGCCCGGCAGCGCCTCAAACCCAAGTATCTGCGTTTCAAACAGAGCTATCGCCGGGTGATGCACTCCTTCTGGGTGGGGCGGCAGATTTATAAGGTGACCCATGAGATTAAAAAGGCGCTCAAGCAGAGCCTTTTGCCCTGCAGTATGTTTGAGGACATGGGCTTTACCTATCTGGGTCCGGTGGACGGCCATGATGTGGGACAGCTCACCCGTACCCTGAGCTATGCCAAGACATTGAACGAGCCAGTAGTACTCCACGTAAGGACGGTAAAGGGAAAGGGATTTACACCTGCTGAGACCAATCCAGACGCCTACCACGGGGTTTCGCCCTTTGATCCGGCCACTGGAAAGGCCCAGAAGAGCGGGGGAGAGAACTTCTCTGCCGTCTTTGGACGTACTCTGGTGCGTCTGGCCCGGACCGACCGGCGGGTGTGCGCCATCACGGCGGCCATGGTCAGCGGAACCGGGTTGGTGCCCTTCGCCCAGGCCTATCCCCAGCGATTTTTCGATGTGGGCATTGCCGAGGGATGTGCCGTCTCCATGGCGGCCGGTATGGCCAAGCAGGGGGCGGTACCGGTGTTTGCCGTCTATTCCACCTTCCTGCAGCGCAGCTACGACATGCTCCTCCACGATGTGGCCATTGATCAGCTGCACGTGGTGTTTGCGGTGGACCGGGCCGGGCTGGTGGGTGAGGACGGCGAAACCCACCACGGGGTGTTTGACGTGTCCTATCTGGACAGTATCCCAGGCATGAAGGTGTATGCCCCGTCCAATTTCTCTGAGCTGGACCGGATGCTGGAGCAGGCAGTCTGCCGGGACCACGGTCCGGTAGCGGTGCGCTATCCCCGGGGCGCACAGGGAAGCTATATGGAGGACTCCGGCAAGCAAAATGCTGTGATATTAAGGAGCGGCAAGGATATTACCTTGGCAGGCTACGGCATGGAAATCAACGACCTGCTGGCGGCTGCGGACCAGCTGGCGGAGCAGGGAATCCAAGCAGAAGTGCTGAAATGGAACGTCATTACCCCTCTGGACTGTACCTTGGCAGTAGAGTCGGTGAAAAAGACCGGCGCGTTGCTGGTGGCCGAGGAGTGTGTGGAGCAGGGCGGCGTGGGCCAACGGGCCCTGGCGGCTCTGGAGGCGGCGGGAGTGCCCGCCCGGACAGCGCTGGTGAACTGTGGGACGGGCTATGTGCCCCACGGGGCGGTGTCCCTGCTGAAACGAGATTTGGGCCTGGACGGAGATGGACTGTTCCGCCGGGCGATGGAGGTGCTGGGCCGTGACCAATAAAAAGCGGCTGGATGTAGCGATGGTAGAGCGGGGGCTGGCGGAGAGCCGCCAGAAGGCCCAGGCCATCATTATGGCCGGACAGGTCTATGTGGACGGCCAGAAGGTGGACAAGGCGGGTGCACCCGTCAAGGAGGAACAGGAGATCCAGGTGCGGGGCAAAACCCTGCGCTATGTCAGCCGGGGCGGCCTGAAGCTGGAGAAGGCTATGGCCTGCTGGCCCATCTCCCTGGAGGGAGCGGTATGTGCCGATATTGGAGCCTCTACTGGCGGGTTCACCGACTGCATGCTCCAGAACGGGGCCAGTAAGGTGTACGCTGTGGATGTAGGCTATAACCAGCTGGACTACCGTCTGCGCACCCACCCCCAGGTGGTGTGCATGGAGCGCACCAACGCCCGCTATCTCACCAAGGAACAGATTCCAGAGCCCCTGGACTTCTTCTCTGTGGATGTGTCCTTCATCTCTCTCAATCTGATTCTGCCCGCCCTGCGGCCTCTTATGAAGGAGGGGGGACAGGCGGTGTGTCTGGTGAAGCCTCAGTTTGAGGCAGGAAAAGAAAAGGTGGGCAAGAAAGGAGTGGTCCGGGACCCTGCCGTCCATCTGGAAGTGTTGGAGCACTTTCTGGGCCACGCCGCCCGCGCGGGATTTTCTGTAAAGGATATTACCTTTTCCCCCATTCGGGGACCAGAGGGAAACATTGAATACCTGGGCTACCTCTATGCCGGAGAAGGTCCGGACTGTGAGGTGGATCTAAAAGCCTTGGTGGACGCGTCCCACCAACAGCTGAAGGGGGGAGAGGAATGAGAGTTCTCCTCAGTTCTAACCCCTATCGGGATCGGGGCCTGCGGGCCGCTCTGGAGGCCAAAAAGATCCTGGAGCGCGCCGGAGTGGAGACTGCTCTGTGCCTGCCCTTTGTCCCCAAGAAGGGAGATCGGCTGGATCTGCCCCGCCACGCCCCATTGAAAAACATGGAGGAGGAGCTGCCGAAGGCAGACCTGCTGATCTGTTTTGGCGGGGACGGCACCATCCTCCACGCTGCCCGGGACGCCACCCTTCACAACCTGCCCATTCTGGGCGTGAACATGGGCAGTGTGGGCTTTATGGCCGAGCTGGAGCGCACAGAACTCAATCGCTTGACCCAACTGGCGAAGGGGGAATATACCACCGAGGAGCGGATGATGCTGGATGTGCGGGTCTACCGGGGAGACAAGCTGCTCAGCCAGGACCTGGCTCTCAACGACGCAGTGTTCTCCAAGGGTTCCATTGCCCGAGTGGCCGAGATGGAGGTCTTTGCCGACAAGGTGCTGATCCGTCAGCTGATGGGGGATGGAGTGATTGTGGCAACTCCCACCGGCTCCACGGCGTACTCCATGTCCGCCGGAGGCCCCATTGTGGAGCCCACCTCCCACTGCATGATTGTCACTCCGGTGTGTGCCCACCAGCTTTCCGTCCGGGCCATGGTGCTGGGGGCGGAGCGCACGGTCACGGTGCAGCTGCCCAAGGGGAACCGGAAGAGCATTTATCTGTCAGTAGATGGGAGCAAGGCAATTCGCTTGACAGGGAATGAGCGGGTAGAGATCTGCCGCTCTCAGCATACCATCCAGCTGGTGCAGCTGGTGGGACGGAGTTTTTATCAAGTGGTCAATCAAAAATTAGGAGGTTACGTGCCATGAAGCGAGCCCGACAGGCTGAGATTTTAAAGATCATCCAAGCGGTGGATGTAGAGACCCAGGAACAGCTGCTGGACGAGCTGAAGCGCCGGGGCTTCGCCTCCACCCAGGCTACCATTTCCCGGGACATCAAGGAGCTGCGGCTGGTCAAGGAGATGGCCGGGGGCGGCTATCGGTATGTGGTTTCTGAGCGCAAGGGGATGGTGGACTCCGACGTACGCCTGCGCAACATCTTCAAGGAAGGTGTGGTGTCGGTGGATCTGGCCCAGAATATTGTGGTGGTGCGCACCATGCCCGGCGTGGCCTCGGCGGCCTGCTCCGCACTGGACAGCATGGACATTCCCGGAATGGTGGGGAGCTTGGCCGGCGACGACACCGGCATCCTGATTATGCGGGACAACGCCTCCGCCGAGCAGTTTAACCGGGAAGTCCACAAGCTGCTGAAGTAAGCAAGAAAGTCCGGTTGGGGGTGTTTGTTTGCTTTCCCTGCTGCATATTGAAAATATTGCCCTGATCCAGTCGGCAGATATCCGGTTTGAGCCGGGCTACAACGTCCTCACCGGCGAGACCGGCGCGGGCAAATCCATTGTTATCGACTCCATTGGGGCGGTGTTGGGCGAGCGCACCAGCCGGGAGCTCATCCGTACCGGGGCCAAGTCTGCCCTGGTGACGGCGGTGTTTACCCAGGTGCCGCCCCTGCCCTGGCTGGAAGAGAACGGCATCGAAGCCAAGGATGGGGAGGTGCTGCTCCAGCGGGAGATCCAGGGGGATGGCCGGAACGTGTGCCGGGTAGACGGACGGCTGGTGACGGTGGCTCAGCTGCGGGAACTGGGCCGTCAGCTGCTGAACATCCACGGCCAGCACGACGGCCAGCAGCTGCTGGATCCGTCCAGCCATTTGGGCTATCTGGACCGGTGCGGCGGCCACAAAGCGCTGCTGGAGAACTACCAGAAGGCCTATCAGACCTGGAATGGCCTGCGTAAGCAGATCGCCTCTCTGGAGATGGACGAGGCGGAGCGCAGCCGCCGGGTAGATACCCTGAATTTTCAGATCCGGGAGCTGGAACGGGCTGAACTGCGGTCCGGCGAGGACGAGGAACTGGATCAGCGCCGGAAGCTGCTGCGCAGCGCAGGCAAGCTGATGGAGGCCCTGCAGGCGGCGGAATATGCCCTGTGCGGGGACGATGAGGGCGGAGGAGCCTGCTCTCTGCTGGCCGATGCGGAGGGGGAACTGGGCAGTGTGTCCCAGTTCAGCGCGCCCCTGGAGGAGCTGGCCCGTCAGGTGAGTGAGCTGCGCAGTGCCGCCGACGATGCGGCGGACACCTTGCGGGATTTAACAAGAGAGATGGAGTTTTCGCCCGGGGAGCTGGACGAGGTGGAGAGCCGCCTGGATGTTCTGTACCGGCTGAAGAAGAAATACGGCGCTACCGTGGAGGAAATGCTCCAGTATCTGGACCGGTGCCGCCGGGAACTGGACGAGATCCAGTACGCGGATGACACCATCGCCCGGCTGACCAAAGAGCTGGACAAGGCCCGCAAGGCGGCCGATCAGGCGGCCCAGGCCCTGTCTCAGCAGCGGCACAAAGCGGCGGAAAAGCTCCAAAAGCGGGTTCAGGAGGAGCTGCGGCAGCTGGACATGCCCAAGGTACGTTTCCAGGTGGAGTTCTCTCCCGTGGACAACCAGTGGGGGCTGGACGAGACAGGCATGGATCAGGTGCAGTTTCTCATGTCGGCCAATGTGGGCGAGGCCCTTAAGCCCATCCAGAAGGTGGCCTCCGGCGGTGAGCTGGCCCGGATCATGCTGGCTCTGAAAAATGTCCTGGCCCAGGACGACGAGATCGGCACCTTGGTCTTTGACGAGGTGGACACCGGTGTGTCGGGCCGAGCGGCCCAGAAGGTGGCCGAAAAGATGGCTCAGGTGGCCAGGCACAAACAGGTGCTGTGTGTGACCCACCTGCCCCAGCTGGCGGCTATGGCGGATACCCACTTCTCCGTGAGCAAGGGAGAGCGGGAGGGCCGCACCTACACCCGGCTGGAACGGCTGGACCGAAAGCAGCGCCGGGAGGAGCTGGCTCGCCTCATCGGCGGCGCGGCGGTGACCCCGGCCCTGCTGGAGAGCGCGGAGGAGCTGCTGGCGCAGGCGGACGCCTGGCGTGAAAAGCATAGAGTATGAAAACAGGACCCCACGACAACGTCGTGGGGTCCTGCTGCGTTTTACCAGGGAAGCCAGCCGTCCTCCTCCCGCTGGCTGAGCACATCCAGTGCGCCGTCCAGCAGCATGGCGGCCTGGGCACGATCCAGGCCGGTGGACAGAGCGGCGGAGTTGGTCTCCTCTACACGGATCACACCGGAGGCGGCCAGGTTGGCGGCGGCCTGTCCGGCCCAATGGCTCTGGGTGCCCTGGGCGGAAAAGACCTCCAGGGGCACGTCGCTGAGATTGAGCAGCTGATCCAGCATCACTGTAGCCTCGCCCTGAGTGATATTTTCCGAGGCTTCAAACACCGGCGCGCCGCTCTCATCCTTGGAGCCCTGGATTACCCCAGCCTTCACGGCGGCGGAGACGGTGCCCTTGGCCCAGGTGGGAATGGTGGCATCATCGGAGAAGCCGGTGACTGTCACGTCCTCCAGGGGGCTCAGACCTACTGTGGCCATAGCCATGGAGAGAAATTCTGCCCGGGTAACCGGCTGATCCGGCTCAAAGAAGTATTCTCCGTCCAGGTAGGAGCCGACAAAGATGCCCTCCTCTGCCAGACGGATGGAGGCCTTGTGGGCGGGGTCGCCCTCCATGTCGGCATAGGTCACCTTGGTGTCCGGCTTGTTGATCTGAATGGTCACCTTGGCCTCCGGGGAGGTGTTGCCCGCCGAGTCGATGGCCACATAGGTGAAGGAGTCCTTGCCGGTTTTATTCTCATAGGGAGTGTAGACAAATTTGGCCGAGCCGTCCTCCGCCAAGGTCACGGAGCCCCGGGCGGGGGTGTCCATGAGCTGGAAGGAGAGGGTGTCCCCCTCGCTGTCCACCGCGTCAAAGTAGCCGGTGATGGCCACATTTTTATAGGTGGTCAGATCCATATTCCGGGCGATGGGGGGCTCATTGGCGGCGGTGAGAAGATAGAGAGTAACGGTAGTGGGCTGTTGGGCCTGAGTGCCGTTGTCAAAAGTGGGCAGGAACGCAAAGGACGTGGTGGTGACGGTGGGCTGGGACAGAGACTGGAAGCGCAGTCCCGCCAGGGCGCTGCTCTCCACCACCGAGTCCACCGCCAGAGGCTGTCCGCCCAGGGTCAGAGTACCGGCCCCGGTATCCGGCAGGGCGGTGAGAGTGATGGAAGTCAGCTTCACGCCGTCCCCATCCTGCAGGGAGAAGTCCTGATCAGAAAAAGAGACCGTGTCCCCCACCAGGGTGTTTTTGGAGAAGTCGGGAATGGTGGGGGAGGAGGCCTTCTTGTTCCAGAAGAAGGCAGAGACAGGGAGGGAGAGGGTACTGAGTAGCGCCAGGGAGAGAAGCAGCGCGCCGCCGCGGCGCAGCAGGCAGAGACGTTTCAACGGGATAACCTCCTTTGTTGGTTCAGGTTAGTTCTAGTCTCTGCCGGGAAAAGGAAACTATGCGTAAAAAACCGGCGTCCCTCCCAGGCAAAGACTGGAATGGACGCCGGAAGATTCAAATGAGCAATTAGGTGCCCCGATCCCGCAGCCAGCTGGGCAACGCCCTGGCCTTGGCGCTGGATACCACGCCCATGGCGGCGTACAGGGTAATAATGGAGGAGCCGCCATAGCTGATAAAGGGGAGAGTCAGACCCATGACGGGAAAGACAAACAGACACATGCCCACGTTGGCGGCAATCTGAACAATGAGCATTCCCGCCATACCCATGGACACGTAGGCATAGAAGGGGGAGCTGGAGTGGCGGGCCACCCAGATGCACCGCAGCACCACCGCGGTAAGTAGAGCCAGCAGGGCCAGACAGCCCACCATGCCCAGCTCCTCGCCGCATACTGCGAAGATGAAGTCGGTGTCTCTGGCGGGGAGGGTGGATTCACTGGTAGACTGGGTCATAGTGCCCTGGAGATATCCCTTGCCGAAGATCTGTCCAGAGCCGATGGCCAGGATAGAGCGGGTCTGCTGGAAACCCACGCCCTGGGGATCATAGCTGTGGTCAAACAGGACCCGGAAGCGTTTGATGAGATAGAGGTTGTCCCAGGCTTTTGTTTTAGGCAACACAAAGAACCACAGCACCACAAAAGCGATAATGATGGCTCCGCCTACTAAAACGAACCAGCGTACCTTCACCCCGGCGCTCCAGGACATAACGGCAAAGATCATGGCGTACACCACGCACATACCCATGTCCCCGCAGATGCCGGCGATGAGGGCCAGCATGAACATAGCGTGAGCGCCGATCTGGGCCACCGAGAAGACCGAGCCGATGTCGTGCCCCCGGTCCTGAATTTTTCGGATTTGTAAGGCCAGAAGCAGAATAAAGGGGATCTTAACGATCTCGTTGGGCTGGATCAAAATGGGAAAGCCGGGGAATTGCAGCCAGTTGCGATTGCCGCCCCGGGATACGCCGATAGGGGTGAGAAGCAAAAGGAGAAAAATAATGCTGAATCCCAGCAGCCACTTCCAG
Organism: uncultured Oscillospiraceae bacterium; assembly: GCA_902497145.1. Taxonomy (GTDB): domain Bacteria; phylum Bacillota; class Clostridia; order Oscillospirales; family Oscillospiraceae; genus Lawsonibacter. Next base: position 50,355 of record CABVDR010000011.1, read on the forward strand.
TTTTTCTCTACAAAGGATTCAAAGTCCACATAGGTACAAAGGATGTATACCAGCACGCCCAGCAGAATGGCGATTATCTGCACGGCAACTTCTTTATTGTTTTCATTGTAGCGGGTCGCGGAAAAGATCAGGGCCACGCCAAATCCGCTGGCCAGCAGACAGAGGGACAGGAGTATAACGTCCCCCTTTTTCAAAAATTCTTGGAGGGGAGAAAATAGGGTCTTCACAGCGTCTCCTCACTTTCCTAGGATACGGCCCTATATTTTATCACTTTTTGGTGGAAAGGTAAACCATATCTGTGCTATAATCTTCCCAGATTTCGAAAACAATCTGTGAACGCAAGGGAGGACCCCATGGAGTATTGTTCAAACAGCGAGCAGGAGACTGAAGCGCTGGGCAGCCGCCTGGGCGAGCGGCTGAAGCCGGGGAGTGTGATCGCCTACACCGGCGACCTGGGGGCGGGGAAGACCGCCTTTACCCGGGGACTGGCCCGGGGGCTTGGTATTCCGGGACAAGTGACCAGCCCCACCTTTACCATTGTCAACGAGTATGAGGGGGGACGGCTCCCCCTGTTCCACTTTGACATGTACCGCTTAGGCAGCGCCGACGAGCTCTTTGACATCGGCTGGGAGGACTACCTGGCCCGGGGCGGCGTGTGCGCCGTGGAATGGAGCGAAAATGTGGACGAGGCCCTGGAGGAGGATACCATCCGGGTAGACATCCGCCGGGGAGAAAACGACCATCAGCGGGTCATCACCATCCAGGGCGGTCCTTCGCTGGAAAACTAAGTAGAAGAGTGTGTGATAGCATGAAGATATTGGCATTGGAATCCTCCGCCGTGGCCTGCTCCGCGGCGTTGTGGGGGGAGGAGGGGCTCATTGCCCAGTCCTTCCAGCAAAGCGGCCTGACCCACAGCCGCACCCTGCTGCCCATGGCCCACGACCTGTTGAAAAACTGCGAGGTCAGCCTGTCCGATGTGGACGTGATCGCCGTGGCGGCAGGTCCCGGCTCCTTCACCGGGCTGCGCATCGGCGTGGCCACCGCCAAGGGGCTTGCCTGGGGGGAGGACAAGGACTGTGCAGCCTGCTCCACCCTGGAGTCCATGGCCTGGCCTTTGGCCTTCTACGAGGATGCAGTCATCGTGTGCGCCATGGACGCCCGGCGCAAGCAGGTATATAACGCCCTGTTCCAGACGGACGGAGAGAAGCTGGATCGGCTGTGTCCCGACCGGGCCATCTCCCTGGAAGAACTGGGGGAAGAATTGAAAAAAATCGAAAAACGCAAAATAGTCGTTGGAGACGGGGCTCAGCTGTGCTATAATACCCTAAGAAGTCAGGGAATCGACCTGGAGCTGGCGCCACCCGCTCTGCGGCAGCAGAGTGCGTGGGGCGTGGCCCGGGCGGCAGTGGAGCAGATCCACGCCGGAGCCCTGGTGAAGGGAAAAGACCTGGTACCTGTCTACCACCGGCTGTCTCAGGCTGAGCGCGAGCGGCTGGAGCGGGAGCGGCAGGGCCGCAGTACACAAAAATAAAGGGGTTTTTGAGATGTTTGACAGCAAAGTACATGTTTTGGACCACCCGCTGCTGCAGCACAAGCTGAGCATCCTCCGGGATGAGCGTACCGGTGTAAAGGAATTCCGGGAGATCGTCTCCGAGATTGCCGCCCTGGAGTGTTATGAGGCCACCCGCGACCTGCCCCTGGAGGACGTGGAGATCAAAACCCCCGTGGCCACCGGTACCTTTAAGCAGCTGGCGGGCAAGAAGCTGGCCATCGTCCCCATTCTGCGGGCTGGCCTTGGCATGGTGGACGGCATTTTGTCCCTGATCCCCTCCGCCAAGGTGGGGCACATCGGCCTGTACCGGGATCCCGAGACCCTGGAGCCGGTGGAGTACTACTGCAAGATGCCCTCCGACATCGCCGACCGGGATGTCATTGTGCTGGATCCCATGCTGGCCACCGGCGGCTCCGCCGTGGCGGCCATCCACTTCCTGAAAAACTATGGCTGCAACCACATTAAGCTGATGAACGTGCTGGCCGCCCCCGAGGGCATCGAGGCAGTACGCAAGGCCCACCCTGACGTAGAGATCTATGTGGCCGGTGTAGACGAGAAGCTTAACGACCACGGCTATATCGTGCCTGGTCTGGGTGATGCAGGCGACCGGATTTTCGGCACGAAATAAGAAGGAACAGGGAAAAGGTAATTTTTTGCGGCAGAGCGAAAAAAGGCTTGCATTGCTGGAAAAAATGTGATATCATCCTTTAGTCTGAAATAACGGGCGGTCCTCTGCTGTTGCTCCGCACAGGGGTGCGGACATCCACGTTTGGAACCGGCAAGAACGCCTATACAACAGGAGGAAAATAACATGGATTTGATGCAGGCTTTTACTCAGAAGCACCTGAAGGAGAATGCCCCTGAGGTTCAGGTGGGCGACACCATCCGGGTGCACCTGAAGGTTAAGGAAGGCAATCGTGAGCGTATCCAGGTCTTTGAGGGCACTGTGATCGCCAAGAAGCACGGCGGCATTGAGGAGACCTTCACCGTCCGCCGCATCTCCTACGGCATCGGTGTGGAGAAGGTGTTCCCTGTCCACTCCCCCGCCATCGA
>CABVDR010000012.1 GCA_902497145.1 uncultured Oscillospiraceae bacterium
AAGAAAATGGTTCCAGTTGTGATCTGTGTGCTCCAGCCGCCACTGCCAGGCGCAGAACACGCCCAGCAAGGCGGGCAGAAAGAACATAGAGGAAAACAGAGTATGCTGGCTCCACAAGCTGTACCAGGCATTGTCCAGAACCTCAATATTTCCAAGATAATTCCCCGTGCCCAAAATAGCGGGAAAGATCGGCAGCAGTACAAAGGCCAGCCACACCGGGGAGCGGCGGCACTTTTGCAGTTCCGCCCACAAACAACGCAGCAGCATGCCTCATACCTCCTTTCTCACAAATAGTGTCCGGCCCACCACCAGGAACACCGCCGCCCACAGACAAAGCAGCAACAGGTCCGTGGGTTCCGGCCACCTCCAATAAAAAGATGTAATCCGGGTGTCCGCGTCCCAATCCATGCCTACCAGGGCCAGAAGTCCGTAGTACCCCCAGGGCACGCAACGGGTGAGGGCCGGAGGAAAGAGCATGGAAAGAATGCCCAGAAAGCTGCCGGCAATACCGCATACTAGGGCAGCGGCCTGGTTGGCAAAGCGCAGGGACAGCCCCTGCTGAAGGGCGAAGACCATCATAGACACTGCCCAGGAGATCAGGGTGAACAGCCCGAACCGTCCCCAGGGGATGCCGCCCTGAAAGCCTTGCACGATCCCCACCGCCACAAACAGCGCGGAGCGGATCACCAGCAAAACGGCCAGCACCAGGGCGCCCCAGGCCATTTTGGCGGCATAGAGTCTGCCCGGAGAGGCCATGGTCTCCAGCAGCTTCCAGGTATTGCCCTTGTGTTCCAATTCGCAGTTGCGGCTGGCCAGGGTGGCCACGCTGATGGGCAGGACGATGGCATCTACCATGGCAAGATTGTAAAGCAGGAGCATCCAGCCCCATTTCAGATCCTCGGCATCCTGCCGGGTAAAGAACGCCCCCATCCAGATGAGTTCTACCGCCAGTACGGCGGCGCACACCAGGACGATCTTCCGGCGGCGGCACTTGTAAAATTCCAGCTTCAGCAGGTTCACAGGCTCGCCGCCTTTCCTGTCAGCTCTAAGAAGATGTCCTCCAGGCTCTTCTGTCGCTCCTCCAGCCGGATGACACCAAGCCGCCGCTGGGTCAGCAGCCGGGTGAGCTGGGCGGCCAGTTCATCGGAGAGAATGGGAAGAATCAGGTATCCGTCCTCCTCCAAGCAGGACACGGAGTTCTCCTGGAGAATGGCCCGGGCCACGGCGTTGTTGGTGGTCCGCAGGGCCAGATGGTGGCGGCTGCGGCCGTGGAGGGCCTCCAAAGTGTCCTGAAATACCAGCTCCCCTTCCCGGATGATGGCCACGTGGTCGGCCATCTGGTCGATCTCGCTCAACAGGTGGCTGGACACCACCACCGTCATGCCGAACCGCTCCGGCAGGGAGCAGATCAGCTCCCGCATCTCCTGGATCCCTGCCGGGTCCAGGCCGTTGGTAGGCTCGTCCAGAATGAGCAGCTTGGGGTAGCCCAGCAGGGCTGCCGCCAGGCCGAGACGCTGCTTCATGCCCAGGGAGTAGTGGGCCACCTTTTTGCCCCGCTGGCCGTCCAGCCGGACGATCTGCAGTACCTCCCGGATGTTTTGCTCCGGCACGCCCCGGAGGGTCTGGACGATGCGCAGGTTCTCCTCCCCGGTGAGGTGGCCGTAGTAGCTGGGGCTCTCGATGAGGCTCCCCACCTGTCGAAGTACGGACAGGCGGTTTCCGCCGTCCATCTTCTTTCCCAGCACCCGGATGCTCCCCGCCGTGGGGCGCACCAGGCCCAGAACCATTTTCAGCGTGGTGGACTTCCCCGCCCCGTTGGGGCCGAGAAATCCATAGATGCTGCCCTCGGGAACATCCAGGTCCAGGTGGGCCACCCGCAGAGTGTTTCCATATTGCTTGCACAGGTCGTGTGTCTCGATGATGTTCATGGCAAGACCTCCTTATGCTCCCAAGGATAACACCCCTGCCTTACGCCCCGATGAAGCCCACCTTACATTTACCTTACTTCTCCGGCAGGGCCTGGACGGCTGGACAGGATTTGCTATAATGGGGACGAGAACGAAAAAGGAGGCCGTAGTATGGCCTATCGTATTTTGATCGTGGACGACGAGACCGCGCTTCAGGACATGGTAACGGAGATCCTGACCCGTGGGGGCTATGAGACGGACTCCGCCCTGTCCTGTGCCCAGGCACTGGAGCGGTTCCGGGCGGGAAACCCGGACGCGGTGCTGCTGGACGTAAATCTGCCGGACGGGGACGGATTCTCCCTGTTCGGGAAGCTGCGGGAGAGCCGGGATGTGCCGGTGCTGTTCCTCTCCGCCCGGGACGAGGACGCCGACCGGCTCCGGGGATTAGGGCTGGGAGCAGACGACTACATCACCAAGCCCTTTCTTCCCCAGGAACTGCTGCTCCGCCTGCGTTCGGTGCTCCGAAGGGTCTACCGGGAGGAGCCGGACGCCTCCCGCTTGGGAGACGTGGAGATCGACTGGGGCAAGAGCGCCGTGCGCCGCAGCGGAGAGGAAACCTCCCTCACGGCCAAGGAATTCACCCTGTTGAAAACATTCTGGGAGGCCCGGGGGAACATCGTCACCATCGACGCTCTGTGCGCGGCCCTCTGGGACGGCCCACTGGTGGGCTATGAAAATACCCTGATGGTCCATATCCGCCGCCTGCGGGAGAAAATCGAGGCGGACCCCTCCCACCCCAAGTATCTGCTGACGGTGCGGGGCCTGGGCTACCGGCTTCGGCGGGAGGGCACAAAATGAGCCTGCGGAACTTTTTCAAGGGCGCCATGCTGGTGACCGCTGCGGCAGCCCTGGTCACCTTCATCACCCTGATGGGGATTCTGGCCTTTATCTTTTACAACTCCGACGGCGGTCGGGATTGGGGCGTTTCCCTGAGCCAGGTTTCCCAGGCGCTCACTTGGGATGGGACAGAATATACCTTCACCGGGAAAGAGCTGCTGGGGGACGATCACTGGGCCATGCTTTTGGATGAAAGCGGACAGGTTGTCTGGTCCTTCCGCAAGCCTGCCGATTTGCCGGAGCAATATACCCTCACGGATGTGGCTTCCTTTACCCGGTGGTATTTGAACGACTATCCGGTGCAGTGCCGCATTCGGGACGACGGCCTGCTGGTGATCGGCGCTCCCAAGGGGAGCGTGTGGAAACACGACATCGTCATGGGGGTTCCCACTCTGCTGCAGACGCCCCTGTGGTTCGGAGGCATGTTCCTGCTGGCCCTGGGCTGCGTGCTGCTCCTGGCCTACTGGGTGGTGCGCCGGTGGTTCCGGCAGGCTCAGCAGGTGCGGGACGCCGCACGGTCCGACTGGATCAACGGGGTGTCCCATGACATCCGCACTCCCCTCTCCATGGTCATGGGCTACTCCGCCCAGATGGAGGGGGCGGAGGATTTGCCTTTGGAGCGCCGGAGACAGGCGGGAATCATTCGTGCCCAGAGCCAGGTGATCCGGGATCTGGTCAACGACCTCAACCTGACCATGCGGCTGGACTGCGCCATGCAGCCTCTGCGGAAAGAGTCTCTCCAGATCGAGGGGTTCCTGCGGCAGACCGCCGCCGATTTCCTCAACGGGGGCATGGCCGAGGGCTTTGACTTTGAGATGGACTTGCCCCAGGAGCCCCTCCCCCCTATCGAGGTTGACCCCTTCCTGCTGCGGCGGGCGATGAACAATCTGCTCACCAACTGCGTGCGCCATAACGCCCCCAGCAGTATCATCTGTCTGAGCGCCCGGGCAGAGGGCAATCGTCTGATCCTCTGGGTGGAGGGCGGCACCGCCGCCGGAGGGCTGCGGACAGATTCCCACCACCCCCTGGAGCCAGACGGTGGAGCCGCCCACGGTACCGGCCTGAAGCTGGTGGAGCAAATCGCCGCCGCCCACGGGGGCAGGGCAAACTTTTTTGCCGGCGAAACCGTCCGCTGTGAGATTTGTCTGCCTGTCACTCATTCCAACAAGCAAATGCGGTTATCATAAGCATTCTGACAGATGGTGAAGATATATGAAACGGATTTTATTTGTAGAAGATGATTTAAGCTTGATCAATGGCCTGTCCTTTGCCATGAAAAAGCAAGGATATGAGATCGCGGTTGCCCGAACAAGCCGGGAAGCTGAGCAGCTGTGGCAGAATGGTTCATATGATTTGGTGATTCTGGATGTTTCCCTGCCGGACGGTTCCGGATATGACCTGTGCCAAACAATCCGCCAAACTTCCAAGGTGCCCATCATGTTTCTGACCGCTGCGGATGAAGAAACGGACATGATTATGGGCCTGGATCTGGGCGGCGACGACTATATCACAAAGCCGTTTAAATTGGCGGTTTTTCTCTCCAGAGTCCATGCACTGCTCCGCCGGAGTGAAAATTTTGCCCAGGAGACCCCGGTCCGGACCTCCAATGGCCTTTCCATACAGTTATTGACCCATGAAGTAACGAAAGATGGCAGCCGGATTGACCTGACTGCCACAGAATATAAACTGCTCTGTTTCTTCCTGGAGAACCCCAACGTGGTCCTCTCTCCGAACCAGATTTTGAGCTGGCTCTGGGATTGGGAGGAGAACTACATTGACAACAGCACCCTGACGGTATATATCCGCCGGCTGCGTGCCAAAATCGAGGATGATCCCAGCAATCCGAAAAAAATTGTCACCGTTCGCCGCTTGGGATACAAGTGGAATGAGACAGATTGAGGTATCTTATGAGAATCCTGGTCAATCCAAACATCCGGCGGCTTTTCATCTGGATCAGTCTGTCCATCGTTGGCTTTACCCTGCTGTCCATCCTTGCGGTCAGCCTGCAATGGCCGTTTGCGGCGTTGTGGGTGTTGGCGTGGGCGGTCGGTATGGGTGCGCTGATTCTTGCAGCTTTATATAGATATTTTCAAGCGCAGGATCGAATCATGGAGGAGGCCATAACCCAGATTCACGCCTATCTTTCCGGCGATTCTGATGCCCGGATTTCCTGTGATGACGAGGGGGAGCTGAATCGGCTGTTTCATGAGATCAATTCGCTGGTCACCATCCTCAACGCCCATGCAGAAAACGAGGGCAATGCAAAGATATTTTTGAAGGACACGATTTCCAACATCTCTCACCAGCTGAAAACCCCCTTAGCCGCCCTGAATATTTACAACGGCATTCTCCAGACCGAGGCCCAAGATTACCCTGACATCCGTGAATTTGCCGATCTCTCCGAACAGGAGCTGGACCGGATCGAAACGCTGGTACAAAACCTCCTGAAAGTGGCCAAATGGGATTCCGGGACGATTGTCCTGCAGAAGGCGGAGGAATCTCTTTCCGAAGTGATGGAGTGCATCGAACGCCACTTCACATACCAGGCACAGCAGCAGAAAAAGAACCTGATCTTTTCCGGTGATGACACCGTGAAACTACTGTGTGACCGGGGATGGTTTATGGAGGCGGTGAGCAACCTGGTCAAAAACGCCCTGGACCACACCAAAGCTGGTGACACCATCCAGGTGGCATGGAAACAGTTTGGCTCTATTGTCCGGGTCACTGTCCAGGACAATGGAAGCGGGATTGCGCCGGAAGATCTCCCCCATATTTTCAAGCGGTTTTACCGCAGCCGCTTTTCCCAAGATACCCAGGGCGTGGGTTTGGGGCTGCCCCTGGCCAAAGCCATCGTAGAGGCCCACAACGGGACCATCGAGGTGGACAGCGATCCGGAAAGCGGCACCCGATTTACCCTCAACTTTTTGATTCCTACAACATTGTAGGCAATCTGTCATGCTGCCGTAGGATTGCTGTGATACCCTTTCCCCATCAAACAGAAAGAGGTGTTGCTTATGCGCCTATTGGAAGTAAACGACCTTTCCAAAACATATGGAACGGGTGAAACCGCAGTAAAGGCATTGAAAGGGGCCACCTTCTCCGTGCCCAAAGGGGAATTTGTTGCCGTGGTGGGAGAGTCCGGTTCCGGGAAAAGCACCCTGCTGAATCTCATCGGCGGTCTGGATACCCCCACATCCGGCAAGGTACTCATCGATGGCAAAGACATCTTTGCAATGAAAGATAAAAGCCTTACTGTGTTCCGACGCAGAAGCATCGGATTTGTCTTTCAAAGCTTTAACCTGATCCCGGAACTGACTGTGGAGCAAAACATCATTTTCCCGGTCTTGCTGGACTATCAAAAGCCCAACCAAGCCTATCTGGAGGAACTGCTGACCATCCTGAATCTGAAGGAACGGCGCAGCCACCTGCCAAGCCAGCTCTCCGGCGGCCAGCAGCAGCGGGTGGCCATCGGACGTGCCCTGATCACGCGCCCTTCCCTCATCCTGGCCGACGAGCCCACCGGTAATCTGGACACAAAGAACAGCAGCGAGGTGATTGCGCTGCTCAAAGAAGCCTCCCGGAAGTATGAGCAGACCATCCTCATGATCACCCATAGCAAAAGCATTGCCCAGGCAGCCGACCGCATTTTGCAGGTATCCGACGGGGTGCTCACCGATTTTGGGAGGTGCCGGGAGTGAAACATTATCTCAGCCTGATCCCCATCTCCGCCAAGGTGCGGAAACGGCAGAATCGCATGACCTTGCTGTGCATCATTATCGCCGTTTTGTTGGTCACCACCATTTTCAGTATGGCGGACATGGCCATCCGCATGGAAAAAATACGGGTCATGGAAAGTCACGGAAATTGGCACGTAATGCTGAAGGAGCCCTCGGACCAGCAGATGGAAGAAATCGCCCAGCGGCCGGATGTGGTTGCTGCTCAGCGGTACGACGGCTTGAACTACGATCTATCCCAGGACTACTCCATTCAGGGGAAAACCTGCGTCATTGTCGGTGCGGATGATCAGATCCTGACGAAGATCTATGACGATCTGACCGAGGGCAGCTACCCGGCAAACGAAAGGGAAATTTTGCTCTCCAGCCGGTCCAAGGACCTGCTTCATGTGCAGGTGGGCGATACCATCACCCTGCACACCCCTTCCGGAGACTATTCCTACACCATTTCCGGGTTCGGCGGGGATGTCACCATCAGCGCCGACGCCAATGTGGTGGGGGCGTGTCTCAGCTGGGATGCCTTTCTAAGCCTTGCTGACGCGGAAGGAGAAACGCCGGCCCCCGTCTGTTTTGTGCGATTTTCCGAAGGTGCCAATCCCCGCAAAGTGATCTCGGAACTGCAGCAGACCTACGGCTTTACCAACGAGACTCTTTCGGAAAACACCGCCCTGCTGGGGCTAACCGGATTCAGCAGTGATCCTTATGTTTCGGGACTGTATCTGGTGGCCGCCATCCTGTTCCTGCTGGTTTTGGCCGCAGGGGTCTTTATGATCGCTGGAAGCTTGAACAGCCGCACCGCAGAGCGGGCCCAATTTTTTGGGATGCTCCGCTGTATCGGGGCAAGCCGGGCCCAGATCATGCACATCGTCCGGCTGGAAGCCCTCTCCTGGTGTAAAACAGCGGTCCCCATCGGGGTCGTGTTGGGAATTCTGGTTACCTGGCTCCTTTGCGCCCTCCTTCGGTTCGGCGCTGGGGCCGAGTTTGTACAGATTCCCCTCTTTGGGGTCAGCATCATCGGTATCTTCAGCGGCATGGTTGTGGGTGTTTTGACGGTGCTGCTCTCCTCCCTCTCCCCTGCCAGGCGGGCGGCGTCTGTCTCTCCGGTTGCTGCGGTCACCGGAAACAGTGCCCAGGGCAGCTCTGTGTCCCGGCCGGTGCGGAAGGGCTTTTTGCGTATTGAGACAGCCCTGGGCATTCACCATGCCGTCTCCGCTCCGAAAAATCTGCTGCTCATGACCGGTTCCTTTGCCCTGAGCATCATCCTGATCCTAAGTTTTTCCGTTCTGGTTCAATGGGTTCAGCTCGCCCTCAATCCTCTGAAACCATGGGCGCCGGATGTCTTTTACAGCAGCCCGGAAAATCAGTGTGAGATTGACAAACGTTTTGCCGCTGAGGTAGCACAGCAGTCCTACGTCAAGCGGGCATTTGGCCGGATGTATAAAAGCCTCCCCGCGGAGTATGAAGGAACATCTGGAACGATCGATCTCATCTCCTATGAGGAGCAGCAGTTTCAGTGGGCGGAGGCGGATTTGACATCTGGGGATCTGGATGCAGCGCGGGAAGGCCGCGGTGTGCTGACGGTGTTTGACAAGAGCAACACCCTGCAGGTGGGGGATGTCATCCAGCTGGACAACACCTCACTCCTGGTGGTCGGCGTTCTGGAGGATAGCCCGTTTGACACGTCAGACCAGCCTACCGTGATCTGCTCGGAGGAACTGTTTACCGCCATCACCGGAGAGGATGCATACGCCATTCTAGATGTGCAGCTGACCCAGGACGCCACCCAGCAGAATGTCAATCAGCTCCAGGCTTTGGCCAATGGGCAATATGACTTCTACGATCGTCTGGAACAGAACAAAGACACACAAAACACCTATTTCATGTTCTGCCTTTTTGTGTACGGTTTTCTAGTGGTCATCACCTTGATCACCATTATCCACACGGCAAACAGCATTGCCATGAGCGTGTCTGCCAGAACCAGGCAATATGGTGCCATGCGTGCCGTGGGCATGGACGGACGCCAAATTCAGAAGATGATTACCACAGAGTCTGCCGCCTACACCTTCCTTGGGCTGATTGCAGGCTGTGGGCTGGGCTTGCCGCTGCACTACTTCCTCTATGGGCAGATGATCACCAACTATTGGGGCACAGTCTGGCATCTGCCCCTTTCCTCCGTGGGCGGGATTTTGGTGCTGCTGGTATGTACCGCGTTACTTGTTCCTTTGGCCCCTGGAAAACGGATCTGCCGTATGGCAGTATCCGAAACGATTAACGAGCTTTAACCTCCATAAGCAAAACACAGGGCGTACAGCAGTACGCCCTGTTCTAATTTTGAAGTTTGCTGATAGAAAAAACGCTCCCCTCCCCTGCCAGTGAGCAGAACCGGAAAAGGTTTGCGCTCTGACGATGCTGGACTTGTTGGTTACACCAGGATGTTCCCGCAGATAGTTGGCTCCTGCGTTCATTCGCTTTACCGGATCCAGGGCGCTGCGGTCAATACCGCAGAGGACGGGAATAAGGTGGCTCATTTTGCAGGGTTTGCATGTATGGAGCCATACGCTTTTATGCCCCTGTGCGGGAAGGAGCGCTGGCGTTCACCTTGGATCAACTGGCGGAACACAACAGTCTAATTAATCTAAGAACTCGAGACTGTCGTCTTCACCGATGGCAAGTTTGACATACGTCATGGCGTTATTCTCATAGATGCTGTAAACGCCCAAGAAGGCCGTATCCGGCGCAAGCTCCTCTTTACTGTAAGTCGTGCCGTTAAAGACGAAATCGGGGCCATCGGTCACCACACCGACGGCGTATTCCGTTTCCACTGTGACACCTTCGCAGGAGACAAACACTTTGACGAAGTTATCTTCCATCGTAGTCTCCTTAGCAGCTCCGGATGTAACCTCCTTACAGGTTACAATGGAACCATCCCCAAAGGAACAGCCACTGCCTAAGCTGACCATAGCGTGATAGTCGCCCAGAATCGTAAGGCCGCCGTTGAAGGTGCAGTTGTCAAAATAGATGCTGCTGCGCAAATCAAGGGAGCCATCCCGTGTACTGGCCGAATCGACGGTTACTGTGACCATTTGGTCAAAGGTTACATCATAGACTTCGGTTGTCTCCCCCGCCTTCAGCTGGTAATCGTACTGTACCTGGGCAGCATCAGCGCCGGATTTATCAGTCTGAGCCGTATCGGGGCTATCGCTTTGTGCAGAGGTATTTGTACTGGTACAGGCGCTCAGCATCAGCAGCATGGTTGCCAAAAGGACTGCAACTATCTTTCTCATCATCAACGATCCCTTCTTTTTCCTTGAATCTCTTTTTTCTATGCTGGGGTAGTCCTCAAACAGCCCAATTTCATCCGTAGGCGATAAAAGAATTCCGCAAAAGCGGACGGATTAAACTGCTTTTGCGGAATTAAGGAAAGACAATGCACTTACACCAGCTGAGAACCGCTCAGCCACAGCGCGGCGGTCTCCGCGTCAAAAACTTCCTGGGGAGCCGTGAGGAAAATGCTGCCAAAGGACTCCTCCCCCTGGAGCAGCACATAGTAGCACAGCTGCCCGTCCTCCTGGGTGAACTGGGCGGCGTAATTTCCGTACTGGTCGTAGTCGAACACTGTCCCCTCGGGTACGGAATTTTGGACCCCACTGCGGGTGGAGTACTCCTCCAAGTCGGCAGGCAACGACGCACCCGCCATCTCATAGGCGTCCGCACCAAAGCGGTTGGCCTGGATATAATAGCTGTCCTTTTGGAAGATGGCGTAGCGGTTAGGCAGGGGCTCGGTGATTTCACCAGATTCCACGGTGAAGCCTTCAGGCAGTTGGAAGGTACCCAGGCCCTCCACGGCGTACTCTACCAGGGTCGCCTGCTCCTCCTGGGAGGAGGTGGTGCTCTGGGAGGAGCTCACGGTGCCGCTGGAAGCGTCACTGCCGGCGCTGCTGCCGGAACCGCCCGCCGAGCTGCTCGTCCCCGATGTACTCTGACTGCCGCAGGCACTCAATGCCAGCACCAGATATCCAGCAAGACACAGGGCAATCCATTTGTTTCGTCTCATGTTATGTTCCTCCTTCATGGTCAGCCTAAGCTGAGATTTTCTTCAGCATACCATGTTCGGAGGATGAAGTGGTGCGCAAACTGCATACTCTATCCGCTATTCAAACACAATCTCAAACGGCGCTTGTTCCAGCTGTTCCTGGGCCAGGGGCTGATGGCGCTGGCTCAGTACCAGCCGCTCCAGCCAGGGGCAGTCCAGCAGCGGGGTAAGGTCGGTAAGGGGATTATCCTTCAGAATCAGTTCTACCAAAACTGGAAGATCCGTCAGGAACGATAGCTCCGTAAGACCGGTCTCCCCCAGATTCAGAGCCCTCAGGCTGGAAAGAGAGGTCAGCGCCTCAGGATTTGAGAGCGTGCAGCCGCACAAATCCAGCTCCTGAAGGACCTGAAACTCCGTCAGCAAGGCTAAATCCACTCCCGGAGTGGAATACAGCCGAAGCTGCTCCAAATTGGTCAGTCCCGCCAGCGTCTGGGCCGCTCCCTCCGGCATACTGCCGGTTATCAGTTGGGTGAGGTTGGGACAGGACTCCAGAGGGGTATAGTCATTCACCCAGGTGGTACGCACATTGAGGGACTGAATCTCACTTCCTGCAAATACCTCTACCGAGGTAATCCCTGTGGCCTCCAGGGTCACCTCCCGCAGCTGGGGTAATTCCGCTAACACCTGTACAGAGCGTACTGGATTTTCACCCAGATCCAGCACTTGAAGCTCTGTCAGCCCGGACAGGGGGCTGAGATCAGACACCTCATTTCCTGTAAGGCTGAGGTACTCCAGCGGCAGCTGGGCCAGAGGAGATAGGTCGGAAATCTGCTGATAGTCCAGAATGAGCACCTTTAGATTGACACACTGCTCCAGAAGTTCCAGGTCCTGATTGCTGATATCTCCATGGGCCCGTTCTTCAATATACAAGTCGTGTGCCCAATTGACCATTTCCTCATGCTCACGGATGGTACCCACCAGCTCCTGTCCGCATACCAGCAGCTGTTCCACCTCCCCCAGCCGCTCCGTGGGGATGGGCTCTCCCTCGTCCAGCTGAAGCTCTTGACGCAGCGCGGCCTCCAGCAGGGAAGATTGGGGCTGGGCTTCCGTGGAGGAACCAAATAAAAGGCCAAGGAGGATCGCTGCACATGTTACGCCTGCGGCAGCTGCGGCGCCCCGGCGCAGCCAGCGGTATTTCAGCGCCCGATACACCCCTTGGACGGATGGATAGCGATTCTTGGGATCAAAGGCGGTGCACCGCCGGATCACGCGGTATAGTCCGCCCTGTCCCCACCGATAAGGTAAGGGATCGAAGCGGCCGGACAGCAAAAAGCGCATGAGCATTCCAAGGCTATAGATGTCCGAACGCTGATCCGTCTGCTGATAGCCGAACTGCTCCGGCGGTGCGGTGACCTGGGTGCCCAGAAACACCGTGTCCCCCTGCTGCTCCGGCCGGTAGCGGCGGGCGGCTCCCAGGTCAATGAGGTGGCAGCAGCCCGCCGGATCCACAACCACATTCTGCGGCTTTACATCCCGGCAGATGACCGGAGGATTTTGACTGTGCAGATAGCGCAGCACCCGGCACAGGGACAGGACCGCCGCCCGCACTTTGTCTGGGGAAAGGGGCCCCTGGGCCGTCACCTGCTCATAGAGGCTGACGCCCTCCACATACTCCCGAATCAGGTACTCCATGCCTTCCCACTCTAAATAGGAAACAGGCCGGGGGATCTGCGGGTGCCGCAGACTCCGCAGCAGATCGTACTCCTGCCGCAGCGTGTCCTCCCGCCCGGCCGGCTGGAGTTTCAGTACTGCCGGCCAGCCGGCCGAATCCCGAACCAGATATACCTGCCGCTCCCCGTCCTTCAGACAGGACTGGAGCGTATACTGGACGCTCAGGCAGGGCGGCAAAAGGACGTGATTCAGAACCTGAGTCTGATACTCCCGCAAAAACTGTTCCCGCGCCTCCATATCAGCTCTCCATGGTATAGAGGCTGCGCTCGGGAAGGGATGAGAGCAGTTCCTCCGTGTCGATCAGGCTCATATGTTGGTTAAGTGCGTAGATTACGGCGGCGTCCCGGCGCACCTTGGGATATAGGGCCCCGCATCCCCCCACCGCCAGCAGCCGTTGGGTATCTTTCAGACTTAGAGACAGGGCCAGAGCCGTGCGAAGCAGGATATCCCGGCCAGGCAGCCGTTCGCCGCGTAGGATTTGGTAACCATAAGACTTGCTGATATTCGCCGCTGTGATCCACTGGGTTACAGACAGACCAGCCCGCGCTAAGAAATCCTGCAATACTTGGGCACAGGTTAAGCTGGACTGGTTCTGAGACAGCAGCGTCAATCCGTCCTTGGGACTGCGCAGTCTGCGCAATAGCTTGCTTGTCGTTTCAGGCATGGATCTCTTTTCCCCTCTGATCATCTATTTTCTATTGTTTATTATAGTGGAAACAGGGGAAAATGCAAAGAAGTTTCTGCTTTTCACCCCCATATTTTGCTGCGCAGACCTTGTCCGGAATGGGCCGGGGGGCTTAAGTTATTCTTTGCAGCGCACAATCAGGGAGCAGGCTTAAAAAAGGAGCAGGCCCACCATGGAGCCTGCTCCCTGTCCTATTCATCGTAATGCGTTTACACGCATCCCAGTGTTATGTCCCAGCTCCTTTACCGCCCGGCAGATGGCGGCAGCGCTGAAGCCGTACCGTTTCATCAGCTCGTCGGGTCCCCCCGACTCACCAAAAAAGAGTACGGCGTTCTTCCCTTCCCGGAGCACATTGGCTTTGTCAATCTTCAAAGTGGCTGTCCTCATTGGTGATGACAGCCGCCGCATCCCGTCCAAAGGGTCTGCGCGGTGTTTTCCCACTGCTGTGCATAGGGAGTCGTCTTGTCACACAGGTGATCCACACTTTCCGGGCTCTGGTAGTCGGTGCTCACCGCCCCGGTTTCTTTTACCATCGCCCGCAGTGACTCGGGATTTTCCAGCATAGGACAGGGGCGAAGCATATTCTCATTGAAGGGCTGGTTGTCGTGGTAGGCCATGAAAATGGGGCTCTTGAGCGCGTCCAGCAGGCTGGTGTCGTGAATGTTGCAGTTGGAGTAGTGGATGAACACACAGGGCTCCACATCGCCCTTGGCGTTGATGTGCAGGTAATTCCGGCCGCCGGCAATGCAGCCGCCCACATACTCTGCGTCGTTCTGAAAATCCATAGAGAAAATGGCCTTGGTCGTGCGGTATTCCCGAATCCTGTGGTATACCTCTGTCCGTTGCTCCGGGGTGGGCAGCAGCTGGGTGGCCGCGTCGTTGCCCACCGGCATGTAGTGGAAGAACCAGACAAACAGCGCCCCGCTGTCGATAATGGAATCAAAGAAGGCCTCGCTGGTGATGTCCTTATAGTTCTGGCTGGTATAGCAGGTGGAGATGCCGAAGGGCAGGTGGTGGCTCTTCAAAAGGGCCATGGCCTGCTGGACCTTCTGATACACCCCTTTCCCCCGCCGGGAGTCGTTGGCCTCTTCAAATCCCTCCAGAGAGATGGCGGGGACAAAATTCTTGACCCGCAGCATCTCCTGGCAGAAGGCCTCGTCAATGAGGGTGCCGTTGGTGAAGGCCAAAAATTCACAATCCGGGTGCATCTCACACAGCTTGATGAGATCCGCTTTCCGCACCAAAGGCTCGCCGCCGGTGTAAATGTACATGTAGGTGCCCAGTTCCTTGCCCTGGCGGATGATGGAGTCGATGGTCTCCAGGCTAAGGTTGAGCTGGTTCCCATACTCAGCCGCCCAGCATCCGGTACAGTGCATATTACAGGCGGAGGTAGGATCCAGCAGAATGGCCCAGGGGACATTGCAGTTTTCTTTTTCTTTGATCTCCTCCTGGGTGGCGCTGCCCTTCAGGCTGGCGTTAAACAGGAAGTTCTGGAAAAAGGCGCGGCGCACCCCCGGATCCAGCTCATATACCCGCAGGATCAGCTGGTACCAGTTGTTTTTTTCCTCAATGGCCTGGCGGATGGCGTCCCGCTGACTTTGATACCATCCCTCCGGCGTAAACCGGTCCACCAAAGCCATGAGCTTGGGGATGTTCTCCTCTGGGTTCCCCTCAATGTACTTTAATGCCTGATTGATGGCAAAATTCTGCATATTATCTTTCACGCTGCTCATAACGTTCATCCTTTCTCTGCCTTATTCCGGCTTGTTAAACCACATTATAGGGAACCAGGTCGAAAAGTCACGGGACAGAACCTTCCATTGGTCAAAAATTGGGACACGTTCTCTGCTGCGTTACCTTTTGGGACAACGGGGGAAAACTGTCTATTGTCTGCGTACAGATGGGGCACTAAGCTTTTTCTATGATACAACGGCCTGGGAAGGAGATTTGTTTATGGAAAACAGCATGTCCCGCATTTTAATTGAGACCACCGTGCGGCAAACGCTGAAGGGGTTGAAAGAAAACCCCAAGCGGAGTATCCGTAATTTAGTGGATATGGCCCTCCATTTTTCAGAGGGCCGCTTTTTGAGTCGTTTTTTCCAAACGGTCCACACCATGCTGGAGCACGAGGACAGTGCGTACTATGCTCTGGTGGAGGACGCCGCCAACCACATTGAGACCGAGCATCTGGTAAGGTTCGGGATGAACCTGGGGTATAACAGCTGCACCTGGGGAGCCCAGCGGATCCGCAGGAATGAACAGAAACTGGGCTTCAACATCCCCTGGACGGTGCTTTTCCAAATGGACGGCCTGCAGTGTTTGGATCACCTGTTTCAGTATGACAGCGCTATCCAGGAGGGTGAAGAGCTGGGGATCTATTCCTGGATGCTCCTGTCCCGCACCAATCCCCAGGCTCTGCTTCCCCTGATCGAGCATCATCCGGACAGCGCCTTTTTCCTCTTCTGCCGGCCGGAAGATGTGGACCGCGCCCTTCTGGACGAAATTGCCCCCATCCGGCATTTGATGCTGGTGGTGCGCTGGGAGGACCGGACCGACGAGGTCTGCGCCATGCTCAGAGAGGCCCAGCTGCCCTACTCCGTCTATATTCCTTATGGACGGAACGACCTGCAGGCCATCACCAGCGGAGACCTCTTCTCCGACACCCAGCAGTTGCACCCCCTGTTTACCGTCCTGACCGCCAAGCCGGACTGTCCGGCGGAGCTCAGGCGCATGGCCCATCAGGCTGCGGTGGAGGCACGCAAGGGGCAGTCCTATCAGACAGTCCCCTGGGAGCTCTATTACGACACCCGGAATTTGGATGAAATCATCTCAGATGACGCCTGCTGTGTGCTCTTTGACGGGCATGGACGGCTGTTTGCCCCCGACAATCCAGGTCTCGCCTCCTGCGGCAATCTCTTTGAGGAGGGGCTGTCCTCTCTCATTCAGGGGGCCTATCCCAAGTCTGTACCGGTCCCCTCCCGATAAACCGCAAAAGAGAGCGTGCCGCGTCTGGTGTGCGGTACGCCCTCTTTTTGGTTTTCTATGTTTCTGCCAATGTTTCTGCCTGGCTCATCTCCTGTTCCGCCTCAGACAGCTCCCGGTAGATGGAGCGGGCACATTCTTCTGTGATCTGCTTGATCTTTTCTACAAACTGCTCCGGCGGCATACATTCCCGGGTCAGCAGCCACCGCTCCATAGCGCAGATCACCGCGTCGGTAAAGAAGTCCAGGACAAATTCATCCAGCCGCTCCTCTCCGAACACAATGAAAATCCGGTTGGCCAAAAGGGGGCGGATATATTCCCGGAAGTGCTCACTGAAGGAATTTTGCCCCTTGATTTGAAGTGCTTTACGGTAAAATCCGTGGTTCTGATAAAAATACTGGCAAATCTTCTCGATACAGGCCCAGCGCTCCTTGTAGTTGGAGTGGCTTGCGTTCAATTTCTCGTCTTTCAGCAAGGCAATAAACTCCGTATCAAAGATCCAATTCACAAGGTCATATTTGTCCTTGAAGTGATAGTAAAAGCTTTTGCGGTTCATATCACACCGCTCACAGATCTGTGCCACATTGATCTTTTCAAAGGGCTGCTCCGTCATCAGGCTCTTTAAAGAGTTGGCCAAGGCCCGTTTGGTAATATTGGAATCTGCCATATCAGCTCTCCTTTCCTCACATCTGCAAATGCTCCCATAAAATGGAGAGTCCCATAAGAAGCAAAATAATCCCCCCTGCCGCTTCGGCTTTTGCTTTGTAGCGTGCTCCGAACTGATTGCCGATTTTCACACCGGCCACGGAGAACAAAAACGTCGTCAATCCAATCATCAGGACCGCCGGAAGAATATCCACCTTCAGAAACGCAAAGGATACCCCCACAGCCAGTGCGTCGATGCTGTCGGCAAGCGCCAGGGGAAGCATCACCTTTGGAGCGAACGACGCGTCCATCTTCTTGACTGGTTCTCGGGATTCCCGGATCATGTGGATCCCAATTGCCGCCAGCAGGAGAAAAGAGATCCAGTGATCCAGGCTTTCAATCACAAAACGAAACCCGCTACCCAGAACGTAGCCCAGCAGAGGCATGACCGCCTGCGCACCCCCAAACCAGAGACCCGCGGACAAAAGGTGTTTGGGCTCTGCCCGCTCCACCGAGAGACCTTTACAGATTGCAATGGCAAAGGCATCCATGGAAACACCCATTGATATGGCCAAAAGTTCCTCAATTTTCATTCTCTTTACCTCCCAAAGAAATGCCTCCGGCAGGTAAAAAAAGAGACTTACCTGCCCATCATACAGATAAGTCTCGTCATTTAAGATAATACCAGGAATGTTCCAGTATGTTGGTATCACCACACAAAAGTGCTGACTACTCCCTTATATGAGGGTAAGTATACCATATTGCCGCATGATTCTCAACACAATGCGGCATTTTATCTTTGGACAAAACGCTCTGTGTGTCCCAATTTGCTGGGGGGATCAGAACGGTGAATACCTGACCTTTTCCATAAGAGCCAGGCATCCGGGCAATCATTTGTCAAGAATGGATTCTGCAAATCTGTGGGACAAGATGCGGGCTTTGTCCAAAAATGTAACACTAATCATGCTTCTGAGGAAAAGTGTAACGCAGACAGACCTTTGCCCAATGAAATCATCTTCGTTTGTCATTACAATATCTCTCGTATACAACGTGTAAGGAGGACTCTTGCGTGACATTTCATCAACTTTCACCATCTGAAACCATACATGCGCTGAATTCCAATCCCTCCAACGGATTGAATGCTCAGCAGGTACAGGAAAGGCAAGCTCAATTTGGCGAAAACAAGCTGAGTGAGAAGAAGAAAAAAACATTCCTCCAGCGTTTCCTGGCCCAGTTCAAAGACGTGATGATCTTAATTCTGCTGGCTGCCGCGGCAGTTTCCTTTGCCATTGCCTGGATTGAGGGGCAGCCGAAGGAGTTCTTTGAACCAGTGCTCATCCTTCTGATTGTCGTACTCAACGCTATAATGGGCGTGATGCAGGAGAGCAAGGCGGAAAAGGCCCTGGACGCGCTGAAAAACTTGTCCGCCCCCCACGCACGCGTGATCCGCAGCGGCAAGGAGGACATCATTGATGCATTCCAGCTGGTTCCAGGGGACATCATCCGACTGGAGGCCGGCGACTTTATTCCCGCGGACAGCCGCCTGCTGCGAAGCGTCAGCCTGAAATGCGAGGAGTCTGCCCTGACGGGAGAGTCCGTACCGTCTGAGAAAGACGCACATGCCTCGGTAGCGGAAAATGCTCCCCTGGGAGACCGCAGCAACATGGTGTTCTCCGGCTGTTCCGTTACCTACGGAACCGCCACCGCTGTGGTGACTGCCACCGGGATGGACACGGAGATGGGCCGGATTGCCAACCTCCTGGACAGCGAGGATGACGCCCAGACCCCGCTGCAGAAAAAACTGGCGCAGTTGGGCAAATATCTTGGTATCTTGGCTCTTGCGGCCTGCGGCATCATTTTTGTAGTCGGTCTTATCAACGGTATCCCCCCTTTGGAGATTTTTATGACCGCCGTCTCCCTGGCTGTTTCCGCCATTCCCGAGGGCCTGCCCGCCATTGTCACCGTCGTGCTTTCCATCGGGGTACAGCGTATGGTCAAGAAAAATGCGCTCATTCGCCGGCTCCCCGCGGTGGAGACCCTGGGAAGCGCCTCGGTCATCTGCTCGGACAAGACCGGGACCCTGACCCAGAACCGCATGACTCTGGTAAAAGCCTATGTAGACGGGCAGGCTGCCCCCGAAGCCATCAGCACGCAAAACTCCGATTCGGTGCGCAAGTTACTCCGGTATGCCTGCCTGTGCTGTGACGGTTCCGTTGTCTTTCACGGTGATCAGGAGCAGCACATCGGCGACCCCACCGAGACCGCCATTGTGCTTGCCGCCCACAAAAACGCGATGCCCAAGGAGTCGATGGACAAACAGTATCCCCGTCTGGCGGAGCTGCCGTTTGACTCGGACCGGAAGCTGATGTCGACGGTACATCGAATGGACGGGAAATGTGTGGTCATTGTCAAGGGCGCCTTTGATATGATGGCTTCCCGGTGCGTAGCCGGGGATCTGGAGGCAGCCCGGGGTCAGGTGGAACAAATGAGTTCGGATGCGCTCCGGGTTTTGGCTGTCGCCTATAAGGAGATCGACGCTCCGCCTCATTTCCCCACATCGGAAAATTTGGAATGTGGGTTGACCTTCCTGGGGCTGGTGGGCATGATCGACCCGCCGCGGCCAGAGGTGAAAGATGCGGTAGGCGTCTGCCGCAGGGCCGGCATCAAGCCGGTGATGATTACCGGCGACCACGTGACGACTGCCGCGGCTATTGCCCGGGAGTTGGGCATCCTGCAGCCTGGGGACAAGGCTATCACCGGCGGAGAGCTGGATGCCATGACAGATGGAGAGCTTGACCGGGAGGTGGAGCACATCTCTGTCTATGCCCGCGTCTCCCCGGAAAATAAGATCCGCATTGTAAAGGCCTGGCAGCGCAAGGGACAGGTAGTGTCCATGACCGGCGACGGTGTCAATGATGCGCCGGCGCTGAAGGCCGCCGATATCGGCTGCGCCATGGGCATCACCGGTACGGATGTGGCCAAGGGTGCGGCGGATATGACCTTGACCGACGACAACTTTTCCACCATTGTGGATGCCGTGCGGGAGGGACGGGGTATCTACGCCAACATCCGTAAGGTTGTTGGATTCCTGCTGGGCACCAACATTGGCGAAGTCATTACCGTATTTGTCGCTATGCTGATCTGGCATAAAACGCCTCTGCTGTCCATGCAGCTTCTGTGGATCAATTTGGTCACCGACAGCATGCCCGCCATTGCTTTGGGCATGGAAGCGGTGGAGCCTGACATCATGGATCAGAAGCCCCGTCCCAGGGATGAGGGAATTTTCGCCCATGGCTTGGGAATCCGGGTGCTCTTACAGGGGGTCATGTTTGCCGCGCTGACCTTGATTGCCTTTGTCATCGGCGAAAACTCAACCGGTTCTCTGGTCGGCGGTCAGACCATGGCTTTTATGGTCCTTGCGTTGTCCCAGGTAATTCAAGCCTATAATATGCGTTCCGATCATTCCTTGTTCCAAATTGGCCCCTTCTCCAACCACAAACTGAACTGGGCCTGCCTTGTATCGTTCCTTTTGGTTGCTTTGGTCCTGTTTACGCCGGTACGAACCGTCTTTGGTCTGGTTGTCCTTCCGTGGATAACCTACCTGCAGGGATTCGTGCTTGCTCTGGTGCCTGTGGTCGTCATGGAGCTGTCCAAAGCTTTCGGATTGATCAAACATCAGCATTAAAACATGGTCATGATCGTTCGGGAGGGACTGCCCCGGGGCAGTCCCTCTTTTCAAAGGAGTCGTTATGAGCAAACGTCCTCCACGGCAATGTTATATCGCAAGCTATGTGCTGGGCGGGGTTCTTCTGTGCCTTGCAGCTATTTTGGCCCTGCATTCTGATATTTCCCTGCAGGCCATTTTAACTTATACCTCCAAAAATTCTTTTCTTACCGTAGGTCTGCTTCTGCTGCTTTATGTGCTGAAGAGCGCGACCATTTTCTTTCCCCTGCTCCTGTTGGAGATGGCGGCGGGATACCTTTTTCCTGCTCCCGCCGCGCTGGGAATCAATTTAATGGGAATTTTGATCGTGTTGACCGTGCCCTACTGGATCGGCCGAAAAGTGGGGATCAAACGGATCAACAAACTGGCGGCAAAGTATCCTAAATTTCAAGCTGTCATGGACAAACAGCAGGATCATTCCTTTTTCCTCTGCTTCTTTCTGCGTGCCATCAGTTGTCTTCCGGGAGATGTGGTGACCATGTATTTGGGTGCGACCCATACCCCCTTTGGAAACAATCTTTTGGGCGGGATGCTGGGGATCTTGCCTGGAATGATCCTGGCCACCTTTATGGGCATCAGCGTTCAAAATCCATCCTCACCGGCATTCTGGATTTCCGCCCTGCTTTCGGTGGCCTTGGCCGGTTTGTCCACGCTCTTTTATTCTGTTTCTTTGAAACGCCGAAAGGGGAGGGAAAACAACAAATGAATCAAAAATGGTTCCGGCAGCTGTTCCGGCGGCGGATTCTTGTGATTATCCTGCTGATTGTACAGGCTGCTTTTTTGATTCAGCTTCTGGTGCGAGGCGGTCGACTCTCCCAAACCTTCAATGGGATCCTGACCGTGCTGAGTTTTTTAACCGCCCTTCATGTGGTGTCCAAGAAGGATAAGGCGGCCCATAAAACAGCCTGGGTTTTTCTCATCCTGGTGTTCCCCCTGTTCGGTGGACTGCTGTATCTGATGTTTCATTTTCAAGGCCCTACCCGCAGTCTGGCCAGGACGGTACGTACAACCGAGGCAGAACACGCAGAACAGTTCCTGCTGCCCGGGACCGGATATGACAGGGCAAAAAAATGCCTGGACGATCTGTTTCCCCAGGTTCGGTATCTCCAGAACACCGCAGGCTTCCCCATCTACGATCATACCTGTGTACATTACTTTTCTCCCGGCGAAATGCTGTTCCAGGCCCTCCTCCCTGCCCTGGAACAAGCGGAGCACTACATTTTCCTGGAGTTTTTTATTGTCCAGGAAGGGGCTATGTGGGATCATATCCTGGACATATTAAAGGAAAAAGCGGCCCGGGGCGTAAAGGTGCGGCTGATCTACGATGACATCGGCTGCTTCCTCCTTCTACCCCAGGACTATCCCCAGCAGCTCAGGCAATTTGGAATTGAATGCGTACGATTCAATCCCTTCCGCCCGTTTCTTACCGCCAAGCAGAACAATCGGGACCACCGGAAAATTATCTCCATCGACGGAAAAGTGGCCTACACCGGCGGGATCAATCTGGCGGACGAGTACATTAACGCCATTGAAAAACACGGGCACTGGAAGGATGCAGGAATTTTAATGGAGGGCAAGGCCGCCTGGAGTTTAACCGTCATGTTTCTGGAGATGTGGCAGATCTGCACCGGCCGGCAGGAGGATTTTCTGGCATACTACCCGTGGAAAGATCAGCCCTGTCCGGTGCAGGCGGACGGATTTGTGCAGCCCTACGCCGACAGTCCTCTGGATACTGAAAATGTGGGGGAGCATGTCTATCTCCAGATTCTCAACCAGGCTCAGGACTATGTGTATATCAACACCCCGTACCTCATCGTAGATGACAGCATGGTGTCGGCCCTGAGCCTGGCGGCAAAGCGGGGCGTGGACGTGCGGATCATTACGCCCCACCGCTGGGACAAATGGCTTGTCCACATGACGACCCGCTCCTATTACCGGGATCTGGTGCGTGCCGGAGTGCGGATCTATGAGTATGAAAGCGGCTTTATGCACGCAAAAACCTTTGTCTGCGACGACCGGGTTGCCACTGTTGGAACCACAAACTTAGATTTCCGCAGCTTATACCTCCACTTTGAGTGCGGCGCACTCCTGTTTGACAGCCCGGCCATTGACGAGATCAAGCAGGACTTTCTTACCACCCTGCCCACCTGCCGCCCCATTTTGGAGGAAAACTGCCGCAGCAATTTCTTGGTCCATCTGTTTCAGGAGATCCTGCGCCTGTTTGCCCCGCTGATGTAGGGCCCCATTCGTTTCGCACCAAATCTAATCTATTATATTCTGTCAATCTACAAAGGAGAAATTCATTCATGAAACTCGAGTGGAAATCCTGTGCCAGAATAGGTATCTCCGCATTTCTTTTGTACCTGGGTATTACCTACTGGCCCGCGTTTGCCCATCTGCTTACCCGCCTGTTTCAAGCTGCCACGCCCCTGCTGCTGGGCTGCGTGCTTGCCTACACCATCAACATTCTTATGAGCTTTTATGAAGCGCATTACTTTCCTCAGTCAGCCAACCCAAAGCTGAGAAAAAGCCGCCGGCCGGTATGTATGCTGGCGGCCTTCCTCACCCTGGCTGTTTTGCTGATGTTCGTGGTCAAGTTGGTGGTGCCGGAATTGATCTCCTGCGTAAAGCTCCTGGCGGGACATATCCCCGGGGCCATCGACGCCCTGCTCCAGTGGATGGAGAAAAAGCATATGGTCCCGGAGGACATTCTGGCTGCGCTTGAAACGGTGGATTGGAGAGCCAGGGCAAATGAGGTGCTCCGCATTTTGACCTCTGGCCTCGGCAGTGTGATGGGGGTAGCCGTCAGTGCGGCCTCCTCCCTGTTCTCCGGCCTTGTGACGCTGTTTCTTGCCCTGATTTTTGCCATCTATCTGCTGCTGGGGAAAGAAAAACTGGCCGGGCAATTTCACCGCCTGATGCTGCGATATGTCAGACCCGGAATTTATGCAAATATGCGGCATGTTCTCTGTGTACTGGACGAGAGCTTCCATAAATACATTGTGGGTCAGTGTACTGAGGCAGTTATCCTGGGCGGGCTTTGCACGCTGGGCATGCTGATTTTAAATCTCCCCTATGCCACCATGACCGGCGCCGTGATTGCCTTCACGGCTCTGATTCCCGTGGCGGGGGCCTACATCGGCGCGGGTGTGGGTGCGTTTATGATTTTGACCGTCTCCCCGGCCAAGGCAATGATATTCCTGATCTTCATCGTGGTACTGCAGCAGCTGGAGGGAAATCTGATCTATCCCCGTGTTGTAGGCTCTTCTCTGGGCCTGCCCGCCATCTGGGTTTTGACTGCGGTCACATTAGGCGGCGGCCTGATGGGAATTGCGGGGATGCTTTTGTGCGTGCCGCTGGCCGCAGCGCTGTATAAGCTTCTGAAAGAAGACGTCAATCAGTCTCAAACGAAGGAGTGTATCCGGGTATGAAACATACAAACCAGGCGCCAAGGGAGTGCATTTCCCTGAAGGCCCGGCCATCCCGCCTGATCCGCCACGTGGATGAGCGGCTTATGTCCTACAACATTGAGATGACGGAGATAACCGGCGGAACCTTCTGGAAATCCTACACCGCCGAACAGATTGCCGGTACACAGGAATTCCCCTCCGTCACCGCCCTTGCCGATGTGACCGATATGCCGGAACTGATGGAGTGCTATCCCCCCATCGATCTGACCAACCGGCGGCTGCGGGAGCTGGCTAAACAGCTGGGGCCTGCCTGGGTCCGGGTATCCGGCACCTGGGCCACAAAAACCTATTACGATTTGGATGGCGTGACGGGGGGAAAGCCCCCGGAAGGCTACGCCAATGTACTGACCAGAGAGCAATGGATGGGTGTTTTGGACTTTGTGGCCTATGTGGGCGCCAAGCTGCTCATCTCAGTGAGCAACTGTGCCGGCGACCACCCGGACGGCGGACCGTTGGACCTGACTCAGGCGAAGAAGATTTTTGACTTCAGCCATCGGCACGGAGTGGACATCGGCGCCATCGAGTTTATGAACGAGCCCAACATGATGGAACTGTCCGGTGCGCCAAAGGGCTATACTGCCGCCGACTACGCCCGGGACCAGGATATCCTTTATGAGTGGGTGCGGGAAAACTATCCAAACTGCCTCCTGGTGGGTCCCTGCACCACCGGCGACCCCTCTGCGGAAAGCGGAGAGGGCAAGGGGTTTGGTGCAGGAATTGCCAGTCTGACCAAAACCTGCACCGCGCAGGAACTGCTGGAAGGGACCCGCATTCCCCTGGATGTGTTCAGCTACCACTACTACAACGGGGTCTCGGAGCGGATTGCCGGGGTCATGCCGTCGGCCCACTGGCCCGGGCAGCTGGCCCACACCGACGCGTATTTGGCTGTGGCTCCCGACTGTGCCAAAGCCCATGCAGCCCTGCGGGACAAGTTGGTCCCCGGCGCACCCATATGGGTCACCGAGTCGGGGGACGCCGGCGGTGGTGGCAACACCTGGGCCTCTACCTATCTGGATGTTCTGCGCACCCTGAATGAGCTGGGCAGCTACGGCACCATTACCGACGGCGTCATTTTCCACAACACCCTGGCCTCCTCCGACTACGGTTTTCTGGAGCGCGGCAGCTTTTTGCCCCGGCCCAACTACTTTGCTGTGCTGCTCTGGAACCGGCTGATGGGGACCGCGGTCTATGACTGCAGGGAGCTCAACCGGGAATGTGTCCATGTCTACTGCCACTCCCGCAGAGACAAAACCAGCGGAGTTGTATATTTGATAATCAATAATTCGCTGACGGACACCATCGCCGTGACGCTGCCCAAAGATGGCCTTCGCTATACATTGCATGCCCAAACGATGCGTTCTCCTACTGTATTACTCAATGGAACAGAATTGACCATTTCTGGCATTTCCAATATTCCGGAACTGGTTGGGCAGCTGCAGCCCCAGGGTTCTGTTTTGCTTGCGCCCGGCAGCTGTACGTTCCTGGTTTTATAAGCTTGACAGAGGTTTTTCAAACGCGAGCGGCAGCAAAAATGACGCATGTCATATTTCAGGTTCTTTTTGATTTTCGGCCTGAAAGAGCTCTGGGCTATGGAAATGAAAAAGCAGGGTGTCTCTTTTGACGAGAGGCGCCCTGCTTTTCCTTTGTGAATCATCAAAATTGTTGCAGCATTTGTTTAAACTATGCCCAACAGCCGGCCAGATGCCGTCACAGATTACTTTCAACCACGCATCCTATGCGGCTTATGGTCCGCGGCGCTACTGCGTCAAAAGCTGGGCACGGTCTGCTTTCACTCCCGTGGCTCCAGGAGCCGCCGCCGGTGCTCTTCAAAGTCCAGCTTCGTCAGGTGCTTGGGGCCAAAGGCCATGGCTCCAAAGTTGTTGTTAAGAAAGGTCTCAGGCCGGGGCAGGCTGAGGAAAAACAGATCCAAAAAATCCCGAATCAAAGTGAAGTCGTAGTGGATCAGGTAGCGCTGAATCATGCGGCCCCAGAATTCAGCTTTGGGCACCTTTTTCTCCCGGTCCATGTACTCCTTTTTGCCTGCAACCAGGTAAAAGATCATCTGCCGCTCGTCCTGAATGAGGGCCACCAAATCCCGGCGCTCTCCCTCCGTCTGCTCATGGAGCAGCACCAGGTGGACCATTCCCAGCTCCTCCAGTTCCCAGGACAGGGAGAGATAGTCCAATTTGCCCATTTCAAACCGCACCAGCAGATCGCCCAAGGTCAGCCGGGTGGCGGGGTTTATCTCCTGGGTGGAGAGGGTCCCGCCCGGCTCTCGGTAGGAGAAACGAAGGGGCGGCTTGGGCAGCACATATCGGCGGCGCAGCAGGGGGCCGCCCCGAATCTCTTCTATGGGAAATCCGCCCAAGGTGCGCTTGACGAAGTAATAGTGATGGGCACTATTATTCCGGTATATCTTGTTGGACCACTGTCCGTTTCCGCTTTCTATGCCGTTGAGGAGCCCAATCAATGCGTCGATGGGCTTTTTGGGGGTGCGGTGTACCGCATATTCGGGCAACAAGCCTGTGCGGAAGGGGATGTGGGAAACCAGTTCAGAATCGGTATAGCAGTAGCACTCCCAGTCAGACAACAGTGCATCCCAGGCCTGGGAGGCATCCCGGAAGCGCAGCAGGGCGCAGGTGGCCGGTTCCGAGGCGGTCACAAAGCTGCGCCGGCTCCAGAGCAGAACCAGATTGTCGTTGACCACCAGACGGGTGATCCACTTCTTTTCAAACTCCTCAAACAGCTGCTCCAGCAGCTCTGGGGTGATATCTTCCCCCTCGTAATCCAGGCTGGGCATACCAGAGCGCTCTACATGCAGGCGGCTGCACAGGCCGGGACTCAGTTTTGTCAGGTCACGGACAGGTGAGAACACTTCGTCAAAAATTTCTTTGGCTATGCGCTGGGCATGCTCCAGGGAGGATATATTATCCCGGCAGAATGCATATTGCAGCTTTGTCTCCTCCGCTGTTCTCCGGAAGGTGAGCAGCCGCCCGTTGCCATACCAAAGGCAGCAGTACAGCTCCTCCTCCGATTCCCGGTAAAAGCGGGCAGGCCGGAGAATGGCGGCACCGCCCTCCGTGGGAACCAGACAGGCGGCTTCCCCTGCCAGAGCGGCGGCGGTCTGAGAAATCACCCGCTCGGGGACACCCAGCCGGGCAAGCCGCTCCTGCACATGGACCGCTGCATCCTCAAATTCCTCCTGGTAGGCGGACAGAATGGGGAGCAAAAGGAGAAATGTCTCGTCGTCCTCAATCTGGGAGAGACCCCAGAACGGCAGCAGCGGGTTGCAGAGTACCTGTCCATCCATGCGGTATTCCACGTAAAATTGGTGAAACAGGATTTGAATCTCCAGGGTTTGTTCCACGCTTTGGCCGTTTTCATCGGTGCCGCACTGGGTGAGCGGAATGGAGCGGGACAGGCCCGCCTGGGCCAGCCTCTGATTCCATACGGCGTTGGAGGGAAATTCCCGCTCCAACAGGGCATACAGGCTCTCTTCCCCCTGTCCCTCCGCCCAGTAGAAGGCGGTCTGGAGAAAATAGCGCAGGAAGAGAGGGTGCGAGAGGGTGCAGCACGCCGGGGTGATCTCCTCCTGGGCCAGCTGGGACAGCCGCTCCCTCTCCTGCTTGGCCGCCATCTCCTCCTCCCGCTGAAGCAGTGCTTGTCGGATGGCCTCAACGACATTTTGGGCATAGGGCAAAGACGGATCTTCCTCATAAAGGGAGAACAGCTTTTCCAGCAGATAGGGATTGGAAAACCAACTGCACCAGTAAGGTAGGACCTGCTCCCGGACGAAGAGACGGTTTCGGATGGCGCGGCCAAAATCCTCCCGGGCCATAAACTGATTCACCAGAGCCCGGCTCTGGGGAGAATCCGCCCCACCTGCGGCGGTTACGTCTGACCCAAGGTCGCTGTATGCGGTGCGCAGCTCCACAAAGCGTTCCCGCTGTCCGCACACCTCCGGTGCTTTCTCCATAGTGATCTCCCGCAGGCGGCCATAGAAGATTTTGGCCCGCCCCATGATGGCGGTGTTCAAATCAAAGGTGTTCCACAGCACCTCATAGGCGTCCTCGGGAAGCGGTTCATTGGAAAAAAACGCCTCCAGCAGGCGCAGGGAGACCACATTGCGCTCATGGGGGGAATTGCCGGAGCATTTTTCCTTTAGATAAGTACTGTTGTACTGGTTCACAATTTTACCAAGCCGCTCCAAAGCCGGTTGATCCCATACATCTTCCCGAACCAGATCGCACAGGGCGTCGTAGTCCCGGTAGGCGGCGGACAGGGTCAGGTCGTTGCCCTGGAGCTTGCGCACCAGCGGCCCCAGAATGGCAATGTGTAGGATGTCATCTATCCCCTCAAAGCCCGCCCCCTCCTCCAGGGCAAACTCCGTGTGGTCCTGGTAAACCACGGCCCGGAAGCGGTAGGCCACCGCCAGGGCGGTCTGAAACTCCTTGGGGGGCGGGAACTCCTCTCCTGCCTCCTCCACCGCCCCGCGCAGCGCCTGAGTAAACCGGGGGTCCTGAAAGACGGCCAGAAATTCCGGGGAGGTAAACCAGAGGTCCCACTGTTTGCGGTCCCGGCGCTGTTTGGAGCGGTACAGCTCCTGAAAACGGTCCAGGGCTGGAGAGGTAAAGGACAGCTCGGGCTGAAGTTCATCCTGAAGCGTAAAGCCTCCAGTTTCTGAGGGGAACTCTTCGGCTGGAGACGCTTCCTGCTGGGGCTGCATCGTCAAACGGTCGGCAGTCTCCGACGGCTGCTCCTGCCCCCGGGCATAGGCCGTGGCCTGTTCATAGGCCCGGCGCACCGCCAGAAACTCCTCCGGATGGTCCTCCGGGTTATACTTGGCCGCCGCTGCGGCATAGGCACGGCGGATAGCGCCCAGATCCCGGGTGGGCGCGAGGCCCAAAATGTCCCAACTATTCACAGTATGTCCTCCTCATCCTCAATGTACGGTTCTTCCCAGATATCCCGCTGGGCCCAGGCCTCCAGCTCCTCCAGATGCCGGCGCAGCGCTTCCCGCTCCTGGGCCAGACGGATGGGGCTTCCTGCCTGAAGAGCCTGGGTCAGACGCTGGATCACATAGGCGGCTTCCTCCCTGCGGCGGTCAGGCAGCTGGGCGAACAGCCTCTCCGCCCGGGACAGGAGCAGCAGATCCTCCTGCTGGGGCAGGGCCGGATTAGGAAGGGCATTAAGCCGCTCCAGCGCCTGGGCGATCTCCTCCTCCGACCAGTTGAGCCGGGGATTGAGAATTACCTTGCTTCGCCGGTCTCCCCCGCTGCTCTGGGCGGTCACCTCCAAAATCCCGTTGATGTCATAGGCAAAGGTGACCTCCACCGATTGTTTTCCCGCCTCATCCGGCGGGACCGAGACGGACAGCTCCCCCAGAAGCAGGTTGTCGGCGGCGTAGTAGTTTTCCCCCTGGTAAATGGACAGACGGATGCGCCGCTGATTGTTGGAGAGGGTGAAAAACTGTTCTGTGCGGCGGGCCGGAAGAATGCTGCTTCGCTGGATCAGAGTGGCCATGTGGGGATTGGCGTCCTGGACGTCGTTGCAGGTGGCCACCCCCAGGGAGAAGGGGCATACGTCGGTCATCACCAGATCACGCAGATCGGCGCAGCGCTGCTTGATTCCGGCGCACAGCCCCACTCCCAGGGCTACCGTGTACTCCGGGTGCTCCGCCAGGGTGGGACGCTTGGAAAAGAGCTGCTCCAGATAGTCCACAAAAATGCCCAGCTGGGACGATCCCCCCACCAGAATCACATCGTGGATGGCGGAAAGGGGGATGCTGCTGTCCCGGACCGCCCGGACGATGACCTCTTTAACCTGCTGAAAAATGGGCTGACAGATGACCCGCAGCGTTTCCCGGTCCAGGGGCGCACTGTATGTCTCCTGACCGATTTGGCAGGCCAGGATGCAGCCCCGGTCTCCTGTCTGAGAGAGGCCGATTTTCCCGCGTTCTGCCAGGGAAAGCAGCTGCCGCTGCTGCTGGGGATCCAGAGTGGACCAGGTAAGGCCGGCCTGCTGGCAGAAGTAAGCGGCGATGGCCCGGTCAATGTCGTTGCCGCCCAAGCGGTTGTTTCCCGCAATGGCCACGATCTCCACCATGTTTTCAAAGCAGTCCACCACACTCACGTCCAGGGTGCCGCCGCCGAAATCCACGATCAGCAGCCGCTGCTCCTCCTGCGGTGCGGCGTGGCTGTGGTAAAGGGCCGCCGCCGAGGGCTCGTTCATCAGCCGCTTCACCGGAAGCTCCGCCAGCTGAGCTGCCAGCCGGGTGGCACAGCGCTGGTTGTCATTGAAGTAGGCGGGGACGCTGATAACCGCCTCCTCGATCTCCTCCCCCAGGGCCTCCCGGGCAGTCTGGGCCAGTTTTCGCAGGACCAGAGCGGACAGCTCGTGGGGCAGAAAGGTCTTTCCACCCAGCATAAATTCCTTCTGGGTTCCCATCCAGGTTTTGAAGGAGGCCGCAGTCTCTCCGGGATGGGTGATGAGCCGCTCCTTTGCCACCGCGCCTACGGTCACGGTGCCGTCCTCCAGCACGCCCACACAGCTGGGCGTCATAAACTCTCCCCACTCGTTGGGAAGCAGCTCAGGACGTCCATTTCGATATACGCTGACCAGCGAGTTGGTTGTCCCTAAATCAATTCCAATAATTGCCACAAATTCTCGGCCTCCTTATTTTACTTTTGGATTTCTCACCGGAAACGTTCCGGCCGTACCTGATCCAGTTTCCGTCTGCCGAACGCCGGATGGATTCCTTCTCTGCAGGAGCAGCGGCGACATTCGGGTCTCAGTTTGATACGAAACACGTTTCGTCCAGAATTTCCACATACCCCTTTAAAAAGTCGGTCAGCTGTCCGTTCTCTTCCGCGGTAAATAAGTATTGAGCCAAAAGAACCCCGGTGCGGTGCTGCTTCTGCACTGTGGAGAGTGAGTCCAGAACATCGCTTTGGTAGTTATTTTCTACCTGCTCCCGGATCAGGAACGTGAGAAATGCTCCGCTGCCCTCCTTCTGCCAATAGAGATCCGGGCCGGAATACTCCGGCGGCACAATGATACAGCGGGTCTCAGTGGACATATTCTGGGTATCAAAGTAACGCACGTAGACCGATGGGTCGTTGCTGTACTGCAGGAGTTTCTCTTTTTCCCGATAATCAAATGAGACAATTTTCTGAAACGGGACCTCCTCCGGCTGACAGAACGCGTGCTGCAGCCGCAGAACTTCCTGAATCCGCGCCTGCTGTTGTTTGGTGCGCAGGTACATCCGCTCGTACTCTTTTCGCTTTTCATCCAGGTGAAGTTCCAGCTGATGCAGTTCTTGATGGTACTGTTCCGCGCTGCAATGATTTAGATGACTGATTTGCTTAACCGGCACGCCTGAATTGCGCAGGAAAATCACATCCGCAATTTGCACCAGATCCCGGGGGGTGTAAGATCGGTAATGATTCATTTTCTTTTTAACGGAAAAAAGGCCTGCATCTTCCCAAAAACGGATGGTGGCAGCCGGGACATCCAATAATTCCGCCACCCTTCCAATGGAAAAAGATTCCTCCATTTTTTGCACCTCCGGAAAAGTTTTAATTCATTTTACTACGTTTCCCATTGACATTCAAGTTACTTGAAGGTGTATACTTCTACCACCTTTAGCACAGCAGCACAGGCGCAGGTATGCTTGTTTGGGCCCAAAGCAATGCCTGACGCCTCTGTATGCTGCGCAGATAGGAAAGCGAAATGGGAAAACGAGGAGATGGCTATGGAAACAACGGAGAAGAAAAAATTCCACTTTAAAATGCCCCATACTTATGTGATCTTGGTCTCGATTATGGTTTTGATGCTGATCCTGACCCACATCATTCCGGCGGGCGAATATGACCGCACCGAGGATGCCTTCGGCAACACGGTGGTGGTGGAGGGCTCTTACCACACCATTGACGTGGATGCGCCAGGCATCTTTGACCTGTTCCTGGCCTTGCAGGAAGGCTACGTGGATGCGGCCAACATCATGTTCCTCATCATTTTTGCCTACGGCTTTGTCTATGTACTGACCAAAAACGGAACGATGGACGCGGCCCTTGGCACGATGGTGAAGAAAATCGGCACACGGGTATCTTTACTTATTCCAATTACCATGTTTGTGCTGGGCGTGTTAGGCTCCACCATGGGAATTTACGAGGAGGTGTACGGCCTATTCCCAGTCTTTGTCGGTATCTTCATGGCGCTGGGATATGACGCGATTGTAGGCGGCGCCACCATCTTCCTGGGCGTGTCCATCGGTTATGCCGCCGGTACCACCAACCCCTATAACATTGCCGTGGCTCAGGACGTGGCAGGTGTAGAGCTCTACTCCGGCATGGAGTTCCGCTGGGTAATCTTTGCCGCCTTTGAGGCTCTGGCTATTTTCTATGTGATGCGCTATGCCCGCCGGGTCAAGGCTGATCCCAGCCGTTCCCTGCTTAAGGGCATCCAGGTTGACAGCGTGGAGATGAAGAGCATCAACAGCCTGGACGAGGTGAAGATGACCCTGCGCCAGAAGCTGTGCCTGGTGCTGTTTTTCGGCGTGATCGCGTTTTTGACCTACTCGGTGCTGGAGCTGGGCTGGTACATCGATGAGATTGCGGCCCTGTTCCTGATGGCTATGGTCATCGCGGGCATCATCAGCGGCTATTCCGCCACCGAGATCTGTCAGACCTTTATTGAGTCCACCAAGTCCATGGTGTCCTCCATGCTGATTGTGGGCTTCACCCGCGGCATCCTGATTCTGATGAAGCAGGGCTGCATCACCGACACCATCGTGTATGGTCTGGTCAACCTTCTGGACGGCGCCAGCAAGTATGTGGCCGCCTACGGCATGCTGATTTTGCAGAACATTATCAAGTTCTTCATCAACGGCTCCACCAGTCAGGCTACCATCACTATGCCTATCATGGCTCCCACCGCGGAGCTGGTAGGTCTGAGTAAGCAGATCGCCGTGCTGGCCTATCAGTTCGGTAACGGCTTTGCCGACTGCTTCTGGCCCACCTCCTGCGCCCTGTGCTGCGGGCTGATGGGCGGCGTGCCCCTGAACAAGTGGTACCGCTTCGTTACTCCCCTCTTCCTGATGATGTTGGTGCTGGAATTCGTATTCATGACCATTGCGGTCTGGATCGGCTACTAAGGCAAAGGACCTCTTCTGAAACGGAACGGGTTAAGAGCAAACAAAGCTATGATGGCAATAAGGGTATGGAAGGCCTTGGCCTTCTGTATCCTTTTGCCCTATCCAGAGAAAATAGAAAGGAGCAGGCAAATGATTCTGAAACAAGGTTTAGTGCTGTTATTTGAGGAGGGCGGGTTCGTCCAGAGGGATATCCGGGTGGAGGACGGCAAGATTACCGAAATCGCGCCGCAGCTGTCCCCCAAGGCCAATGAGGAGGTCTTTGACGCCTCCGGCAAGTACATCACCCCCGGTCTCATTGATGCCCACAGCCATATCTGCATCAGTGAGGAAGGCATAGGCGCCATCGGCGACGACTGCAATGACTACTCAGGTGCCCTTACGCCGGAGCTGGAGGTCCTGGACGGCATCTATCCCTTTGACCGGGCGGTTATGGAGTCCATCCGTGCCGGTGTTACCGCGGCCTGTGTGTGCCCCGGCAGCGACGGGGTGGTGGGCGGCGTCTCCTCCGCCATCTCTCTGGGCGGCAAGGTGGCCGATGAGATGATTCTGCGCCGGTATGCCGCTATGAAGTGCAGCGTGGGCGAGAACCCCAAGTCCGCCAAGAACGGTTTTACCTCCCGTATGGGCACGGCCTATCAACTGCGCAAGTGCCTAGAGGACGCCCTGGAATACCGCCACGACAAGGAAGAGGCGGAGAAAAACGGCAGCTGGTTTAAGCGGGACATTGGCATGGAGCATATGCTGAAGGTTCTCAGCAAGGAGATGCCCATTCACATGCACGCCCACCGCTCCGACGACATCTGCACCGCCATCCGCATTGCCCAGGAGTACGATGTGGATCTGGTGCTGGTCCACTGCACCGACGGGATTGCCATTGCCGACTACCTGGCAAAGTTCCATTACCCGGTGATCATCGGCCCGGGCATGACCCCCCGGTCCAAGCAGGAGACCTGGAACAAGACCTATGAGACCGCGGGCGTGCTCAGCCGGGCCGGCCTGAAGGTGTGTATCACGGCTGACCACGATGTAACGCCCTTGTACTATCTACCGGTGTATGCGGCTCTGGCGGTGCGCCACGGCCTGGACGAGCTGGAGGGCCTGAAGGCCATTACCATCAACCCGGCGCAGGTGCTGGGCATTGATGACCGGAAGGGGCAGCTGAAGGCCGGCCTGGATGCGGACATCGTGGTGTGGAATCAGCACCCCTTTGCCTATCAGACCCAAGTAGAGCAGGTATTTCTGGCGGGAAAACCCATGTGCTAAACATTTAAATACTCCGTAGGGGGAAAGGGAGAACAGCCATGCGTCGATGGAGAGAGAAGCTGTCTAGTTTGAAAATGCCCCATACCTATGTGATTTTAACGATCATCTTGCTTGCGGTGGTGGTTTTGTGCTACTTGATTCCCGCAGGTGAGTATACCCGTGCGGTAGACCCGGTCAGCGGGAATACAGTCGTTTTACCCGATTCGTTCCACTTTACCCAAGGGAAACGGCCAGGTTTGTTTGACATTTTTCTGGCACTGCAGCGGGGATATGTAGATGCAGCGGATATTCTATTCCTCATTGTGTTTGCTTATGGATATGTCTACATGCTGACTAAGAACGGCACACTGAACAACGCGATTCATGTCTTGATCCGGAGAATGAAGGACAAGACCTATCTGTTGATCCCGGTGTTTATGATGCTGTTCGGGATCTTAGGGTCCACGCTGGGGATTTTTGAAGAGACGTATGGCTTGGTAGCTGTCTTTGTGGGAATTGGACTTGCTCTGGGCTATGATGGCCTGGTGGGCGGCGCAGTGGTCTACGTGGGCGTAGCCACCGGCTTTGCCGCCGCCACCACAAATCCTTTCTCTGTGGGCATTGCCCAGAGCATTGCCGAGGTGCCCATCAACTCCGGTCTTCTTTACCGGCTGGTCATTTTCCTGGTGTTTCAATCTGTGGCTATCTGGTATGTGATGCGCTATGCCAAAAAGGTAAAAGCCCATCCGGAAAAGTCGGTGATGTATGGGGTGCCCATGGAGTTCACGCCCCCCGATGTCCACGACACCAACGGGGAATTTACCCTGCGGCAGAAGCTGTGCCTGCTGCTGTTTTTTGTCACCATTGGCCTGCTGCTCTTCGGCACCATGAAGCTGGGGTGGTACATCAACGAAATTGCGGCCATGTTTTTGATGATGGCAGTGATAACCGGAGTTGTCAGCGGCTACTCTGCCACGGAGATCTGCAACACGTATATTGAATCGACCAAGTCGGTGGTGTCCTCCATCTTGATCATTGGTTTTACCCGGGGCATCCTGCTTACCATGCAGGACGCCATGATCTCAGATACGGTGGTCTATGGGCTGTCCAAACTGCTGGATTCCTCCAACAAGATGATTTCGGCGGTGGGGATGCTGGTTCTTCAGAATGTGATCAACTTTTTTATCACCGGTTCCTCCAGTCAAGCCACCATCACCATGCCCATTATGACGCCGGTGGCGGACATTGTGGGACTCAACCGCCAGACCGCTGTACTGGCCTATTGCTTCGGCGACGGCTTTTCCGATATGTTCTGGCCCACCGCCTGTACGCTCAATTGCGGGCTGATGGGCGTTCCGCTCAACAAGTGGTACAAGTTTATCGGGCCGCTGTTTTTCATCATGGTGGTGCTTCAGGTATTTTTTATTGCGCTGTCTGTGGTGGTCTATCCGTAAGCAATTTCTCAGCCTATCTTGTTATCTGCATCTCCCCTAAAAAAGAGCCGATCACCGCAGCACAAGTCTGTTTGGTGATCGGCTCTGTCTTTATGGTTGGATCCAGGCGGATGCTTATCAGGCAGCATACTGGTCCGACAGCATAAAG
The DNA here is from genome assembly GCA_902497145.1 of uncultured Oscillospiraceae bacterium. Classification (GTDB taxonomy): domain Bacteria; phylum Bacillota; class Clostridia; order Oscillospirales; family Oscillospiraceae; genus Lawsonibacter. The sequence continues at coordinate 35,807 of CABVDR010000012.1, forward strand.
GCATTTCGCCCGCTTATTTCAGCGCGGCCACGTAGTCGGTTATGGTTCCCTGATCCTGGAGCTGCAGCTCCAGGCAGTAGACCGGCTGGTAAAAGCCCTTGGTATCCGCTTTCCAGCCCAGGGTACAGGAAAGAACCTTCACCTGCGTTACCTGCTCGTATTCCAGCAGCGCGCCTTGAAAACTGCGGCCGTTCTGCAGCTGCTGGACGGCCTGCGCGGGGCTTAAAATGGGTTCTTCCTGACAGGGTGTCAAGGCAGCCAGATCATAGTAGATGGTGTTCAGCTCGGTCTTGCCGTCTTCATAGTACAGCGAACAGCGCAGCGGTCCATAGAACACCTCACCTTCTGCCCCATAAACCAGCTCCGCCGCCCCGCTTGCGGTGTAAAATCCATTTCCTTCCGAAGGCTGAATGGTAAGCTGCATTCCTTCCGGAACCACGATCCCCCACCCACGCAGGATGGACAGAATGTCGTCCGGGGAGATTTCCTCCGGCGGGGCCTCAAAGACGGGGGTGGTGTCCTGGCCAAGGTCATATTGCCAGGTGCCGTCCAGCTTGTTTACCAGCAGAAAGTCCCCGGTGAAGTGGTTGCAAAACCAGGTGGTATCATCGTAGTAGTAGATATTCTCAATGGTAAAGCCTACACGTTGAGCAAATTGAGTTGCAAACTGCTCACAGGCCGCCCAGTCCAGCCGGCCCGCTTGATAGACCTGGGCGGTGGTAGGGGTGTCCTCCGGTGTAAACGCCAACTCCCACTCTACCGCTTTCAGGTTTGCCGTCATGGCAGGTGCGTCCGGCAAATTGCCATAGGGCTTCATCTGGTAGGACACAAAGATCCCGGTCAGTACCAGGGCCAGAGCCGCCGGTATGGAGAGATAGGCAAGGCAATGTGTTTTCCAGCTTGGTTTCCGCTCCCTAAGGGTCTGAATCAGCATAATAAGGCCCCACCCTACCATGGCTCCCAGGGTGTTGGTAAACAGGTCGTCCACATCGAACATCCCCCGCCCTGTGGCCAGCTGTCCCAGCTCGATGGCCAGGGAGATGCCAAAGCCGGACAGCAGCATAACGTACCATCTGCGGAAGATCCTGGACAGCAGAGGGAGCAGAATGCCCAGCGGTACAAACAGGGCGATGTTCAGCAGTACATTGAGCCACACCCGCAGGGCAAACTGGTTCCAGGCCTCTTTCCAGGCCAGAAACAGGTGGAAGTTCCACTGCCGGTACCCCGGCTCCCCGCGGAACAGGGTGACAAACAGGGTCAGCCCCAGCCATGCGATGAGCAGCAGCAGGGCGGCCGCCTTTTTCCAGGGAAAGGACCGTCCTTGTTTCCGGGCAATCCCCCACGCTGCGGCCAGCCCCACCACACAGAGCAAAACGGCCGGGACCGCAAAGCGGACTCCCCGATGAAACAGATATAGAATGTATTGAAGGAAGTCGTTCATGGCAGGCATCCCCCTTTTATCTTGTTCTGGTATATGATTATCATATTATCTTGTTCTGGTATATGATTATCATAACATAAAAAGGAAGCCGGTTTTCTTAACTTCTTCTTAATTCTTGGCGTGTCTGCCATCGCCCAATCGCTGCGCCGCCGTTGAGACGAGAAGACCTCAGAGGGTCCGCTTGGCCGGACCCTCTGAGGTCTTTTCCATAGTCTGATGGAAGGAACGGAGCGGATCATTCCTCTTGTTTGGAGGCGTCCGCCTTTGTGGGGTGAACCGTCCCCTTGGGGTGGTGCGGCGGCGCGTAGATGGAGGAGAGCTTCAGCGGGCAGTCCCCTGTACTGCGCAGGTTGTGCCACATGCCGGCCGGGACAAAAACCCCGTCCCCGGGATTCAGGCGGCGCTGAAATCCCAGCTTTTCCTTGCAGGTACCCATGCAGATGAATGCCTGCCCCTGTTCCACCCGGAGGAACTGATCCGTGTCCGAGTGCAGCTCCAGCCCGATCTCCCCGCCCACGGGGATGCACATCAGGGTCATCTGCAGGCAGGAACCGGTCCAGAATGCAGTGCGGAAGTTGGTGTTCTGCCGGGCCGCTCCAGGAATGTTGGCGGCAAAGGGCGCCGGGCCGCGGTCGCTTCCCCGGGCGCCGCAGCTGCACGGCTGTAACGATTGAGAGTCCATATACGTTGCTCCTTTTTCCAAAGTACTTTATTCTATGTATCTGCCCGGGCTTTGTGCATGACCGGTATAGGGGGATAGGTATTTGGGGCAGACTAGGGAAAACTAAGAAAGGGAGGCAGTTTCATGGCGAAAAAAGGTATGGCCCGTCCGGAGTGGACTCACACACAGCCCCACAACGAGGTCCCGCCCGTTCCGCAGATCCAGGGAAAGGCCAAGCACGGAAAAGAGCGGGCAAAGCCCATTATTGACGGCACGTCGGGTCCCGATGAAAAGGTGTACCACTAAGATGCAGAAAGCGGCCGGGGAGCTTCCCCGGCCGCTTGGCCTATTTGTTAGGAGCTGCTTCGTTTTACCACAAGGAAATAGTGCTCTGTCTCCGCTTCCAGCGCCACGGTCTTGATGCCTGCGTCCAGGTCAAAGCCGAAGTTCTGCCACAGGATTTCGATCTGTCCCCGGTCCTCCAGGGTGGCGGTCTGCTCCGTACAGGCGAGGTTGGAGCCCAGGGTGGTCATCAGGTCGTAGCCCCGTGCCCCCTCGTTTGCCCGCTGGCAGGAGTGGTTGTAGCTGGAATCTTTTTTCATAGAGGCGGTCACGGTAAGGCTGCCCCCGGCGGGAACCGTCACCTGCGCCTCCAGCCAGCACACCCGCTGGCAGCTCTCCACCTCATTGAACAGGTCCTCCAGGGGGCCGTAGGTGTACCGCTGGGTACTCTGGGGTGCCAGGGGGCCATAGAGCAGCATTTGATCTACCACCGACTGATCATAGCGCTCCAGGATATCCGGGTCTGGCTGCGCGCCATCCATCCTGTCCCCGCAGTACAGGGTCAGCACCTCCCGGAGCACGACGTCCAGGCTGCTCTCATACCGCTCCACCGTTACCCCGCAGTCCTCCAGCACGGGGGTGTCCGGGTCCGTCCCTCCCAAGGCATAGCCGGCGGCGGTCAGATTTGTGACATCCTCCCCCAGCACCAACAGGTAGCAGGGCTGTCCGTAGTTTGAGTCCCCTTCCTCCGGGATGAAGAAGCTCTGGACCATGCTCCCATTCTCCAGGTCATAGGCGCCCCCATTGAAGCCGTAGCTCAATACATGGGTCTGTTCGTAATCCAGCTCCATGGACACCCGGATGGTGGGATTGGAGGCCTCCTCACGCGGGGAAACATAGGGGTCGGTAAGCTTGTAGACGGTCACCGGCACTTGACTTACATCTGGGAGTTCCTCCAGGGATCCGGACAGATATCTGCCGTCGGAGAGCAGGGCCTGGTAGTCCTCCCAGCTGGTTGGGCCGGTGAGGCTGCTGCTGTGCTCCCCGTCCCACCAGGTGTCGTCCAGGCTTCCCTTAAAGAAGCCTGCGTAGCTCCCCCAATGGGAGACAGTCTCCAGTTCCTCCCCCTCCGCCTCCAGCACCGGCTGGTTGTCCAGGGAGAGGTTGGTGACAAAGGGGTAAAGCAAGGTGAGGGTCTGCTCCGTTTCCTCATGGTTGGTCAAAGTGTACTCGTCGGTGACCAGGATAGAGTCCTCATACCGCTCCAGTTCCCGTTCCGCGTCCCACACCGGCACCCAGGGTGCAAAGTCCAGGGTGATGGCCCTCTGGGCGGTGATAGTTTTGTTTTCCTCCCCCAATGTCATGGGGAGCACCGGTCCGGCGTAGAACTGGAAGGTGATGGCTCCGTCCGCTCCGCTGACCGGCTGGGTGGAGCGCCCGCCCAGCAGGGGGATGCGTCCGGTGACGATCCCAACCACCAGGCATAGACAGGCGGCCATGGCCGCCCAGCCCATCCAGCGCCGGTGCCGGCGCTTTTTTCTGAGCTCCAGGGCCGGATCCACGGTCTCGTCCTTCAGGTCGCTGATGGCCTCAAAGAGGCGCTCGCTCTGTTCGCTCATAGCACCACGCCCTCCTTCTCCAGCGCCTGGCGCAGGCTCTGGCGCAGCCGACGTAGCCGCTGGGACAGCACGTTAGGGGAACAGCCCGCAGCGGAGGCCAGGTCCTTCACCGCCTCTCCGCACCAGTAACGGCGGAGAAACAGGTCCCGCTCCTCCATGTTCAGGGTCTGAAGCCACCGCTCCACCGACCGGGCCACCTCCCGGGCCTCCCACTGAGCTTCAGCGCTGGGGACGGCAGGGACGCACTCCTCCAGTTCCAGCACCAGGGCGTCCATCCCCTGTCCCCGTTTCACGCTGCGGCGGGCCCGCCAGCGGTCGATGGACAGGTTGCGCACAATGCGGCACAGGTAGGCCCGCAGGCTGGTGGGCCGCTGGGGCGGCATGGTGTTCCAGGCCCGGTGCCAGGTGTCATTGACGCACTCCTCCGCGTCGGGGCGGCTTTGCAGAATGTTGTAGGAGACGCTGCGGCACACCGGGCCGTACTTCTCCTCCGAGGCGGCGATGGCCCGCTCCTCCCGCTGCCAGTACCAGGCGATAATTTCCTTGTCCTCCATGTCTGCTCCCCCTCCCTCCTGGTCTCTTCACCCTTCTGGACGGAATGTTGGAGGAAATGTGACCAAAAATCTCGTTTTTATTTTACCATGGAAGAAAAATCCTGCCAATGCCCTCTTGCTGGCATTGCACAATGTCCGCCCCTGTGCTACAATTTACCCCGTTGGTTGAAAATTTCCCGGAAAAGAGGGGTTACTTGATGTATCCGCTTTGTGTTTTTGTTGCGCTGCTGCCTCCGGTGGCCATGCTGATCGTGGGGATCTGGTGGAAGATCCGTCCCCCGAGACTGGAGGGCAAGGGGCTTGCCTACCGCACCCAGTTGTCCACCAAGAGCCCGGAGGCCTGGGCCTTTGCCCACAAGCACTGTGCCAGGCTGTGGGTGCGCATGGGGGCCATTTTGACCGTGGCGGCCGGAGCTGCCATGTGCTTGTTGCGGGACCAGGACTACCAGACCTTCCTGATCTGGATTCTGGTGGGTGAGATGGCTCTGTTCTGCGTGACCGCCTTTTTGGTAGATGCCCTGCTGAAGGCGAAGTTTGAAGAATAAATCCTCAGGACAAAAAACGAAGAGGCCCATTCGGCGTTCGCCGAATGGGCCATTTTTCATCCCTGGGACAGACATACGCTGGCGGCTACGGCGGCCAGTTTCGTCTGGTATTCCTCCTGCCGCAGCATGGCCTCCTCCTCCGGGTTGGAGAGGAAGCCGCACTCTACCAACACCGCCGGACAGTCCACATGGTTCATTAGGTACACATTGTCTCCGATGGGCTTGGCCTGCCGGCTGTTGTCGGGCTGCAGGTTGGTCTGGAGGGCCGTTTGGAAGGTCTCCGCCAGGGCCTGGGAGCCCTGAGTGGGGGCGTAAAAGACCTGGGAGCCGTGGTAGCGGCTCTGGGGGAACATGTTCTGGTGGATGCTCACCAGCACTGCTCCCTCCAGAGCCTGGACTGTCTCGGCCCGGTTGTGGAGATCGGACACCTTCTTCTCCCGCAGGGTCTTGGCCTCCGGGTCGTGGAGGGAGATGTCCTCCTCCCGCATCAGGTAACAGTTCTTTCCATAAAAGCCCAACAGGACGTCCAGCCGCTTGGCAATAGCCAGGTTGATCTGGCTCTCCGGTACCTCGGTTATGGACACCGCGCCGCCGTCCTCCCCTCCATGGCCCGGGTCCACCACCCACACCCGCTCTCCCTCTGGCCAGGAAGCCGCCGGAGTTGCCGGGCCAAGGTAGGTCTGGAGCAGCATACCCGCGCTCACTACCGCCAGCAGCCCGGCCAAAATCAATAAGGAACCCCATTTCATCCGCTTCAACGATATCTCCCCCCTCCCCTTATCATATGGAGTGCGGGGGCGGACTATGTACCCGCTCTGCCGCTGCTGCATAGGATGCGTCGGGAGGCCCTGGGTCTCCCAATCCCAACTGAGGAGGAGTTTATTTTGAATATGGAAAACGGCGGCGGCTCCTGCCCCCTGCCCAGCTGCCCGGACCGATATGGCACCCTGCCGTCCTGCGCCGGGCTGTCCGTGCCCTATGTTCCCTTCCAGCAGGAAGGTTCTCAGAAATACAGCCAGAGCGATGCGTTGAGCAACGGCACGCTCTTTCCCGGCCTGAACCTTCCCTTCCATCTGAAGGTGGAGGGCAGCACCGTCCCCTCCGGCCCTCTGGCCGAGCTCCAGGCCCTGGAGTTTGTGGTGGCAGAGCTGGGGATGTATCTGGATACACACGCCGACGACCAGGAGGCATTTGCTCTGTATCAGAAGTACGCTGCCATGGAGAAGAGTGCCCGGGAGGCCTACCAGGCCAAGTTCGGCCCTCTCACCCAGAGTGCCGCGGCCAGCGGGGAGAGCTACCAGTGGCTCAAGGAGCCCTGGCCCTGGAATTTTGAGCAGAACGAGGTGAAGTGAGATGTTTCTTTATGAGAAAAAGCTGCAATTTCCGGTGAAGGTGGCCACCCCCAACCCCAAGCTGGCCTCCTTTATCATCAGCCAGTACGGCGGGCCGGACGGCGAGGTGGGCGCGGCCATGCGCTACCTCTCCCAGCGCTACGCCATGCCCTACGCCGAGGCCAAGGGGCTGCTCACCGACATCGGCACCGAGGAGCTGGGCCACATGGAGATGGTGGCCGCTCTGGTCCATCAGCTCACCCGAAACCTCAGTGATGAGGAGGTGCGCAATAACGCCTCCTTTGCCCCCTACTTTGTGGACCATACCACCGGCGTTTATCCCACTGCCGCCTCCGGGTTCCCCTGGAGCGCGGGGGGTATGCAGTCCACCGGGGACGTGATTGCCGACCTGACGGAAGATTTGGCGGCGGAACAAAAGGCACGTCTGACGTATGACAACATACTAAGGCTCAGCGACGACCCGGATGTGAACAACGTCATCCGCTTCCTGCGGGAGCGTGAGATCGTCCACTTCCAGCGTTTCGGTGAGTGCCTGCGGCTGTGTAAGGAGAAGATGGACGCCAAGAACGTCTACTTCACCAACCCGGCCTTTGACCGCTCCACTACCCCCCAGCCACGTACCAACATGGCCAAGGGTTAAAACAAGCCGCCTGGACAGATGTCCAGGCGGCTTCTTCATAAAAAAGTGATCAGGCTGGGCACAGCCCGCCGCCATTGCGGCCCAGGCGTCCGGCGCGCACCTGGATGAGCTGTGCGGTCACACTGACGGCGATCTCCGCCGGGGTCTCCCCGCCGATGTCCAGGCCGATGGGCAGATGGATGGCCTCGATCTGTGCCCGGGAAAATCCCCGGCGCTCCAGCTCGCCCCACAAAAAGGCCCGCTTCTTCCGGCTGCCCATGCAGCCCACGTAGTAGGGTTTCTGCTCCAGCACCTGACACAGCACCTCCAGGTCGTGCTGGTGGCCGGGGGACATGACCACCGCATAGTCCCGTGGAGTGAGCTGCACCTGCTCCCCAATGCGTTCAAAGCAGCCCAGTACCACCCGCTCAGCCCCGGGGAAGTTCTGGGGCTGGGCGATCTCCGCCCGGTTGTCAAAGACCACCACCCGGAAGCCCACCTGGGCAAGCATGGGGGCCAGAGCCTGCCCCACGTGTCCCCCGCCGAAGAGGTAGAGCACTCCGTCCCGGCCCAGAGGCTCCGTGTACATCCCACCCTCCAAAAGGGGCGCGGTCTGGGGGCGCGGAGACAGCGCCTCGGGCAGCTCTTCCGCTCCATAGATGACAAGGGTAGGAGCTTGCTCTATATTTTGAATCAATAGTGAGCAAGGAGTTCCGCTTTGCAGAAAGTCGGTAAGACGCTCCAGGGCAGGCAGCTGCTCCGTGCCCAGAGACTGGATGCACACCGTCACTGCCCCGCCGCACACCATGCCGGTGCGGCTGGCCTCTCCCCCCAGGGAGTAGTGTTCCAGTCCGCCCTGTGCTGTGCCGTCCATTACCTGGGAAGCCCGCTGCTGGACCAGATTCTCCACTGCGCCGCCCCCCACGGTGCCCAGCCAGGAGCCGTCTGGCAGCAGGGCCATCCTGGCCCCCGCTCCCCGGGGAGCCGATCCTGCGCTGTCCACGATGGTGCATAGCACCGGAGCACCGCCCTGGCGTACACAGTCTGTCAAAGCGGAAAATAAGGCGTAATCGGTCATGATTTCCTCCTACTGCAAGTAGATGCGCTTGTCACCCTGCCATGGGGCCACCCGGCCCACCACCTGGGGGGCTGGGACCCGGTCATCCCTGCGCAGCGCCTCCAGCAGGGCGGGCGCGTCCTCCGGGTGGACGGCCATCATCAGGCCGCCGGAGGTCTGGGGATCGTAGAGCAAGTCCTGGACAGCAAGCTCCGTCTCCCCCGCCTCCACCCACGTTTCAGCAAAGTGGCGGTTGCGGTATACCCCGGCGGGCAATACCCCCAGCCGGGAGAGTTCCAGGGCCTGAGGGATAAATGTGATCCCGGATAGATCCAGATGGATTTCCGCCCCGCTCCCCTGGGCCATCTCCAGCAGGTGGCCCAGCATACCAAAGCCGGTGACGTCGGTGCAGGCGTGGACCCGGTAGTTTACCATAATGTCCCGGGCGTACTTGTTCAGGGTCATCATCAGCCCCTCGGCAAAGGTTCGGGTCTCCTCATCAGTCAACCCGCCCTTGATCCCGGCGGTGAGCACCCCGATGCCCACGGGCTTGGTGTAGATCAGTACATCCCCACTCTGAGCTCCGGAGTTGGTGAGCAGCTTGTCCGGATGGACAAATCCGGTGACCGCCATGCCATACTTGGGCTCCTTGTCGTAGATGCTGTGGCCGCCGGTAATGATGGCCCCAGCCTCGTAGGCCTTTTCATAGCCGCCCCGCAAAATGGCGTGGACCGCCTCCTTGGGCATGTCCTCCGGCACTGCCATTACGTTGAGGGCCAGCTTGGGCTCTCCGCCCATGGCGTATACGTCAGACAGAGCGTTGGCTGCGGCGATGGCCCCGAAGGTGTAGGGGTCGTCGGCGATGGGCGGGAAGAAGTCCACCGTCTGTACTAGAGCCAGCTCGTCGGAGAGCTGGTAGACCGACGCGTCGTCGCTGCGGTCGTAGCCCACCAGCAAATTGGGATCCCGGCGGACCTTCAGGCCCTCCAGCAGCTTGCTCAGCTCCCCCGCCCCCACCTTGGCCCCGCACCCGGCGCACTCGGCCAGCTTGGTCAGTTTGATTTCGTCCATTCTTAGCCCTCCAGTGCCTTTGTGAGGTGGAGCAGGGCCTCCAGCACACCGCCCCCCACCGCCAGGGCCTTGTCCGAGGCGGTGCGGCAGTGGTCGGGCTGACACCGGGGGTCGATATCCCCGCATTTCATGCCCTCAAACACCTCGATGCCGTCCTGGAGCAGGCCGCGCAAACAGCCGTCAATGGTGCACAGCATGAGCTTGCCGTCCACCAGGGCGGCCACCTCCCCTGCCTTCACCATAGCGCCGATCTCCAGACAGGGACGGAACACGCCGCTTGCGGGGGCGCGGAGCACCCGCTCCACGGTGTAGCCCCCGATGTTCCCCGGCACGCCGGTGTTGGGAATGGGAGAGCCGGTGTACAGCACCCGGCCCAGGGTGTGGCCCCGCATGGTCTCCACCGCCGCGTGGCAGTCCACTCCGGCAGTAAAGCCCGGCCCCACGGCGATGACCGCCGGGGCCATACCTTTATGGGTACCCAGGTTTTTCTTGGCCAGGATGGCGTCCACCACCCCGTCTGGCTTCAGGGCCGCAATGCACGCCCCCTCCGGGTCGGCCAGCACGGGGACGATCCCCTGCTTGGCCAGTTCCAGAGCCTCCTGAGGGCTGTGGGCCAGGCGGCCGGTGACGTCCTCCACCCGGCCCTCTCCCAGACGGATGGCCTCGGAAAAGCAGACGGTGCGGCGCACCGCCGTGGGATTTGGAAGGTCAGTAAGGACCAGACGGATTCCAGCCCGGTATAGGCGCAGGGCAATGCCAGAGGCAATGTCCCCTGCGCCGCGAATGACAACCAGCATGTGTCTCTCTCCTTTTTTACAGCTCCATCTCGATGAGGGCGGAGTAAGGAAGTCCCTCCAGCTCCCCCAGCCGCCCGCGCGCATCGGGCGGCATGGCCCAGGCCAGGCCGCAGTTGGCGGTGATGGTCACCGGTACGGGGATGAGTCGGCCGGGAACTTCTTTGGCCATACACTGCCGCTCCCACCTCAGGGCGGCGGTGGTGGTGGGAAAGGTGATGACCAGGGTGGGCTTCTTGGCTCTCATTCACTCATCTCCCTTAAAGCGGACAGGGCCGCGTCAATGTCCTGCTCCGTGGTGTACCAGCCGAAGGAGAACCGCAGGCAGCCCGTATCCTGGGTACCCAGCGCCCGGTGCATCCGGGGGGCGCAGTGGATGCCGGGCCGCACAGCAATGTCGTATTGCACCGACAGTTCGTCCGCCGCCGTGGCCGGGTCCCAGCCCTCCAGATTGAGGGCCACCACCGAGGCACGATCTCCGGAGAAATCGCCGTAGAGGGTCACGCCAGGGATATCCCGAAGTCCCCGGACAAAGCGCTCTGTCAAGGCAAGCTCGTGGGCGTGGATGTCCTCCACTCCGGTCTCTAGGATGAAGTCCACCGCCGCCCCCAGCCCGGCCAGGCCGTGGCCGTTGAGGGTGCCAGCCTCCAGGTGCTCCGGGTACTCCGCTGGCTGATCCTCCTCAAAGGAACGTACTCCAGTGCCGCCGGAGAGGAGGGGCCGCAGCTCCACGCCCGGGGCCACGCACAGCCCGCCAGTCCCCTGGGGGCCCATCAGCCCCTTGTGGCCGGTGAAGGCCAGCAAATGGACGCCCATCTCCTCCATGGCGATGGGGGTACTCCCCGCTGTCTGGGCCGCATCCAGCAGGAAAACAAGGCCGTGCTCTTTGGCAAAGGCGGACATGCGCGCCACATCCAGCAGATTGCCAGTCAGATTGGAGGCGTGGGTGCCCACCAGCAGTTTTGTGCTGGGACACAGCAGGTCCTCCAGCAAGTCATACTCCAGCTGTCCCTGCCGGTTGGCTGACAGGTAATCTACCTTTACCCCTCTCTCCCGGGCAAGGGCATGAAGAGGCCGCAGCACGGAGTTGTGGTCCCAGTCGGTGGCAATTACATGGTCGCCGGGCTTCAAAAAGCCCCACAGGGCCGTGTTCAGCGCTTGAGTGGCGTTGGCGGTAAAGACTACCCGCTCCGGGTGGGGGAACCCAAACAACCTGGCCAGGGCCTCCCGGGTGTGAAAGACGGTGCGGGCGGCAGACAGCTCGCTGGTGTGGCCTCCCCGGGCACAGCTCCCCTGTCCCTCCATGGCCTTCATCACCGCCTGGGCCACACAGGGGGGCTTTTGCAGAGTGGTGGCGGCGTTGTTGAGGTAGATCACAGGTTCACCAGCCGGTCGGCCTGAGTGAGGATCTCGGCGATGCGGTACATGTTGGTGATGCTGCCCACCGCCAGCTTCTCCTTCAGGCCGTAGTAGTCCAGGCAGGTGCCGCAGGTGAGGATCTCGGTGCCTCGGCTCTCCAGCTCCCGCAGGTCCTCCAGGGACTGGCTCCCCTCCACCGTCAGCTTGGCGCCGCCGTTGAAGAACAGCAAGGTGCGGGGCGGGGTCTCCAGCTGGGCCAAGGCGTAGAGGAAGCTTTTGAGCAGGGCGCGACCCAGCTCCTCACTCCCCCGGCCCATCACGTCGGTGCCCACCGCCACCACGGTGTCGGTCCCCATCACGGTGCAGCCGCAGCCGGGCTGCGCGGCGCTCTGGGGGACGTCCTGGGCGCCCTCGCCGATAAGCACCCGCCAGAAGTCGGACTCCGGCTGTACCGCAGCGGGACGGCCCTTCTGGGCGGCCATACGCTTTAGGTTCTCCACCGCCGCGTCGTTGTCCACCCAGACCTCCAGCATTTCGCCCTCTTTCAAGTCCGCCAGGGCATGCAGGGCCAGCACCACGGGCTGGGGGCAGGCCTTTCCTCTTGCGTCGATTGTCATGACTACCTCACTCCTACCTTGTGGATTACCTTTTTATCCCGTATCGTGGGGACAAAAAAGTTCCCTGAAAGAACGATTTATTATATAATGGTTTCAAAATTCCGTCAACGAATGGCCCGTGGGAGAAAGGAGGATCTTATGGTTTCTCAGATGCTGCACATTCCAAGCGGAGTGGTGGCGGTGATGGGCAGCGGGGGTAAGACCACCCTGCTGTCCGTTCTGGCCCAGGAGCTGTCCAGGTCGGTGATCCTGTGTACCACCACCCACATGTTTCCCTTCCCTCAGTATCCCCTGCTCCCCGGGGACGATGCCGGGGAAATCCAAGCCGCCCTCTCCCGCCATCGGGTGGTGTGCCTGGGGCGGCCCAACGGAGACGGCAAACTCACTGCCCCCGCCCTGCCCTTCGCCCAGCTCCGTGGGCTGGCCCCTTGGGTGCTGGTGGAGGCGGACGGCTCCAAGCGCCTCCCGCTGAAAGCCCACGCCCCCCACGAACCGGTGATTCCCCCGGAGAGCGGACAGACCATTCTGGTGGTGGGAGCCTCCGGTTTTGGCGTACCGATCCATCAGACGGTCCACCGCCCGGAGCGCTTCTGTGCCCTCACAGGCGCAGCGCCGGAGGACCGGGTCACCCCGGAGCTGGCCGCCCAGGCTGTCGTCCGGGAGGGCCTGGCTGGGCAGGTGTTTTTAAACCAAGTGGAGTCCCAGGCGGACTGGATCCAAGCGGAGCGGTTTGCTCAGGCACTGGCAGAGACCGGCATGGAGGTGTGGGCGGGCAGCCTTCGGCAAGGGATCTGCCGCCGGCTGACCTCCTCCAAGGCGAGCAGAGCGGACCGGCAGCAGAAATAAGGAGCAAAAAAATTCCCCGGCCCAGCCGGGGAATTTTTGTTACTCCTGGATGACCATGTGGTTGATCAGCGCCCGGAGCATCTCCAGCTCCTCCCGGCAGCCGTAGTTGTCCAGCACCTGGGGTGGCAGATCTTCCGCCATCAGCTCCGCGGCCAGCTTCAGGGCTCGGGGCAGATCCTGCTGTGTGCCCAGCCCCTGGGCCAGGCACCGCACCAGACGGCAGATGCAGTTCACATTGCCCTGTTTGGCTCCCTCTCGGTAAAGGGTGTAGGCCTGCTCCAGGTTCTGGTCTGTACCCCGGCCCTCCTCGTACATCCGGCCCAGGGACCAGTAGGCGCTGCCCATGCCCTGGGCCTTGGCCTTTTCGTAGCAGTCCCGGGCCTGATCCAGCTCTCCCGCCTGTTCCAGATACCAGCCCATGTTGTACAGCGCGTAGACGTTGCCCTGGTCGG
>CABVDR010000013.1 GCA_902497145.1 uncultured Oscillospiraceae bacterium
AGGTGCTCAAGCTGCGCTTCGGCATTGAGGACGGCCGCACCCGCACCCTGGAGGAGGTGGGCAAGGAGTTCAACGTCACCCGTGAGCGCATCCGCCAGATCGAGGCTAAGGCCCTGAGAAAACTGCGCCACCCCAGCCGTTCCAAAAAGCTGAAGGACTTCCTGAACTGATTCTTTTTTGATGCCGTCAGGCATTGGGCGCAGTTTCGGGGTCCCCGCGGGAGCCCAGCGCAAGCGGGTCCCGTGGGGAGAGGAGGAGCGAGGGAGCCTTCGCCGTCCGGCGGAGGCGAGGAATGCGCAGCCCGCGACGACGGCGCGCCACCCCAGTCGCTCCAAGAAGCGGAAGGACTTCCTGAACTGAGACAGTACAGCGACGAGACGAGGCCCGGAACCGTATGGTTCCGGGCCTCTGGCCTGTCAAAGACCTCCCGCAAAGGAAAGCCGCGCAGAGTTCCTGCGGCCGCAGCCGCAGGAATAAAGCAAAAATCCGTCGTTTCCGGGGACATGTGCCTCGGAAATGACCCCTCTCATGGCGGAAGTGGCGACTATTTTGCTGGAAATCGAGTCCCTTCCGCCATGCTGTCTTTCTCGAAAAAGTGGCGCTGCCACTTTTTCGACACGCTGGCGGGGCCCGGAACCGTCCGGGCCCCGCTGCGTCTCCTATGCCTCGGCTCCGGGGAGCGGGCCGCGCTCCCCGTCCTGGTAGGGGTTGACGTAATCCGGCGGGCAGAGGTGCGTTTCGCTCCACAGCAGCATGTGGTTCAGCACAGGCAGAAAGCTCTCGCCCATGGCCGTGAGGGTGTACTCCACCCGGGGCGGAACCTCGGGATAGACCTCCCGGTGGAGAAAGCCGTCGGCCTCCAGCTCACGGAGCTGCCGGGTCAGGGTGGACTGGGTGATGCCGTCCAGGCGGCGCAGCAGCGTTCCGAAGCGCTGTACCCGGTAGAGGGCCACATACCACAGGATCAGGATTTTCCACTTCCCGCTGAGCACCGCCTGCAGGCGGCTCATGGGAAGGCAGCGGGCCAGCGCCTCCGGCGTCTGGAATTTGTTGTCTGCCATTGCGTTCCCTCCCTGTCCTGACATTATAGCGGGAAACCGGAAAAAAGCAAGACAGGATCAAAAAAGATACCGGGGCGCAAAAAAGACCGTACTTGAAGAACGGGCGGGGGCAGGCTATGCTGAACGGGACAAACCACAAGGAGGCAAACTGCCATGCACTACACAGGCACCATCTGGCGTCCGCCCTATGAATCCGGCTCCCTGCTGCTGGAGGCGGCCGCCGGCTGCACCCACCACCGCTGCAAGTTCTGCACGCTTTACGACGAGCTGCCCTTCCGCTTCCGGCTCTCTCCCCTGGAGGACATTGAGGCGGATCTGGCCGAGGCCCAGGAGCTGCTCCGGGGACAGCTCGTCCAGCGGGTCTTTCTGGTGGGGGCAAACCCCTTTGCGCTTCAGACGGAGCGGCTGAAGGCCATCGCGGGGCGCATCCGCAAGTACTTCCCGGAGTGCCGGACCATCGGCTGCTTCGCGCGGGTGACCGATGTGGGACGGAAAACCGATGAAGCGCTCCGGGAGCTCCGCCGCCTGGGGTACGACGGCCTGACCATCGGCGTGGAGACGGGATACGATCCGGCGCTGCTCTTCATGGACAAAGGCTATCAGGCGCGGGACATCGTGGAACAGGCGCACCGGCTGGACGAAGCGGGCATCGCCTATCACTTTTTCTATCTGGCTGGAATCGCCGGGGCCGGATGCGGAGAGGCGGCGGCCCTGGCCAGCGCGTCGGTGTTCAATCAGACCAGCCCCCGCATCCTGGGCAGCTCCATGCTGACGGTCTATCCCCAGTCCCGGCTTTTTTCGGAGATGCAGGCCGGCCGGTGGACGGAGGCAGGGGAAGTGGAGAAGCTGGAGGAGCTGAAAACCCTGGTGGAGCACCTGGAGCGGCCCCTCTATTTTGCGGCCCTGGGCGCCTCCAACGCGGTTTCGGTTCACGGCTTTCTGCCGGAGGAGCGGGACGCCGTGGCCGCCAAGCTGGCGCGGGCCTGCCGCCCGGAGCACGAGGACGCCCTGCGCCGTTACCGGGCCGGTCTACGGCATCTGTAGTGGAAATAAAGATTGAAAAACATATAGGAATAGTATAATATAGAAAGGGAAATAAAGTGGGCATACTGGTTTCCAAAGGAGGCATGCAGGTTGAATAACATTCAGAAGGCGGCCGTCATCGGCTGCGGCTTTGTAGGCTCCAGCATTGCGTTCACGCTGATGCAGAGCGGCATCTTTTCCGAGCTGGTGCTCATCGACGCCAACCGGGACAAGGCGGAGGGGGAGGCCATGGATCTGTCCCACGGCCTGCCCTTCACCCACCCCATGGACATCCGGGCGGGGGACTACGATGACGTGGCCGACTGCGCCCTGGTGATCGTCACCGCCGGTGCGGGGCAGAAGCCGGGGGAGACCCGGCTGGATCTGGTGCACAAGAATGTGGCCATTTTCAGGAGTATCATCCCGGAGATCGCCCGGCGCAATAGGGACGCCATCCTGCTCATCGTGTCCAATCCCGTGGACGTGCTCACCTGGGCGGCGTGGAAGCTGTCCGGCTACCCGGCCAACCGGGTGCTGGGCTCGGGCACGGTGCTGGACACCGCCCGGCTCAAGTACCTGCTGGGGGAGCGCCTGGGGGTGGACAGCCGCAGCGTCCACGCCTTCATCATCGGCGAGCACGGCGACAGCGAGCTGGCGGTGTGGAGCGGGGCCAACGTGTCCGGCATCTCCCTGGATCACTTCTGCGAGCTGCGGGGCTACTACGAGCACGACAAGGCCGACGAGTGGCTCCAGCGGGAGGTGCGGGACAGCGCCTATGAGATCATCCGCCGCAAGGGGGCCACCTACTATGGCGTGGCCATGGCGGTGGAGCGCATCGTCCGCGCCATCGTGCGGGACGAGCACTCGGTGCTCCCGGTGTCCAACCTGCTCCAGGGCCAGTACGGCATCGACGGCCTGTGCATGAGCATACCCGCCGTGGTGGGCCGGAACGGGGTGGAGGACACCCTGGAGATCCCCCTCTCCCCGGCAGAGCGGGAGGCCCTGCGGGACTCCGCCGCCACCCTGCGGGGCGTGGTGGATAGCCTGGAGCTGTGAGAAAATGTGAAAACGGAGCCCGGCGCACAAAGCGCGCCGGGCTCCGTTTTTTGTCCGCCCGGCTCAGGGGATCACCAGCCAGGCTACCCGCTGGGCGTTGTCGGAGGGCCAGTTGTCATAGGCCGCGCTCATGGAGACCTGCCAGGCATCCTCAAACACAGCGTAGCAGGCGGCCAGCTTCCCGTCCTGGGCGGCGGGGGCTTCAAGCATCTCCACCGGCTGTCCGTCTACCAGAGCGGTGGTGCTGCCCGGCGTCAGAATGATGGTGACGCCCCGGTAGGTCATGGCGGCGGTCTGGGCCTCGTTGCTCCATACGCAGTCCACCCCCAGCCCTTCACACAGGGCCCGGACGGGGACGCTGTAGCCGCCGCCCTCCGACAGGCGGTCCATCAACGGGATCTGGAAGGGATAGAGGGCGGGATCTATCTCTACAGGCTCTGGTCTGCCGCCGTCCAGGGGATAGGCCATGCCGTTGAACACTACCGCATCCACCTGGGAGAGCTCCAGCACAGAGCGGAGCGGATGGGCGTAGTCGCAATGGATTGTGCCTCGATCGTTCCAGGAGGTGGGGCCAAGCAAATTGTCGCCCACGATCTGCCCCCAGCCGCACAGGGAGCCGTCGGTCATGCGGAAGAAAAGCAGGGGGAAAGCGTCGCCGTCCGCGTCGGCAAAGGAGTATTCCATCTGAATGGAGAGAGGAGACAGACTCACGGTTTCCAGGGTAACAGGGGCACCACCCTCAATGTGATCAAAGGTGCCGGAACCGGTACCCTCAGCATTAACCTCCACGGTAACAGGCTCTACCAGTTCCACGGGAATCTCCACGTAGGAGCCCTCCTTCATAAGGCCCAGCCGGAGCTGCACGGCGTAGACGGCGGCATTCAGCTCATCGACTCTCATACTGTAGGTGCGGGAGGTCTCCGTGCGCAGCGCCTCCTTTTCCCCATAGCTGAATCCACCTGCCACGGGCATCTCGACGGCAGGGCCGTTTCCGGTAGGAGTGGGCTCCGGCTTGACGGCCTCGTTCTCCAGAGCACGGACAGAGAAGGTGTCCATGTTCTCGAAGTCATCCGCCATGAGGGCGGCTGTTGCCGCGTCATTTTTGGCCTCAATGGTGACCAGCAGATAGGCGGAGCTGGTGTCCGCCACCGAGCTGATCACCGACAGGGTGTAGTTGTCGTCACGGATGGAATATGTCTCATGGCTTACGTAGTCCTCAACCGGGGTATTGTCCCCCTCAAAGTAGAAGTCCAGCACGTTCCACCGGCTGGCTACGGCCAGGGCGGAGCCGGCCAGCAGGGCCGCGATGGCGGCCGCCGCCGCGGCAAATCGGAGTTTCTGTCTCATATAGGCTCTCCTTTCCGAGGGGACGGCGTTCAGCGCGGCGTTGACCCGCCGCTTGACCGCCGCCGGGTCGGCCTGGGGACAGGGCACGCCCACCGGTACTGCGCCGTCCCACAGCTCCTGCATCCGGTCTCTCACGCCTCCACCCCTCCTTTCGTCAATGTATCCCGCAGGGTCTTCCGCCCCCGGAACAGCCGCTGCTTGGCGGCGGTCTGGGTCAGGCCCAGGGCACGGGCGATGTCCTTGAGCTTGTCGCCGCAGTAGTAATAGCGCAGGAACAGGGTGCGGTCGGGCTCGTCCAGCCCCTCCACCGCGTCCCACAGCCGGGCCGCCCACTCCCGCCGCTCCGCCTCGGCCTGGGGGTCCGCGCCGCCGGGGGCGGCGGTGTCCTCCGGCAGAGGGGCGGCCTCTTTGTGGGTGCGCAGCCAGTCCGCCGCCCTGTTCCGGGCCACCGTCCCCAGCCAGGGCCGCAGGCCCTGCTCCGGGTTCAGCTCCCCGGCGTGGGCCCACAGGGCCAGGAATACGTCGGCGGTCAGCTCCTCCACGTCCTCCCGGGCGCCCTGCCCGGCCAGCACCCGCACCACGACGGCGCTCACATAGGGGGTGAAGCGGTCGATGGCCCGCTCCAGGGCCAGGCGGCTGCCCTGCCGGAGCTTCTTTGCCAGCGTGATCTCGTCCAGCTTGTCCCCCTCCTCTCCAAGAACCGGTTCTATCAGTATATACGAAGCGGGGGCGGTTTGGTTACGGAACAGGCAAAAAAATTTCCCCGAGGCCTGGCCTCGGGGAAGAAAAGGAGCTCAGTGCAAGTCGGGCAGGGCGGCGAGCAGGCCGTCCACGTCCTCCTGGGAGGTCTGGAAACAGGTGACGAAGCGCACCACGGTATGGCTCCCGTCATAGGGGCACCAGTCCTCGTAATCGCACACCGCGTCGAGCTGGGGCTTGAGGGCGTTGTCCACCACGGCGAACACCTGGTTGGTGGGGGAGTCCACCCACAGCGTCCACCCCTTGGCCCTCAGCCCGTCCTGGAGGCGGGCGGCCATCTCGTTGGCGTGGCGGGCCATGTGGAAGTAGAGGTCGTCGGTGAACAGGGCCTGGAACATGACGCCCTGAATCCACCCCTTCTCCATCACCGCGCCCATGCGCTTCTTCATGCGGAAGAAGCCGTCGGTCAGCTCGGGCCGGGTGATCACCAGGGCCTCGCCGAACATGGCGCCGTTCTTGGTGCCGCCGATGTAGAAGGCGTCGCACAGGCGGGCGAACTCAGGCAGGGTCAGATCGTTGGCCTCGGAGGTGAGGGCGGCCCCAAGCCGGGCGCCGTCCACGAAGAGGAGCAGGCCGTTCTCCCGGCAGAAGGCGTACAGGGCGGTCAGCTCCGCCTTGGTGTACACCGCGCCATTCTCGGTGGCGTTGGAGATGTAGACCAGGCCCGGCTTGGTCAGATGGGGGTCCTGGTGGAGGGCCAGCAGGGGAGGCAGCATCTCCGGGGTGATCTTGCCGTCGCCGCCCACGGGCACGGGGAGGATCTTGTGGCCGGTGGCCTCAAACGCGCCCACCTCGTGGCCGTTCAGGTGGCCGGAGTCGGGGCAGATGGCCGCCTCCCACGGCTTGAGCAGGAAGGAGCAGGCCACCACGTTGGTCTGGGTGCCGCCGATGAGGAACTCCACCATGGCGTCGGGGCAGCCGCACACCTCCCGGATGCGCTCCTTGGCCCGGGCGGTGTACCCGTCGTCGCCGTAGCCGTGGTTGCCCTCCAGGTTGACGGCGCACACCGCCTCCAGAACCTTGGGGTGGGCGCCGAAGGAGTAGTCGTTGCGGAAGAGATACTTTTTCATCACGCATACCTCCAGTTGTTTTGCGAAAAAGGCGGGCGGCCGCAGGCCGGGGTGACCTGCGGTCGCCCGCCGCCGTTCTGTGGCTTAAAATTTGAAGGAGTCCTTGAGGCTCACCGAGCGGTTGAACACCAGATGGCCGGGGGCGCTGTCCTTGTTGTCCACGCAGAAGTAGCCCTGGCGCAGGAACTGGAAGGAGGCGGGGGCCTCCGCGCCGGCCAGGCCCGCCTCCACCTTGGCGTGGGGGAGCACCTCCAGGGAGCTGGGGTTGAGGCAGTCCAGGAAGTTCTTGTCCCCGGCGTCCGGCTCGGCGTCGGTGAACAGGTTGTCGTACAGCCGCACCTCGGCGTCCACGGCGGTGGCGGCGTCCACCCAGTGGATGGTGGCCCCCTTCACCTTGCGGCCGTCGGCGGGGTCGCCCCCCCGGCTGTCCGGATCGTACTCGGCCAGAATGGCGGTGACGTTGCCCGCCGCGTCGGTCTCATAGCCGGTGCACTTGATCACATAGGCGCCCTTGAGGCGGCACTCCGGCCCGTCGGGGTAGAGGCGCTTGTACTTGGGCACCGGCGCGGGGAGAAAGTCCTCCGCCTCGATATACAGCTCCCGAGAGAAGGTGACCTCCCGCGCGCCGTCCTCCGGGCGGTTGGGGTTGTTCTCCACGGAGAAGGTCTCGCTCTGCCCCTCGGGGTAGTTGGTGATGATGAGGCGTACCGGGCGGAGCACCGCCATGCGCCGCTGGGCGGTCTCGTTCAGGTCTTCCCGCAGGCAGTGCTCCAAAAAGGCGTACTCCACGGTGGAGGCCGCCTTGCTCACGCCGTTGCGCTCGGAGAAATTGCGGATGGCCCGGGGGGTGTAGCCCCGCCGGCGCAGGCCGCAGAGGGTGGGCATGCGGGGGTCGTCCCAGCCGGACACCCGGCCCTCCTCCACAAGCTGGCGGAGCTTGCGCTTGCTCATCACGGTGTAGTTGATACCCAGGCGGGCGAACTCGATCTGCCGGGGCTTGGCGGGGACGGGGCAGTTGGCGATCACCCAGTCGTAGAGGGGGCGGTGATCCTCAAACTCCAGGGAGCAGAGGGAGTGGGTGATCCCCTCCAGCGCGTCCTCCAGGGGGTGGGCGAAGTCGTACATGGGGTAGATGCACCACTTGTCCCCCTGGCGGTGGTGGTGCATGTGGTTGATGCGGTAGAGCACCGGGTCGCGCATGTTGAAGTTGCCGCTGGCCAGGTCGATCTTGGCCCGCAGGGTCATGGCCCCGTTGGGGAACTCGCCGGCGCGCATCCGGGCGAAGAGGTCCAGAGACTCCTCGATGGGCCGGTCGCGGAAGGGGGAGCGGGCGGGAGTGTTCACGTCGCCGCGGTACTCCTTAAACTGCTCGGGGGTCAGCTCGCACACGTAGGCCAGGCCCTTTTTGATGAGCTCCACGGCGTACTCGTACATCTTCTCAAAGTAGTCGGAGGCGAAGAAGAAGCGGCCGCCCCAGTCGTAGCCCAGCCAGTGGATGTCCTCCTGGATGGCCTCCACGTACTCCACGTCCTCCTTGGTGGGGTTGGTGTCGTCCATGCGCAGGTTGCACAGGCCGCCGTACTTCTCGGCGGTGCCGAAGTCCACGAAGATCGCCTTGGCATGGCCGATGTGCAGGTAGCCGTTGGGCTCCGGCGGGAACCGGGTGTGGACGGTCATGCCTTGGAACTGACCACCCTGGGCGATGTCCTCGTCAATGAAATCATGGATGAAGTTCTGCGTCATGGTGGGTTTCAGCTCTTCTGGCATGTAAATTCACTCCTTTATCTCGATACGAACTCTTATTTTACCCTGAACAGCGGGAAAAAGCAAGAGAGGGAGGACATTCCGGCATATTTTTTCCAGAAGGGCGGAGAAAATTGCATAAAAGGGGGCGTGGGAAGGGGGAGAGGGCCCGGATAGTTGTCACAAAGTGCGGAAAGGGAGGCCCAAAGCCCTTGACAGAGGGAGGCGGAACACGGTATACTTACGACAATCGTTGTGAACAAAGGCGTTCCGACCCCAAGGGCGGAGCGCCTTCATTTTTAAAGCGAAAGGGGCGGCAGACCATGGGGGTCTACAGCAAAGAGGACATCATCCGCATCGTCCGGGAAGAGGAAATCGAGTTCGTGCGCTTGCAGTTTACCGACATTTTCGGCATGCTCAAAAACGTTGCCATCACCGCGTCCCAGATTGAAAAGGCGGTCAGCAACCAGTGTATGTTCGACGGCTCCTCCATTGAGGGCTTCGTCCGCATTGACGAGTCTGACCAGTACCTCTACCCGGATCTGAAGAGCTTCCGTATCTTCCCCTGGCGGCCCAGCCACGGTAAAGTGGCCCGGCTGATCTGCGACGTATACAACACCGATGGAACCCCCTTCGTGGGCGACCCCCGCTATGTGCTCAAGCGGGTGATCCAGAAGGCCAACGACATGGGCTACGACCGTTTCAATGTGGGCCCGGAGGCGGAGTTCTTCCTGTTCAAGACCGACGAGGAGGGCAAGCCCACCACCCAGACCAACGACGAGGCGGGCTACTTCGACCTGGGCCCCCTGGATCACGGGGAGTCCACCCGGCGGGAGATCTGCATGGCGCTGGAGCAGATGGACTTTGAGATCGAGGCCAGCCACCACGAGTGCGCCCAGGGCCAGCATGAGATCGACTTCAAGTACGCCGAGGCCCTCCACGCCGCCGACAACATCATGACCTTTAAGCTGGCGGTCAAGACCCTGGCCCAGCGCAACGGCCTCCACGCCACCTTCATGCCCAAGCCTATCTTCGGGATAGCGGGCTCCGGTATGCACACCAACATGTCCCTGTTCCGCAACGGCAAAAACGCCTTCTACGACCCCGACGATCCCCGCGGCCTGTCCAAAGAGGCGTACAGCTTCATCGCCGGACTGCTCCACCATGTGCGGGGCATGGCGGCGGTGACCAACCCCCTGGTCAACTCCTACAAGCGGCTGGTGCCCGGCTACGAGGCCCCCTGCTACCTGGCCTGGTCGGCCTCCAACCGCTCCGCCCTCATCCGCATCCCCGCCAGCCGGGGGCAGGGCACCCGGGTGGAGCTGCGCTCCCCCGACCCCTCCTGCAACCCCTACCTGGCCTTCGCCGTCTGCCTGGCCGCCGGCCTGGACGGCATCGAGAAGGGCATGACGCCCCCGGCGGAGATCACCGAGAACATCTACGCCATGGACGCCGCCGCCCGGAAGGCCCACGGCATCGAGAGTCTGCCCGGCTCCCTGGAGGAGGCCCTCCGCGCCCTGGAGGCCGACCAGTTGATCCTGGACACCCTGGGCGGGCACGTGGCCGCCAACTACCTGACGGGCAAGTGGCGGGAGTGGGACGAGTACCGCACCCGCGTGTCCTCCTGGGAGCGGGAGAAGTACATCATCAACTATTAAGGCCCCGTGGAGACGGTGGTCGTCGCCTTTGAGGGCGAGAAAAACGGCCGGAGACTCAAGGAGCTGCTGGAGAGCTCCGGGACGGCCGCCTGCCTGCTCTGCCGCTCCGCGGATCAGGTCAAGCGCCTGGTCCGCCAGCAGCGGCTCACCACCGTGGTGTGCGGCTATAAGTTCCCGGATGGGACGGCGGAGGAGCTGGCCGGGGAACTGCCCGGCTTCTGCACGGTGCTGCTGCTGGCCCCCCGCGGCCTGCTGGAGCTGGTGCCGGAGCGCCCTGGACTCCTCCGCCTCTCCGCCCCCGCAGGCAGGCGGGAGCTGCTCGCCGCGGTGGAGGAGCTGCTTCGGCTGGGCGAGGAGGCCGGAGCCCTCCTGCCGCCCCGGCGGAGCCGTGAGGAGCGCGAGGTGGTGGAGCGGGCCAAGGAGCGGCTGATGGCGCGGAACGGCATGACCGAGGAGGAGGCCCACCGGGCCCTCCGGCGGCGGAGCATGGACCGCCGCATCCCTCTGGCAGACGCGGCGCGGATGCTCTTGGATGAGGAGCGCCCCGCCCCTTGACAAAGGGGAAAAATTGGCGTAGTATGTCTTCCGACAACTTGATAGCATGGACAGTGCCGCCCTCCGGGGCGGGTAAAAGGGAATCGGGTGCAAATCCCGAACGATCCGGTCACTGTAAGCGGGGAGCCGGCCGCAGACGCCATTGTGGAGACACGAGAAGGCGCGGCCCGGCGGAGAGCCGTAAGTCAGGAAACCTGCTGTCTGTGCAGAAGGATAGGTGTCTTCCGCAGAAAGTAGCCTGTCTGTTTGCCGCCGTGTGGTCCGATTGTGCCCATGGCGATGAGCAGTCCCGCTTTCCGTCGGAAAGCGGGATTTTTCTGTCCACAGCACAAAAAAGGAGGATTATCATGAAAAAGCTCGTACCCCTGACCCTCGCCCTCGCCCTGGGCCTGACGGCCTGCGGCACCGCCGGCCAGAATCCGGCCCCGGCGGCCAGCCCCACCCCTGCGGGGGATGTCCAGGGCGCGGAAACCCCGGCAAACACCGAGGGATTTCCCTTTACCCTGACCACCAAGGACGGCGCGGAGGTCACATTTACCCACGTGCCCGAAAAGGTCATCGCCGCCAACGCCAACGCGGGCGACCAACTGATGGCCCTGGGGCTGGGGGATAAGATCATCGCCACCGCCTACACCAACTCCGACATCAACCCCAAGTGGGACGCGGAGTACAAGGCCATCCCCGAGGTGGCGGAGACCTACATCTCCCTGGAGACCGTTTTGAGCCTGGAGCCGGACTTCGTCTACGGCCGCTCCAGCGCCTTCAGTGAGAAATATAACACGGAACATGACACCCTCTCCCAGTACGGAATTATGTCCCTGTCCTCCATCGAGGGCTACAAGCTGGGGGCTGATTTGGAGGACGTATATCAGGATTTCTATAACCTGGGACGCATCTTCCAAGTGGAAGAACGGGCGGAGGAGTTGGTGAATGACATGCAGGCCCAGATTGCCGCCGCCGAGGAGGCGGTGACGGGCCAGGAGGCCATCCCGGTGTTCGTTTTTGACATGGCCCAGGAGGAGGGCGCCTACACCTGCGGCAACAACTTCACCTCCAAGCTCATCGAGCACGCGGGCGGCGTCAACATCTTCAACGATCTGGACACCACCTGGGCCACCGTGAGCTGGGAAACCGTGGTGGAGCGGGCCCCCGAGGTGATCATCATCGACGACTACGGCGATACCTCTCTGGAGGAGAAGATTGCCCAGCTCAAGGAGAACCCTGCCTTGGCCACGGTGCCCGCCATCCAGAACGACCGCATTATCTCCGTGACGCTGTGCGAGTCTTTTGCCAGTTCCATGACGGGCGACACGGTGGAGAAGTTTGCCCGTGCCTTCCACCCCGACTGCTTCGCGTAAGAGGGCGGTATGAAGCAGTTTTGCAGGCTGGTGAAGACTCACACCTTTCTGACCTGTCTGGTGCTGGCAGCGGTGCTCCTGGCATCTATCATCATCGGCATCGGCACCGGGCCGGTGGCCATCCCCTTTGCCGAGGTGTGGCGGGTGATGTTCCACCGGCTGGGCGGCCTGCTGACCGGCTCGGAGCTCCCCCTGGAGGGGGTGCGGGAGAGCACCCAGAACATCGTCTGGTTCCTGCGGGCCCCGCGGGTGCTGCTGGGGGCCCTGGTGGGGGCGGCCCTCACCCTTTCCGGCGTGGGGATGCAGGCATTCACCAAGAATCCGCTGGCCGAGCCCTATGTGCTGGGCATTTCCTCCGGCGCATCACTAGGCGCGGTGCTGGCCATGCTGCTGGGGGTGTCCCTGCCTGTGCTGGGCCGCCTGTCGGTGTCCGCCGGCGCCTTTGCCGGGGCTCTGGTGTCCATCCTCCTGGTGTACCTTCTGGCCCGCACCCGAAATGCGGTGACGCCGATCCGGCTGATCCTGGTGGGAGTGGCGGTATCCGCCATGTTCCAGGCATTTACCAACTACATCGTCTATACCGCCCCGGACGACGCCGCCGTCCGGGAGGCCACCTTCTGGATGCTGGGAGGACTGGGCAGCGCGGAGTGGGCCGACGTGCCCCTGCTGGCCGGCCTAGTGCCTCCGGCCCTCCTGCTGATGCTGGCCCTGGCCAAGCCCCTCAACGCCATGATGATGGGGGACAGCTCCGCCGTCACCCTGGGAGTCAACCTGACGGTGGTGCGCAATGTGCTCATCGGCGTCACCGCCCTGCTGACCGCCTCCTCGGTGGCGGTCAGCGGCTGCATCGGCTTTGTGGGGCTGGTCATCCCCCACCTGGTTCGCTCGGTGGTGGGGCCGGATCACCGGAAGCTGGTTCCCCTGGCCACTCTGTTCGGGGCCATCTTTCTCATCTGGGTAGACGTGGGAGCCCGGATCATCAAGCCGCCGGCGGAGATCCCCGTGGGAATCCTGACGGCGTTCCTGGGCGCGCCCCTGTTCCTGTGGATGATCAAGGTGCGCCGCTATGAATTCCAGTAGGGGGTCTGCGCCATGATAGAGGCAAAACAGGTCCGGTACGGCATCCGCAGCCGGGAGATCCTCCGGGGCGTGGATTTCCGGGTGGAGAAGGGGGAGTTCGTCGGGCTCATCGGCCCCAACGGCAGCGGCAAATCCACGTTCCTCAAAAACGTCTACAAGGTGCTCCGCCCCCAGGCGGGGGAGCTGACCCTCATGGGGGACGATCTGCTGGCCATGAGCAACCGGGAGATGGCCCAGCGGCTTGCCGTCATGGTACAGGAGCAGGAGGCCGCCTTCGACTTCACGGTGGAGGAGGTGGTCATGATGGGGCGGCAGGCCCGCAAGCGGCTGCTGGAGACCGACAGCCGGGAGGACCGGGCGCTGGTAGGGGAGATCCTGGCGCACACCGGGCTGGCCTCCCTGCGGGAGCAGGGGTTCTCCACCTTGTCCGGCGGGGAGAAGCAGCGGGTGCTTATCGCCCGGGCCCTGGCCCAGCAGACGGCGGTGCTGGTGCTGGACGAGCCGACCAACCACCTGGACATCAAGTACCAGCTCCAGCTCATGGAGCTGGTGCGGGGGAGCGGATGTACCGTAGTGGCCGCCATCCACGATCTCAATCTGGCCGCGGCCTACTGCCACCGGCTCTACGCATTGAAGGACGGGGTGATCGTGGGGGAGGGCGCGCCCAAAGAGCTCCTTACCCCCGCTTTTCTGCGGGAGGTGTACGAGGTGGAGGCGGAGGTGCTCACCGGACGGGACGGCTCCCTGCGGGTGTTCTTTTACCCGTCCCGCATATCATAAAAACGGCCCCCGGGCAGCGCCCGGGGGCCGTTTTATTCTGCCAGCCAGTCGAAAGCCAGGCGGGGGGTGCCGTCCTCCACATAGATGGTGCCGCAGGGGAGAAAGCCGTGCCTGGCGATCAGATGGCGCATGACGGCGTTGTTCTCGTGGGTGTCGATGCGCAGGTGGGACATGCGTCTCTTACAGAAGTCCATACAGGCGGCAAACAGGCCGTGAACCGTGCCGTCGCCGGCCACCCGGTGGATGGTGCCGTAGGGTGCGCCGGAGCGCCAGGCCCCCTCGATGACGCGGTAGTTGGGCTCATCCCCCAGGCGGAGGACAAAGGCCCCATGGATGACTCCGTCCTGGTCAAAGACGTACAGCTCACCCCGCTGCAGATCCGCCTCCAGATCCTCCGGGAGGGGGTAACGGTCGCTCCACTGGGTGGGGTTGCCGTGCTCGGCCATGAAGCGGCGGGCCGCGCCGTAGACGGGACCCAGAGCGGGCAGATCGTCGGGCCGCGCCGGCCGGATCATGGGTGCCGCCTCTGCGGACCCCGCGCCCGGCCCATCGGCACTCAAGAGGGCTTCCAGATGGACCTTTTGCGGCCTCAGACCGCAGGATTCGTAAAATTTTATGGCGGAGGGATTGCAGCTCCATACATTGAGCGTCAGATTATAGCACCCGCTTTTCCGGGCGAATTCCGCCGCGTAGGCATAGAGGGCCCCGCCGATGTGCTGTGCCCGAAGCGCCTCGTCCACACACAGATCATCAATGTAAAGAGTTTTTACATCCGTCAGGATGTTGTGATTGACATACTGCTCAAATTGACAGAAGACGTAGCCCAGCACCCGCTCCCCGCCGTCCACGGCCACAAAAATGGGTGCATTTTCATCGCTTATTTTCTGACTCAACTGGGCATCCGTGTACTTTCTGCCCCTGGCCCGGAAGAGATCCGGCCGCCCGGTGTGATGCACCTGAGCCACCTGAGCCAAAAGTTCATGGATGCGGGGGATGTCTCTCTCCGCTGCTCTGCGAATAAGCATAGGTACCTCCTTCCTAAGCGCCCCAGAGGCGCCCCGGCGGAGCAGGGACCTCTGTCCTGTGTTCAGGAGCAAATCATACCACGTTCCGCCCCGGCTGACAAGGCCGGAGCCCCGGCTGGCGGTCCTTTTCCCGAACGAACCGGCCCGGGATCGCAAAATTTTGATTGCCTTTAGGCGCAAAGTGCCGTATGATGGAGGCTGGTGATGCCTTTTGAAAAAATTGCTTCGGGTACTGGGGCGGCTGTTTCTGGCGCTCCTGTTTTTAGCCGCCGCTGCGCTGGTTACCCTGGGCCTGCTGCGCTGGCGGGGCCTGATCCTTCTGCCCGACGAAGCGGACCCCGACGAGTGGGAGGTCTTCGGCGTGGACGTGTCCTCCTACCAGGGGGAGGTGGACTGGCCCGTTCTGGCGGAGCAGGGGGTGGACTTTGCATTCATTAAGGCCACGGAGGGCTCCCTCCTCCAGGACAGGCGGTTTGCCGCCAACTGGGCCGGGGCGGCGGCGGCCGGAGTGCGGGCGGGAGCCTATCACTTCCTCAGCTATGACAGCCCCGGCGAGACCCAGGCGGACAACTTTATCGCTGCGGTTCCGGTGACCGAGGGGGCCTTGCCCCCGGTGGTGGATATCGAGTTCTACGGGGAATATCTGGACACGCCGCCGGAGAAAGAGCGGGTGCGGGCCATTCTGGACCCCCTGCTGGAGCGGCTGGAGGCCCACTACGGCGTCAAGCCCATCCTCTACGTGACCTACCGCTCTTACTACCGCTATATCGCTGGGGGCGGCTACGGGGACTATCCCATCTGGTGCTCCAGCCCCACGGTGTTCCCGCTGGTGCCCGGCTGGGACTTCTGGCAGTACTCCCACTCCGCCGAGCTGGAGGGCTACTACGGGACCCAGCGGCGCATTGATCTGAACATCTTCCGGGGCGGCCGGGCGGAATTTGAGCGGTTTGGATAGACCGGACGGGGGCAGGCGAGAAAAAACGCCTGTCCTCTTCTATTTCCGCCGGAATTCTGGTATAATAATAAACCAATGTATTTTGCGTGTGGGAGGTCGCTATGGACCGATTTGAGAGACTGGCGGGTGCCCTGCGGCGGATACCCGGCCTGGAGGTGCGGGAAAACGAGCCCATGAAGAGGCACACCACGTTCCGCATCGGCGGCCCGGCCCGGCTGATGGCGCTGCCCAGGAGCCGGAAGGAGGCCGCCGCCGCCGTGCGGGCCGCCACAGAGGTTGGAATCGCCCCTTTTTTCCTGGGAAACGGCAGCAATCTGCTGGTGGCCGACCACGGCTATGAGGGCTTTGTGCTCAAGGCGTGCGGCCTGGATCAGGTGCGTGAGGTCAACTGCCGTCTGCGGGCGGAGAGCGGTATCACCCTGGCCCGGCTGGCCAACGCTGCCCTGGGCCGGGGGCTCACCGGCCTGGAGTTTGCCCACGGTATCCCCGGCACACTGGGCGGAGCCGTGGTGATGAACGCCGGGGCCTACGGCGGGGAGATGGTGCAGGTGCTCACCGCCGTCACCTACCTGGACGGGGCGGGGGAGGAGCACACCCTGCCCGCCGCCGCGTGCGCCCTGACCTACCGGCACAGCCGGTTCTCCGACCGCCCGGACTGGCTTGTCCTGGAGGCGGAGCTGGAGCTTCGGCCGGGAGATGGAGAGGCCATCCGGGCCCGCATGGACGAACTGGCCGCCAAGCGACGGGAGAAGCAGCCCCTGGAGTGGCCCAGCGGGGGCAGTACCTTCAAGCGGCCGGAGGGCCACTTCGCCGCCGCGCTGATCGAGGGGTGCGGCCTCAAGGGCGTGGGGATTGGTGGAGCCCAGGTGTCGGAGAAGCATGCAGGCTTCGTGGTCAACCGGGGCGGCGCCACGGCGGACGACGTGCGGCGGCTGATGGCGCTGGTTCAGGAGACGGTGCTGCGGGAGACCGGCGTGGCGCTGGAGCCGGAGGTCCGGCTGCTGGGGTTCTGACGGGGTGCGGAAAAAGGAGATTGCAATGGAATTTATCATTATATCCGGCCTGTCCGGTGCGGGAAAGAGTAAGGTGGCCTCCTTTCTGGAGGATATCGGGTTCTACGTGGTGGACAACATGCCCGCCCCGCTGATGCCCAAATTTGCCGAGCTGTGCATGGCCGGGCCGGGCCGCTATGACCGGGTGGCCCTGGTCACCGATATCCGGGGCGGCCAGACCTTCGATGGGCTGTTTGACGCCCTCCACGAGCTGCACCGCATGGGCTGTGCGTATAAAATCCTCTTTGTGGAGGCCAGCGTAGAGACCATCATCAAGCGCTACAAGGAGACCCGGCGGATGCACCCGCTGTCCTCGACCTCCCGCTCGCTGGACGAGGCGGTGCGGCAGGAGCGCACCGTCCTGGCCCCCGTCCGCCAGCGGGCGGAGTACATCATTGACACCTCGGCCCTCTCCACCGCCAAGCTGCGGGGGGAGGTGCTGCGGCTGTTCGGGGATGGGGGGAGTACCCCGGCCATGAGTGTCAGCGTCATCTCCTTCGGCTTCAAGTACGGCATCCCCATCGAGGCCGACCTGGTGTTCGACGTGCGCTTTCTGCCCAACCCCTACTACATCGCCGAGCTGCGCCATCAGACCGGGCTGGACGAGGGGGTATACAGCTTTGTCTTTGGCTATCAGCAGACCAAGGACTTTATGGCCCACCTGGAGAGCCTCATCGGCTTCCTCCTGCCCCAGTATGTGGAGGAGGGAAAGGCGGCGCTGGTCATCGGCATCGGCTGCACCGGCGGGCAGCACCGCTCGGTGGCCATTACCAAGGCCCTGGCCGACTTCATCAAGCAGAAGGGCTATCAGGCCACGGAGAACCACCGGGACATGACGCGGGCGTAAGGAGGTGGACACTATGACGGAATGGAACGGCGGAGCGGGCCCCAGGATTGTGGCCATCGGAGGAGGCACCGGGCTGTCCACCATGCTGCGGGGGCTGAAAAGCCGCACCCGCAGCCTGACGGCCATCGTCACCGTGGCCGACGACGGCGGCGGCTCGGGCATGCTGCGGCAGGATCTGGGTATGCCCCCTCCGGGGGACATCCGCCACTGCATGGAGGCCCTGGCCAACGCCGAGCCGGTGATGCAGCAGCTTCTGACCTACCGATTCCCGGAGGGCTCGGGCAACCTGACGGGGCAGTCCTTCGGCAACCTGATCCTGGCCGCCCTCAACGGCATCTCCGACTCCTTCGACCAGGCGGTGGCCCGCATGAGCGAGGTGCTGGCCATCAGCGGCCGGGTGCTGCCTGTGACCAATGAGAACGTGGCGCTGGAGGCCACCTTCGAGAACGGCACCCGGGTGCTGGGGGAGTCTAAGATCAGCGCCTTCAAGAAGGAGCAGGACTGCCGCATTGAGAGCGTCCGCCTGCTGCCCGAGCACCCAAAGGCCCTGCCGGAGGCGGTGCGGGCCATCGGGGAGGCGGAGCTGATCCTCCTGGGCCCCGGCAGCCTTTACACCAGCGTCATCCCCAACCTGCTGGTGGACGGCATTGCCGACGCGGTGCGTGCCTCCGACGCGCTGAAGATCTACATCTGCAACATCATGACCCAGGACGGGGAGACCGAGGGCATGACCGCCTCTGACCACGTAAAGGCCCTGCTCGACCACTCCGGGCCGGGACTGGTGGATCTGTGCCTGTGCAACTCCGCGCCGGTGCGCCCCGGCCTGGTGGAGCGGTACAGGGAGGAGGACGCCGCCCCCATCGTGGTGGATCGGGCGGCCATCGAGGCCCTGGGGGTGGAGGCCGTCACCCGGCCCCTGGCCTCCGAGACCCTTAACTACGCCCGCCACTCCTTTGCCCGCCTGGCCGAGGCGGTGATGGAGCTTTACAATGAGCGGGCCGACACCAAGATTTTTTGAGAAAGGGAGGGGGGCACTATGTCGTTTTCCTCTGAGGTCAAGGCGGAGCTGTGCCGGACGGCCCTCTCCCGCCGCTGCTGCGCCCAGGCGGAGGCCTACGGAGTGCTGCTCTACTGCAACCAGTTCACCGCCTCACAGGTGCGCATCAGCACCGAGTCCAACGCCTTTGCCGCCCGGCTGCCCGCCCTGTTCCACAGGGCCTTTCAGCTCTCCTTTGACCGCACGCCGGAGGAGGGGGCGGCCAAGCGGATTTTCTCCATCACAGAGCCGGACAAGCTGTCCGCCCTCTGGTCGGCGTTCGGCCATGAGCCGGCGGGCACCCTGGCCCATCACATTAACTTTGCCGTGCTGGAGGAGGAGCACTGCCGCCTGGCCTTTTTTCGGGGGGCCTTTCTGGCGGGCGGCTCGGTGACCGACCCGGCCAAGCGCTACCACCTAGAGCTGTCCACCCCCCATCTGAGTGTCAGCCGGGAGCTGCGGGCCCTCCTGCTGGAGTGTGGCTTCACCCCCAAGGAGACCACCCGCAAGGCCAACTCCATCACCTACTTCAAGCAGAGCGAGGCCATTGAGGACTTTCTCACCGCCATCGGCGCGCCCCTGGCGGCCATGGAGATCATGAACGCCAAGGCGGAGAAGGACCTCCGGGGGAGCATCAACCGCCGGGTCAACTGCGACGCGGCCAATCTGGACAAGGCGGTGGACGCTGCCCAGGGGCAGATCGAGGCCATCTACAGGCTGGAGGAGCGCGGCATGCTGGAGGAGCTGCCCGACAAGCTCAAGGAGGCGGTGGATCTGCGGGTGGCCCACCCGGAGCTCACCCTGGCCCAGCTTGCGGAGCTGTGCGAACCGCCCGTCTCCAAATCCGCGTTCAACCACCGCCTGCGCAAGCTGATGGAGATGGCCAGGGCGTAGGGCGGGAAAGAAAAGAAAGGGTAGATTGCCATGGAGAAGCAAGTGGTTCAAAAGCGCTGGAAGCTGATTTTCTGGGGCCTTACGGCGGCGGCTGTTGCGCTGCTGGCGCCGGGCCTGGTGCTGACGCTGGAGCCGGCGCTGTTTCTGGGGCTGGGCGTTCTGGCGGCTGTGGTATTCTGCACGGGTCTGTGTATTGCTGTGATCAAGCTCCGGTGTCCTGCCTGCGGCGGCTCGGTGTACCACCAGGCCATGCGGGCGCAGGAGGGCATCCCCTTTGCCTGCCCAAAGTGCGGCCGGAAGCTGGAGATGAAATGAGATGAAAAAGAGAAGAGACGCCCGAAAAACCAGGCAGGTGCTGCTACTGCCTACGGTACTCGCCTTTGCGCCCCGCTGTCCTCTCTGCGGGGCCATACTGAAGATAGGTATTGACCATTGCCACTACTGCGGAGCCATGCTCACCAAATAGAGAAAGAGGAGGTACTCCTAATGTCCTTTGTCCACCTGCATGTCCATACCGAATATTCCCTGCTGGACGGGGCCTGCCGCATTCCCCTGCTGGTCAAGCGGGTGAAGGAGCTGGGCCAGAGCGCCGTGGCCATCACCGACCACGGCGTCATGTACGGCGTGGTGGACTTCTACAAGGCGTGCAAGGCGGAGGGAGTCAAGCCCATCATCGGCTGCGAGGTGTATGTGGCCCCCCGGAAGCGCACCGACAAGGTACACGAGTACGACGCGGCCATGTACCACCTGATTCTGCTGTGCCGCAATGAGGTGGGCTACCGCAACCTGTGCTTCCTGGACTCGGCGGCCTTTACGGAGGGTTTTTATATCAGGCCCCGCATTGACAAGGAACTCTTGCGCCAGCACGCCGAGGGGCTCATCGCCCTGTCGGCCTGCCAGTCCGGCGAGGTGCCCCGCAAGCTGCTGGCCGGGGACTACGAGGGGGCCAAGGCAGCGGCGCTGGAGATGCGTGCGCTGTTCGGGGAGGACGGCTACTATCTGGAGCTCCAGGATCACAAGCTGCCCAACGATCCGGCCATCAACCAGGGGCTCATCCGCATCCACCAGGAGACGGGCATCCCCCTGGTGGTGACCAACGACGCCCATTATCTCCGCCGGGAGGACGCGGAGATGCAGGACACCCTCATGTGCATCCAGATGGGCAAGACGGTGGACGATCCCAACCGCCTGCGGATGGAGACCAGCGAGCTGTATGTCAAATCCACCGAGGAGATGGCCGCCCTGTTCCCCGACTACCCGGAGGCGGTGGAGAACACGGTCAAAATCGCGGAGCTGTGCAATATGGACTTCCAGTTCGGCGTCCACCACCTGCCTGAGTTCAAGCTGCCCGAGGGCTACACCGACGGGGACGCCTACTTCCAGAAGCTGTGCGAGGAGGGCTTCGCGCGCCGCTACCCCGGCGCCCCGGCGGAGTACCGGGAGCGGCTGGCCTACGAGATGGGGATTATCCGCCAGATGGGGTTTGTGGATTACTTCCTCATCGTCTCCGATTTCATCGGCTATGCCAAGAGGCGGGGCATCCCCGTGGGCCCCGGCCGGGGCTCGGCGGCCGGCTCCATGGTGGCCTACTGCATGGCCATCACCGACGTGGACCCGATGAAATACTCCCTCTACTTCGAGCGCTTCCTCAACCCCGAGCGGGTCACCATGCCGGATATTGACATCGACTTCTGCATCCGGCGGCGGCAGGAGGTCATTGAGTACGTCCAGAATAAATACGGCGCCGACCACGTGGCCCAGATCGTCACCTTCGGCACCATGGCCGCCCGGGGCGCCATCCGGGACGTGGGCCGGGCGCTGAACATACCCTATGCCGACGTGGATGTGGTGGCCAAGCAGGTGCCCAGCGGCCCGGGTGCACTCCATATCACCCTGGACGAGGCCCTCAAGCTGTCCAAACCCCTCCGGGACGCCTATGAAGGGGACGAGCGGATCAGGACCCTCATCGACACCGCCAAGGCCATCGAAGGCATGCCCCGCCACGCCTCCACCCACGCCGCCGGCGTGGTCATCACCCGGAAGCCGGTGGTGGACTATGTGCCCCTGGCGAAGAACGATGAGTCGGTGGTCACCCAGTACGTCATGACCACCCTGGAGGAGCTGGGCCTCTTAAAGATGGACTTCCTTGGCCTGCGCAACCTGACCATCCTGGACGACACGGTGCGCCTGGTGCAGAAGAGCCGCCCCAGCTTCTCTCTGGCAGACATCCCGGACAACGACCCGGCGGTGTTCCAGATGCTCTCCGAGGGCAGGACCTCCGGCGTGTTCCAGATGGAGTCGGCGGGCATGACCGGCGTCTGCGTGGGCCTCAAGCCCCAGAACATCGAGGACATCACCGCCATCATCGCCCTCTACCGCCCCGGCCCCATGGACTCCATTCCCCGCTTCATCGCCTGCAAGCACAACCCGGACAAGGTGAAGTACAAGCACCCCATGCTGGAGCCCATCCTCTCGGTCACCTACGGCTGCATCGTCTACCAGGAGCAGGTCATCGAGATTTTCCGCAGGCTGGCGGGCTACACGCTGGGACAGGCCGACATGGTGCGCCGGGCCATGAGCAAGAAGAAGGTCAAGGACATCGAGCGGGAGCGGCAGGCCTTCGTCTACGGCGACGCCGGGCGGGCCATTGCCGGCTGCATCGCCAACGGTGTCCCGGAGGACGTGGCAAAGGACATCTATGATGAAATCTATGCCTTTGCCAATTACGCCTTCAACAAGGCCCACGCGGTGGCCTACGCCATTGTGTGCTACCAGACGGCCTGGTTCAAGTGCCACTACACCAAGGAGTATATGGCCGCCCTGCTCACCTCCGTGCTGGACTCCAGCGAGAAGGTGGCTGAGTATATCGCCGAGTGCAGGGACTGCGGCATCCATCTGCTGCCCCCCGACATCAATGAGTCGGAGGCCGACTTCACCGTGTCCGGCGAGCACATCCGCTTCGGCCTGGTGGCCGTCAAGGGAGTGGGCCGGGGCTTTATCAACGCCGTGCTGGCTGAGCGGGGCAGGGGAGGGCCCTTTGTCTCCTTCCCTGATTTCTGCCAGCGGATGTTCGACGCGGAGCTGAACAAGCGTGTGCTGGAGAATCTGATCCGCTGCGGCGCCTTTGACAGTATGGGTATCTACCGCTCCCGGTTACTGGAGGCCTATGAGCAGCTTGTGGACTCCATCGCCCAGAACAAGCGCAAGAACCTGGCGGGCCAGTTCGATCTGTTCGGCGGCGGTGGGGATCAGACGCAGAGCGCCCCGGAGCTCCAGGTCAAAAATATCCCTGAGTTTACCCGGCACGAGCTCATGACCATGGAAAAGGAGACGACTGGACTCTACCTCACCGGCCACCCCATGGACGAATACCGGGACGTGGTCAAGCAGTGCAAGGCGGCCTCTATGGGGGCGATCCTGTCGGACTTCGCCCAGGAGGGGGGACCGGCCATTTACCACGACGAGCAGCGGGTCACCCTGGCGGGGGTCATCACCGCCTCCCGCACCAAGACCACCCGCAACAACAGCCTGATGGCCTATGTGACGTTGGAGGACGACACCGCCTCCATGGAGATGCTTGTGTTCGCACGGGTGCTGGGGGAGGCAGGCCCCTACCTGAAGGAGGGGGTGGCCGTCCTGGCTGAGGGACGCATCTCCGTTCGGGATGAAAAGGCGCCCCAGCTCATGTGCGACCGGGTACGCCCCTTGGATCAGGTGAAGGGAAACCTGCCTCCGGTGGAGGGGGAGGAGAGGGCCAAGAAGCTCTATATCCGCATACCCAGCCTGGACGACCCCCGCTGGGAGAGGATCAAGCTGGTGCTCACCATGTTTCCCGGCACGGAACAGATGGTGGTCAAGTGTGAGGATACCGGAAAGCGGCTGGGCACGGTCTGCCTGGTCCATCCCGCGCTGATCCAGGAGCTGAACGAGCTGCTGGGCGCGGAGAATGTGGTCGTGCGGTGAGGGGAGCCGATGATGAATATTAAAAAACTGGCCTCCCTGCTCTTTCAGCGGTCGGTGATTGTGGCCCTGCTGATCTTCCTCCAGGCTGCGATGCTGCTGCTCTATATGCTCTGGTTTTCCAGCGACTTCATTTATGTGTACTGGGGGTGTGTGGTGCTCTCCATTCTGGCGGTGCTGATTATCGTCAGCCGCCAGACCGACCCGGGGTATAAAATCGCCTGGATCATCCCCATTCTGCTGTTCCCGGCCTTTGGATGGCTGGTGTATCTGCTCTGCGGCGGCAACAAGCTCTCCGCCCGCAAGCGCCGGAAGATGCAGGGTATGGACCGCACCATGCTGGAGCAGTTGGAGCGGGACTACAAGGCGGAGGAGCTGAGGCCCTTTGGGGCCGACGCGGTGAACCAGGCCCGCTACCTGGAGCACTACGCCCGCTGCCCGGTCTATACCAACACCTATACCCACTATTTTCCCCTGGGGGATGATGTGTTTCCCGCCATGCTGGAGGAGCTGCGGAAGGCGGAAAAGTATATCTTCCTGGAATACTTCATTATTAGCCCCGGCATATTCTGGGATTCTATGGTGGAGATTTTGAAGGAGAAGCATGCCGCCGGGGTGGATGTGCGGGTGATCTACGACGATGTGGGCTCCCTGAACACCCTGCCTATGAACTACGCCAGAAAATTTGAGGCGGAAACCGGCATCCCCTGCTGCTGCTTCAACCGCTTCAAGCCGGTGATTTCCATCCGCATGAACAACCGGGACCACCGGAAGTTCTGTATCCTCGACGGCCACACCGCCTTTACCGGCGGCATCAATCTGGCCGACGAGTATATCAACCAAAAGCTGCGGTATGGCCACTGGAAAGACACGGCCATTCTCCTCAAGGGGGAGGCGGTGTGGAGCATGACCGTCATGTTCCTGACCATGTGGGAGTACACCCGGGACGTGGAGGAGGACTACCGCCGCTTCCGGCCGGACAAGCTGCCGCCGGAGGCCGCGCAGGGAGCGGGGTACTATGTCCAGCCCTACGCGGATAACCCTCTGGACGAGGAGGCGGTGGGGGAGGCGGTCTACCTCAACCTTATCAACAAGGCTGAGCGCTATGTGTACGCCATGACGCCCTATCTGATCATCAGTGACAGCGTCAATACGGCCCTGTGCAACGCGGCCAAATCGGGGGTGGACGTGCGCATCATCACCCCGCATATCCCGGACAAGGCATTGGTTTTTGAGCTAACCCGTTCCCACTACGAGTCCCTGTTGGAGGCGGGCGTACAGATTTTTGAGTATACGCCCGGCTTTGTCCATGCCAAGGTCATGGTCACGGACGACTGCTGCGGAGTGGTAGGCTCTATCAATCTGGACTACCGCAGTATGTTCCTCCACTTTGAGGACGCGGTGCTGCTCTACCACGACCCCACGGTACTCGACATCAAGCGGGATTTCATCAACACGCAATTCCGCAGCCAGCCGGTGACGCTGGAGCAGTGCCTCGGCCACTCCTGGATACGCCGCCTCTTCCGCTCCATTCTGCGGGTGCTGGCCCCGCTGCTGTGACAAAATAAGGCCGCCCCCACAGGGGGCGGCCTTATTCCGCTTCAATCCTTCTCCTCGTGTTCCAGCAGTGCGGAGAGAACCTCATTGTAAATCCGCTCCGGCTCGGCCTTGAAGCTCTCCGCCAGGCGGTTGGCCTGCTCCTGGGAGCCGCAGAACAGCTCCAGGGTGAACAGATTGCCCCCGTCATCGTCCAGAAACATCCGGGCTGAGTACCCGCCCTCCGGCCGGGGCTCCGTCTCCGCACGTACTTGAGCATTGCGCCGCAGAATCCCGTTGAGTTTTACCAACTGGGCGCTACAGTTGCGCTTGACCGAGTAGGGGAGGCTGCTCTCACAGGCTGCGCCGTTTTCACGGCCTTTTTCCGTGATCGAATAGAGGCCGTCCTCCAGTGTCAGATGGCCGCTCTCCACCAATTCAGAAACCGCCTCGGCAAACTCAAAGTAGCCAATGCCGTCATCGCAGACCGTCAGCTCCGTCAGTGTCGGAAAGTCGATGGGCGCCGCGACCCGGGCCATAAAATAGAGGATCAAAAATTTAATGTCCAGCTTGTCGTGGATAAAGCCGTAGCGAGCCATCTGGGAACTCCTTTCCAATAGACGAGTCAAACATAATATGTATTTATTTATTATACCGAAAGGTTGAGAAAATCACAAGAGGTATTTTTGACTTGACGCTGGTCTAAAAATATGGTATTATCCTATACTGTCGGTAACAAATATATGCTGGAATAGCTCAGTCGGTAGAGCAGCTGATTCGTAATCAGCAGGTCGCGTGTTCAAGTCACGTTTCCAGCTCCAGAAACCGGCGGAAATCGGATGATTTCCGCCGGTTTCGTCACTTTTTGAGGGAATACGGTGGGAGTAAACGTGTGGTCTGACCGCCGACCCACACCGTGACCCACATGCCGAAACAACCGGAAAGGGCCGGAGAGGATTTTTGTCCTCTCCGGCCCTTTCTGTTCCTCGGTGTTACAGCACCTGCGCCATGAAATTCCCCATCTTTTCTGCAGCCTTCTCCTGCATCCGCCGGTTGGTGTGGGTGTAGGTGCGCAGGGTGAACCCGGCGTCGTAGTGCCCCAACATGGCGGATACCGTTTTCACATCCACGCCGCTCTGTAGCGCCACCGTGGCAAAAGTGTGCCTCAGATCGTGAAATCTGATGTATTCCAGCCCGGCGTCCTTCAGGATCTTCTTGTGGAGGTTCACGATGGAGTCCGGGTGATACATGCCGCCGGTCCTGGGGGATGGGAACAGATAGTGGCTCTCCGGGTGCCGCTGGTGCTCCTGCACCAGCAGTTCCACCGCCTCCCGGGGAATGGAGATCTCCCGGACGGAGTTGGACGTCTTGGGCTGGCAAATGGCCAGCTCTCCCTGGGCGTTCCGTCCCACCTGCTTGCTCACCAAGATGGTGCCGTGCTCCGCATCTAGGTCAGTCCAGAGAAGGGCGGCCAGCTCGCCCTTCCGGATGCCGCTGACCAGCTCCAGGTAGAACAGGGCCAGCACGCCCCGCCGCTCCGCCGCCTCCAGGTAGGCCCTCATGTCCTCCGGCTTCAGGGTTCTCATCTCCTGCCTCTGGAGCTTGGGCACGACACAGTCCTCGGCCGGGTTGTGGAGAAGCAGCTTTTCCTTCACCGCCCGGTCCAGGGCGCTGTGGAGCATGGTGTGGACGCCCCGGATGGTGGAGCTGCTCAGACCAGGGCGCTTGGACTTCTGCACGGCTCTGCGGCGGCCGTTCTGCTGCAGCTCCCGGTACAGGTTCTGAATCTGCCGGGTGGTCAGCTGGTTGAGCTTGACCTCCCCGATGTAGGGGATGGTATGCAGCTCGATGCCCCGCCGGTAGTACTCCGCCGTGGAGAACCGCAGGTTGGGTTTGGCGTAGACCTCAAACCACAGCCTCAGCCACTCGGCCACCGTGTATTTTCCAGCCCTGGCCACGTCCAGGCTGCCGGCCTCCCCAATGGCCTGCTTCAGCTTCGCCTTGACCTCGGCCTGGGTTCTGCCCAGTACGTTCTTGATGATCCGCTTGCCGGTATCCGGGTGGTATCCGGCGGTGTACCGGCCCTCCCAGCGGCCATCGCTGCGCTTGCGAATATTTCCCTCACCATTGGCCCGCTTTTTGGCCATGTTGTTCGCCTCCCTTGCAGCAACACAACATACTCCAGAAAAGAGAAAATATCCAGGGCAAACCAGCAGAGTTAACAGATCCTTATCATTTGGCCGCACCCGGACCTCTCTTTGTCAACGGCATCGCATTTATGCCGGAGGAAAGAGGTTTCTCTTTGTTTTGCGGCGCAAATTTTGCATTCTCAGTCCACGGCGTCGGTCAAAAAGGCCGGAACCGGCTGGGAACACTGACTTTCTCCAGATCACTGCCCAACTCAATTTACCGGCTATGCTGAAAAAGCCGAAAACCCCAATTAGTAGCGGCTATTTCAATACAAAGACCCTTGGAATTATGTGTGTTCGGCAACCCAATTCTGAACATGCTCCAGAAAACGGGAGACTGCTGGTGACGGAATACCATTGGAGCGAACCGCCGGAGCAATATCCCGGTATTGGGGAGGATCCAAGGGCATGTGGACGATGTGATAAGGCATCCGGTTCAGGATCAGTTCGCTCATGATTCCGACACCCAGTCCGCATTCGATCATAGATGCAATGATATTGCTGTCCTCAGCAAAGTAGCGGATATTGGGGCGAACACCACAGGACTTAAAAATGCGGCTCATATCCCGATCCTGATCCTCACGGATGGGAATAAAGGGATCCTCGGAAAAGCGGGTGACTGGGTAGGACTTGGCCCGGGCCAACAGATGATCCGGGGGAAGCACCGCGCAGAGCTGTTCCCGCTTGAGAAAGAAGGTGTGCAGCGGCGGGGTGGAACGCACATTCAGCGGCAGGGTGACAAAGCCGCAGTCCACCCCACCCTGGATGATGCTGTTCTCGATGGCACTATACTCCAGATTATAGGAGATCTGGATGTCTAAATTCGGGTAGATCTGGAGAAAAGAGCGAACAATTTGGGGAAGCCAGTTGGCAGCCACGCTGTGAAAGCTTCCAACCCGTACTGTACCGCCATCCAGGGACAAGAGCCGCTCTACAGAGCCCTCCAACTCTCGCTGAGCAGCGCAGACCGCACGGATTTGGGGGATCAGATATTCTCCCTCCGGTGTCAGGGACACACCTGTCCGATTCCGAATGAGGAGAGGAACACCCCACTCCCGCTCTAAATCGGCGATGACTCGGCTGACCGCCGGCTGGGTATAACCCAGCACATCGGCGGCCTGCGTGATGTTGCCCAGTTCTACAGTTTTCAAAAAGGCCTCATATTTTGACAATTCCAAAATGTCTCACCAGCCATGAAAATTTCGTATGGAAGCGATAGAGATGTTTAATTTGTCAAACCAGTGGCTAAATCGTACAATAGCGATGTAAAAAAGTCAAGAGCTCATGGCGAAAACGACAGGAGGAAGAGAATGCATGAAAGAAACCATTGCGCAAAGTGTGGCCGAGGTGCAGGAACATGTGGTAGCGCACCGAAGGACGCTGCACCAGATTCCGGAAGTCGGTCTGGATCTGCCACAAACCGCGGGCTATGTCCGAAAGATTCTGACGGAGCTAGGTTGCATCCCCCAAAATATTGGAACCTGCGGCC
The DNA here is from genome assembly GCA_902497145.1 of uncultured Oscillospiraceae bacterium. Taxonomy (GTDB): domain Bacteria; phylum Bacillota; class Clostridia; order Oscillospirales; family Oscillospiraceae; genus Lawsonibacter. The sequence continues at coordinate 28,474 of CABVDR010000013.1, forward strand.
AAGTTGTGACGCTGGGCCAGGGAGAGCGCACCCTGCTTCTGCGGGCAGATATGGACGCACTTCAGGTAGAGGAACACAACGACCTGCCGTTCTGCGCTGCAAACGGGTGCATGCACGCCTGCGGGCACGACATGCATACGGCCATTCTTCTGGGAGCCGCCGAGGTGCTGAAGCGGCATGAGCAGGAACTCCCCTGCCGGGTGAAGCTGGTGTTTCAGCCGGGAGAAGAGCTGGGTACGGGCGCCCAGTCCCTGGTAGAGGCGGGACTTCTGGAAAATCCTCACGTGGATGCCGCCGCCGCGCTCCACGTGGACTCCACTATGGCGGTGGGTGAGTGTTCCTACTGTACCGGTGTGGCCACATCAGATATTTACGACATCTTTATCCAGCTCAAGGGGAAGGGGGGACACAGCTCCCAGCCGGAAGAGACAATCAATGCCCTGGCAGCGGCCAACGGGGTGTTTCAGGCACTCAGCGGGCTGGTACAGCGGGAGGTGAGCGGATTTGATACTGCCATTCTAGCTATCTGCTCCATGCACGCAGGCAGTCAGCAGAATCCCAATATCATCCCGGAAATCTGCGAGATGGCCGGTACCCTTCGTTGCTTTGACCGGGCGCTGGGCCAGCGTCTGGTGGAGCGCATCCGCGAGATTGTTGAGAGAGAGGCGGCCTGTTACCGGGCGGAAGGCACGGTGGAGACCCTGCTCACCCCGTCGCTTACTGTGGATCCCTCCTTGGCAGAGCAGTTGGTTCCGGCCCTTCAGGAAGTTTTTGGGGCGGAGCATGTGGTACGCTCCACCCGGCCTTTCGCGGGCAGTGAGGATTTTTCTTACATCGCACAACAGGTTCCTGCATTCTTTTGCTGGATCGGCGCAGGAAAGCCAGGTAATCCCATGCTTCATAATCCCAATATCATCTTCGATGAGCAGGCGCTGGAATACGGAGTGAAAGCCATGGTGACTCTACCTTTTGTGTGGGCCGGCCAAACCTCCATGTGAACGGATACCAGAGAAAGGAGCCATTCCAATGAGACTGGATAAGAAAAAGAGAGGCTTTCAGCTGCCTCACGTGATCATTATCCTGATGTGCATCATGCTGGCAGTCACAGTAATGTCCTTTCTGATCCCCAGCGGGGAGTTTGTTCGAGATGCCAACGGTGCGGTAGACCCGACCCAGTTCAGCTATGTGGAAAATGACAATCCCATCACTTTCTTTGACTTCTTCTATGACATCCCCCACGGCATTGTGGAGTCAGCGGACATTATCATCTCGATTATGGTCATCTCCGGTGTGCTCTATGTCATCGAGCAGACCGGAGCCATTTCCGCCGCCCTCCAGCGGCTCACTGCTGCGGCCAGGGGCAAGGAGGTCTTTGTGGTTCTGGGCCTGACCCTTGTCTTCGGTGTGCTGGGGGTTATCGGCTGGGGGGAGGACGCACTTCCCTTCGTGCCTATGGTGGTCAGTCTGGCCTTGGCCTTGGGGTATGATCGGGTTGTAGGAGTAGCCATCGTACAGTTGGGTGTCTGCATCGGTTTCAGTACAGGCGCCTTCAACACCTTTACGACCGGAATCTGTCAGGAGCTTGCCGGCGTCCCTATTTTCACCGCCTGGCAGTTCCGCCTAATGGAGTTTGTCATCTGTTATCTGATCCTGGCGCTTTTCCTGGCCAGCTACTGCCGGAAGATCAAGCGAGATCCAAACCGGAGCGTGATGCCTGAGTTCCAGAGAGGTGAGCGACAGGAGCAGAAACTCATGACAGAGCAGGTTCCCATGACTCCCCGCCGGGTGCTCACTCTGCTGGCCTTTGTGGTCGCTCTCATCGTACAGGTCTTTGGAGCCATCCAGTTGGGTTGGGGAATGGAACAGTTCAGCGGCCTGTATGTGATTCTGGCAGTGGCTGTGGCGGTGATCAATGGTATCAGCCCCAGCAAGGCCTGCACCGACTTCATCCAGGGTACCACCACCGTCATGTCGGCGGTGATCGTCATCGGTGTTGCCCGGGCCATCTACCTGCTGATGGATCAGGCCAAAATTGTGGACACCATTATCCACGCGCTCGCCAACGTCTTTGAGGGGAAAAGCCCCTTTGTGGTGCTTCTGCTGCTCTATATCTTCGTCATCGTCTTCAACTTCTTTGTCACATCGGCCAGCGGCAAGGCGTTTATTCTCTTCCCCATGCTCAAGCCCCTGGCAGATATTCTTGGAATCAACCAGCAGGTGGTGGTCACCACCTTCCAGCTGGGTGACGGCTTTACCAACTGGTTCTTCCCCAGCTCCGGTCTGCTGATGGCCGGGTTGGAGCTGGGCGGAGTCACCTATCAGCAGTGGGTGAAGTTTGCCGCCAAGATCATCGGGGCACTGGTGCTGGCCGGACTATGTTTCGCCTTCCTAGCACAGATGATTGGCCTGTCTTGAGCATCACGGGCAGAAAAAAATAGAATAAACACGGGTCCGGCTCTTATTAGATGCCGGGCCCGTGCCATTTTGATCGAACTGTTTGTGTTTCTCTCATATTGAATACTGCTTTCTATGTTTTGCGCTCTTGATCCACAGCGGCGGTCAAAAAGGCCGGAACCGGCTGGGAACACTGCCTTTCTCAAAACCACCGACCACCCAAAACTCCGAAGTCCGTCCTCAGCGACCACCTAAGTTTCCTCTGGGGCGAAACCCCGTAACCCCTTGACACGCCCCGCACTGCGGGGCGTTGTAACCGGGCCGTCGGCGGTTTACCGCCGCGGTCCTTTATCCTAGTACGAAAATCGAACGCCCCCAAAGGGCCCGAAACCGGGCTCCCGGAGGCGTTCTTCTTCTGGAATCGGATGCTCTGGATGTGCAGGATCATTGAGTCATAACTGTCCCGGACAGCCGCCGCCTCACACATGGCCCAGTGCTGTCCAAATACCCTCGACATGGGCACCGTCTCTATCCTCATTCCAAAAACGGCACACAGGGCTTACACGGCCGCGACAGAGGCGTTCTCCAGTTTGACTGCCTCGTGCCTGAGTCTGCCGGACGTCTCTGGTCAAAAGTGGGTGCGGGCCACGCCCGCAAATGTACCAGGCTGCCGCTTACCCGCCCAAAGGCTAAACAAATATACGGCAATTGTTACCCCTAGTGGTAATGCAAATGGGAAGGTCATGTAGACTGAAAATGTACCTAAATTATTGTCGGATTGATGGCTACAGAACCTTTTGCAATGGAAGTAAATCAAAATATATGTGAGGTTGACAGAAGTTGACAGAAAGATCTGGTCATTTGCTGATAATTATAACTATAGTAGCCCGAATAATATCCCCCCAGTTTTCTAGTGCCTATTCCAATCCGATGCCACAGATTATTGGAAGATTTACGCTAAAGCCAGCGCTTGAGCACTACTCGCAGCGGTCTCAAGCGCTGGCTCACTGTATGATGATTTTTGCCCCCGCCAGCTAGTCGGTCGGGTGTCCGCTCAGGAGAGTTCCACTTTTCCAGAGGCGGTAGCTAGCTTGTCCTTCCTGCTAACCATAATCCAGCGGATGGTCAACACGATAAACACGACACTGCCGGTATAGCCGCAGTAGGTCATAATTACGTTGACCAGAGTCTCATAAGGGATAAACAGGTCTACAATAAATACGCCGACACCGGAGAGAATACAGGTAAGCTTATACTTGAAGGACTTTTCGTCTTTGATGATCGTGGAGACACATGTCCACAGCATGGGGCAGAAAGTGCTGTAAATAGACAGAAGAATAATAATTGCAAACACAGGGCCCAGAATGCTGGATGCCACGCCAAAGATATCATTTGCAATCAGCAAATTGGGAATAGCGGCGGTAGCGGATTGCTCCACATTGCCCAGATGGCAAAGCCCCAGAATACCGACCGTAACAGTTATCGCCAGTGCGCCAATTGCACAAAGGATAATGGTATATTTTTTCTTATACGCAGCCAACTTCTTGCCAATGCTGGCCATATACGCCGCCACGAGGAGGATCGAGCATCCACCGAAAGAGAGACCTGCCAGAACTGGATTAGCCCCAGCTTGAAGCAACTCCACCTGACCGGACTTGATTAGTACAATGCCATCCGGAATGTGGGGAAAGAATCGGAATGCAGCGATCACGCCCAAGAGGAAGAGGAAGGTCACCACCACGGGTCCAATCTTACCGATAATGTTGACAATTCCCTGCAGCCCCATAACCGCTGTTCCAACGGCGAGCGCCACGGCGATCAGGTATCCGGCCCAGAGAGGAAGCCCCCACTGTTGATTTAGGGTGCTGCCAAACCCGGAAATCATGAAAAAGAAGCAACAGGTGTTGAAGATCCATGCAAAGGCGGTAAACAGCTTTCCCACCACCTTGCCGCAGTAGAACTCACATACGCCGGCCAGATCAGAAGTCCCATGGCGGCCGGCATAGGTGTACGCCATGAAAGTGCAGAACATGACGACCGCATTGATTACCATAACTGTCAATGTCCCGCCAACAGAACCCCAGCTAGTAAAATACTGCATAGATTCCTGACCACTAGCCGTTCCTGATCCAATGAGATAGGCTAAAAGGGCGCCAGCGAGAGAGGCCAAAAGGCCGATGCGCATCTTTTCTTTTCCCATGAATAGTTCTCCCCTTTTAGATGATTGAAATCGGTGTAAAAGTACTACTTTACCTTATACCGTGACGATTGCCCTCATCTCATGCGGTTTGGCAGTCAGCAGGGAGAAATAATCCAAATATCCACTATAATAAAATTTCAGCTCCGTATTTCTAATATATACTACATTTTTGCTGTTGTCAATAAGATATCGATCAAATTTAAAGACCCCAGCCATAATTTTCAAAAGCCAAAGGCATAAACCGCACCCAGAACTGCATCAACATGGCAATCAGCCCGATTGTTCTTGATTTTTAGAGAAATTTTATCTATAATAACAAAATCACGAGTAATATTGGTTTATATGGGGTCCGGCTATAATTATCTGATCTGGTGATGGTAGTATGCCCCAACGTAGAAGGCGGTTAAAATGAATGATTTTTCTTCTCTGGGCGAAAATTTGAAGGCAATCCGTGATAAAAGGGGGTTGAACCTAAATGATGTCTCCGAATTGACCGGGATCAGCAAAGCCATGCTGAGTAAGATCGAGCGTGGGGAATCTGTCCCAACCATTACGACTGTTTGGAAGATCGCCAATGGGCTCAAAATTACGCTCAATGCTTTAGCTGGTGAAGTTGACAGCAATTATGCTGTCCGGGATATTGCTAAAACAACTCCTTTGATTGATGACAGCGGACTTTTTACGCTATATAATATTTTCCCATTTTCCCCGCTTGATGGTGTTCAGGTTTTTTATGGTGTGTTTAAGGCCGGGTACCACTACAATCCTCCTATGTTTATCCATGAGAGTTCCAACAAAGAGTATTGCATAGTATTTCGAGGGGAATTAGATGTGGTAATCGGCCCCAAAACCTACCATTTATTTGAGGGATGTGGGATCGATTTCGATGCCCATGAAGAGCATGGCTATATTAATTGCGGAACGTCAGAAACGGTCGTGTGTTTTCTCTTAATTTAAAAACGGAGCATACCATACGCACAAGTTAAGAAATGCCGAATTTTTCTTACATGAGAAAAATTCGGCATTTTTTCTATTAAATTAAATTTTAGGATTGACACGGCTAGGCAACTGTGCTAGTATCTTTCTCAGATAGGAGAAAATAATTCTAAAAAATCCACTATAAGAATCAGCCTCCGCATGCAGCCCTGTCCGCAAATACCAACGCATAGATGAAACTGCCCGCTCATCTCATATCCCATATCTGCATCCCATCCATGACTTTTTCATGCAAGAAAGGAGATCCCGCCTTGAAAAAAATTGCTGTCCTTGGAACCGGCAACATCGCGCAGACCATTGCGGTCGACCTAAAAGCCAGCGGACATGAAGTGCGGCTGTTTGCGCCGGAAAACCTCATCCATCGATTCCGCGATTTCGCAGATACCCAGGTCATTGAGTGCGTCGGTGCATTGGAAGCACGGGAACGCATCGACATAATCACCTCGGATATCGACCAGGCGGTCGGCCAGGCCGATTACATCATCGTATGCGTGACGGGCAGCCACCATCAGGAGTATGCGCAGATGTTGAAGGGCCATACCTCTGCAGAGCAGATCATGGTCACATTCAACGGCTGCATGGCCTCCCTCATCTACAAGAATGTGTGGGGGGATGACCCAACCTGCCCCATCTTTGTGGAATCCACCATCCCCCCCTTCAGCACAAGGCTGGCAGGTCCCGGTAAGGTACGGATGTTTGAGCGCCATCTTGCCCCTATCGCATTTTTCCCGGCTAGTGCGGCCGACCGCTACTTCAACCAGATCAAAACCGATCTCTATGACTTCCCAGGTCTCTACGCGGACGTGCTTGAATGCGGCCTAAGCCTGATTAACCCTACCGTGCACCCCGGTCCCTGCCTGGTCAATCTAAGCAATATCGAAAAACCAGACTTCACCTTCTTCCTGTATGAGCACGGTTTCCAGCCCTCTGGTCTCAAGATCGACGTACTGCTCAACCGGGAGAGGCTGGCCGTCGGCAAGGCTTTGGGCTACCAGATCCATGCTTTGGAGGACTTCGCCGGGGTGGAAAAGATTGATAATTGGGAACCCCTGTATGCTATGGGCCATGGCTGCCATGCGCTGACCTCCATTGCCGGTCCCAATGATATCAACTACCGCTATCTCACAGAGGACATCCCCGTCGCACTGGTCTGCTGGGCCTCTATCGGGGACTTGGCGGGGGTTGACACCCCCATTATGGATGCGGTTATCACCCTGATTGGTGTGGCCCACGATACAGATTGGTTTGCCAACGGCCGCTCGGCCGAAAAGCTGGGGCTCACTGGCAAGAGTGTGGAACAGATCCAACGCTATGTTAAAACAGGAAAGATCTAAACTAAATGTTAAAAATGCAATTTGCATTAAAATAAAATTGAACTGAAAGGATGGAACGAAGCATGAGCAAGACGATCTTCAGAGAACTTCTGGACAAGGAAGCCTCCCCCGCTCTGGGATGTACCGAACCGATGATGTTTGCGCTGGGAGGTGCAATCACCCGTAAGCACGCACCCGGCAAGGTGTTGCGGGTCGACATGGTGGGTTGCGGGCTCATGGTGACCGGCGTACAGGCCGTTGGCATTCCCAAGACTGGCGGGAAGACCGGCGCGTTCCTGGCCTCTGCAGTGGGCATTATCAACGGTGACGCCGATGCCTGCAAGGAGGTGCTGCACAACATCACCCCCAAGGATGTGGAGGCCGCCGAAGAACTGGTGAAGAATGCGGAGTTCACCCTTGACATGGACAACAGCACCGGCAAGCAGGTGTATTTCAAGCTGACCCTTACCACCGATGAGCACGTAGCCACTGTAATTTTTGAGGATGAACACCACACCTGGACGTATCTGGAGGTCGACGGCAAGGTTTTGGTGGACAACCGCCGCCCCACGACTGAGATGCTCATCCCAGCCAATGATGTAGACTGGAATGAGTTTACCATCGAAAACATCTACAATTGGTGTAAAACCGCTGATATCAGCGAATTTGGCCGTGCCAAGGAGGCCGTGGCCATGAATAAGATCCTGGCGCAGGACGGTATCGACAATCCCCGTGGGATTCAGACTGCCCGGGTACTGATGGACAATATTGAAAGCGGCTTCGTGGCACCCGACGAGATCACCCATATCCTCATCTGGGCCACCGCCGGTGCGGATGCCCGCATGGGCGGCAGTGATTATCCCGCCATGGTCAGCACTGCCAGCGGCAACCAGGGCGCTATGGTTGTCATGGGCCCCTGGGCCTGTGCGGAGTACCGCAAGTGCTCGGAGGAGGACGGCTACCGCGCGGTCGCCTTCGGGCTGCTAGTCAATACATATCTGAAGTATCTCTCCAAGGAATATGTCTACATGCCCCCCACCTGCTCCTGCGCCGCCACCAGCGCACCTGCCTCCGCCGCTGGTGTTGCCTTCCTCCACGGCCTGAGTCCCAAGCAAATCAATGACATGCTGTGCACCTGCATGATCCATATGGCCGGTGTGGTGTGCGATGGTGCCAAGCCCTCCTGCGCTTTCCGGATGTTCACGTCCTTGTTTGGCTGCCTGGAGGCCATGATGATGGCGGAAAAGGGTATCCGGGCCACCAACGTGGAGGGTTTTGTCCACAATGACATCAAGGTCACTGTGGAGAACCTGTACCGCCTGCAGCACGACGTCCTTCACAACAAGGTGGATGCAATCCTTTGGGATATTGTGAAGGAGCAGAAGGTCATTCACTGATTCCTTCTTGATCGGTCGGAATAGTATCAAGCTGTTATAAACTAAACCGGAGCAAAGGGCAGGCTGGATAACTCGAAAAGGGTTGTTCAGCCTGCCTTTCTGCGCTTATTTTGCCGTGCACTCCGCATCTCTTACTCCCTCTTTTCTGAAAATACTAAAACTTTCCCAAGCAGAGCAGGTCAGGTAGGTAAAGCTTCCCGATAGCGGGAGCGCCACGAGGCCGCCTCACACTCAGCCCAACGCTGCCCAAATGCCCCCGAAGAGGCGCTGGCCTCCCACCCAAAAAGCGGTACACAGGGCCGACACGTCCGCGACAGGGGCTTTCCTGTGGTCGTTCGGCTCTCCTCCCGGAGTGGGTGCGGGCTACGCCTGCAAATGTGCCAGGCTGCCGCTTGCGGCAAGCCAGGTGCTCTGCTTGCCCCACCCAAGGGTGGGTAAACTGGTGTCCCCAGAAATCCTGGTTTGCAGTAAGTGGGTTGAGCTAGTGATGACAGTGTGGCCTCTTCTCTCTGAATTTGGGGCATGAGGCCTTCTTTTTGTTTATAGCGACGCAGATCCTGAACGGAAAATCCGCCGACCCACACCGTGACCCACACAGGAAACGGAGCGGAGGGAAGCAACGGAGGGAACCGTGTCAAAGCAGACGCGGCTCCGGGCTAAACAGGCCGCAAAAGCGCTCAACGGAGCCAGTTTGTCACTCCTAATACGGTTCGTAATCAGCAGGTCGCGTGTTCAAGTCACGTTTCCAGCTCCATAAAGCCACACCAATCTGGATATTTTAAGCGGGACGCTTAGAGTATCAGAGGGTGCGGCTTTTTTATTTTCCTGAAATTTGTGTTCTAAAAAAGATATTTTCGAGGTATTCCGGGGCCTCGGAGGGGCCTTCCCCTGGCTTGCCCCAGTTTCCGAGCCCCCGACAGGGATCAGCGCCCTATTTGAACACAGTCAGGGCACAAAAATCCGAAAAAATGATATACAAAAATTAGTGCGCCGGTTTGTTGGTTTCGTCAACCAGCAGGCCGGCGCTTTTTTGCTGCCCGGCGAATTCAAAAAGGGCACACACTTTTATGTCCGCTTTGCTGAATAGCTTTTTCGTGGATAAGATGGCATGATGGCGTTCACAAGCAGCAGCTCAGGAGCGGCCATTGAAAAAAGGCGTTTTGCACGGAGAAGGAGGTAAAAGCGCATGACCAAAGAAACCTATTTTGAGGAGCTGTCCTGCGCCCTGCGGCGGCGGGAGCTGCTACCCCGGCCGGTGGAGGAGGACGGCCTGCTCCCAGTGGAGTGGAACGGCCGCGTCCTGTGCCGGGTCACGGAGGCGGCGGGGACGATAATGAAGTACATGAAGCTCCTGGAGACGGCCCCGCCGCTGAAGGCGGAGAGCCTGGCAGACGGCTACCGGGTGCTGGCAGAATTCAACGGTACGGTACTGGCCGGGAAAAAGACCCTGCTGGGGGCTCAATTCGTCACCTGGGCCTGGGACTATGACCGAAGAGGCGTCAGCAACGGCCACTACTACATGGAGGACTACCAAACCGCCAAGGAGGACTTCACCTTCCGCTCCGGGCTGATGGCCAGGGAGCAGGTTTTTGACCGGGAGCGGTTGGAGGAGCTGCGCCAGGCGGCACAGGGCTTCCTATGCGGCGAGGGCCCCGCCTCCTACCGGCAGGAATTCCGGTGCCAACGCATTCTGGACCAGATTCGATCCCAGTTACCCGAACCGAAGCAAAATCAAATACAAAAAGAGGGACCAAGCATTGAACAGTCTATGTGAAGGCGGCGCCGACAAAGGCGCCGCCTTTTACTATGCCCGGCATTTATTTGCCTCCTGTACCCACAAGCTGTACGCCCCGGATCATCCGGCGGACGCCCCGCCCGTGCCGGTGTGCACCCGCTCAGACCTGTGCCGGGGCTGCCCCTACCCAGCCCATGGCTTCCTCTGCTGGAGCACCGCCGGGGAATGCCTGCGGACTAGGATGAAAAAAATCCATACGGGAGGGAAAACGGATGATGCACGCAGTCCTGAGTAATTCGCGGCACCCGGAGTACGGCCAGCTCACAGTCCCTTTTCCCATCTCCCGGGGCGCCTATGACGACACGGTGGCAGCCCTGGCCTCTTTGGGTATCGGTGACCCGGTCGGCCGGGACTGCCGGGTGGATGAGCTCAACAGCAGTTTTCTCATCCTGAAGCGGCTGGAGAAGGTAGCGGTCAACGTGGACGAGCTGGACTATCTGGCCAAGCGGCTGGACAGCTCTGACATCAATGAAGCCGCCAAATTCCAGGCGATGACAGTGAAATGAGGCCTGTTCGAGATGACTGACCTAATCAACCTGACCTTCTGGTGTCAGCAGGCCACGATCATCACAGACTTTTCCGATTTGGAGGACATTGGCCGCCGGCACTATATGCCCCTGAACGGCGGGAGCTGCAGCACTGAGGAGCTGGAACGGCTGGATGCCCGCAAGGCGGCGCTGGATCTGATCCTCAACAGTGAAAGCACCTGCGTCACCCCCTACGGCGTGGTCTATGACAACGACATGAAGCTGGAACACCACTACGATGGCCAGCACTTCCCATGCTATCTCTGTCAGCCCGCCATGCTGGTGGTGGGTATTTTCCCGAAGAATGCGCCGGAGGGATCAAGCGAGACCACATGGCTGACCCTGACCTGTTCTGAGCAGTAGCTCAAGCGCGGCATACAGCAGTCCGGCCTGGACTTGGGCACGGCCAACATCCGGTATGAGGCTGTCATGCTTCCCTGGGAGGTGACGCAGGTGCTGGCCCCGGAAAGGGAAAGTCCCGTTGCCCTGAATATGGTCATTGCCCAGGACACCGAGTATGTCCTGCTGGACGAGCCCACCAACGACCTGGACATCTACCACGCCGCCAATCTCATGAAGACCGTCCGGCGGCTGTGCGACGAGCTGAGCAAGACGGTAATCCTGGTTCTCCACGAGATCAACTAGGCCGCCTTCTACTCCGACTACATCTGCGCTCTTCAGGACGGCAGGGTCGCCAAGTTCGGCACTGTGGAGGAGGTAATGACCAAAGAAACCCTGTCGGAGCTCTACCAGGTGGACTTCAAGATCATGACCATCGCGGGCCGGCCTCTGTCCATCTACTATTGAAGCCTCCGAGTTTTCAGTACTTTTGTCGAAAAAGAGGCCGGCCTGGAGGCCGTCATGGCCTGTGGCCCCGACGTGATCTTCATTGGGGGCTGGCTGGCCGGCAGCTACGACGCCCTCAGCCAGATCGCCCCGGTGGTCTATCTGGCCACCGACAGTGACCTGGGTGTGGTGGAGAGCGTACGGCAGAACACCAGGGCCATCGCCTCCCTGTTCGGCCTGGAGGACACGGCCGGGGAACTCATGACCGGCTTTGACAGCCGCGTGGCGGCCCTGGCCTCCTTTTCCGAAGGCCGAACCGCCATTGTGTGGGCCTGGTTACCAGCGGCGGCTTCAATGTGCTGGGCAACGACGGCCGCTGCTCCCTCATCGGCCGGGAAGCGGGCTTTGCCAACGTGGGGGCGGACGCCCAGCCCGGCACCTCCACCCACGGCAACGAGGCCAGCTTCGAGTTCCTCGTGGACAAGGACCCCGACTATCTCTTTGTTCTGGACCGGGATGCCGCCATTGGCACCGATGGGGCCAAGCTGGCCCAGGAAGTGGTGGAGAACGAGCTGATGAAGGGCACCGCCGCCTACCGGGACGGCAGGATCGTCTACCTGGCCCATCCCGCCGTGTGGTACACCGCCGAGGGCGGCATCACCGCGCTGGACCGGATGCTCCGGGATCTTGAGGATCCCCTGCTGAAGTAAATACCGCAGAGCGGACCGGGATGAGCGCCGCTCATCCCGGTCCGCTGCCGTTCCGCCTGCGGAATGCTTCCGGCTCCTGTTCCGTCTGTTTGAATTGGCTATTTATTCACTATACTATTTTTATAACGAATATATAAAAATAATTAACTGTTATAACTCCGGTATTATGGATATTTATACAGAATGACTATTGCATTTTTATACGGGTTGGATTATACTGGGGACACATCAGCTGGGCGGCCGGCCTTGCCGCCCCACAGGAGGTCATCAACATGTCTGAGATCAAGAAAGTCGTCCTGGCCTACTCCGGCGGTCTGGATACGTCCATTATCATCCCCTGGCTGAAGGAGAACTACAACGACCCCGAGATCATCGCCGTCTCCGGCGACGTGGGACAGGGGGCCGAGCTGGACGGCCTGGAGGAGAAGGCCATCAAGACCGGTGCGTCCAAGCTGTACGTCGAGGACCTGACCGACCAGATGGTGGACGAGGTCATCATCCCCTCCATGATGATGGGGGCCAAGTACGAGGACTATCTGCTGGGCACCGCCTTTGCCCGGCCCATCATCGCCAAGCGGCTGGTGGAGATCGCCAAGCAGGAGGGTGCCGACGCCATCTGCCACGGCTGCACCGGAAAGGGTAACGATCAGGTCCGCTTCGAACTGGCCATCAAGCGCTTTGCCCCCGAAATAAAGATCATTGCCCCCTGGCGGGAGTGGGACATCAAGAGCCGGGACGAGGAGGTCGACTACGCCGAGGCCCACAACGTCCCCCTGAAGATCAGCCGGGAGACCAGCTACTCCAAGGACAAGAACCTGTGGCACCTGTCCCACGAGGGCCTGGACCTGGAGGACCCCGCCAACGAGCCCCAGTACGACAAGCCCGGCTTCCTGGAGATGGGCGTCTCCCCCGCCATGGCCCCTGACGCCCCCGCCTATGTCACCATCGACTTTGAGAAGGGCTGGCCCGCGGCCGTGGACGGAGTGAAGATGAAGGCCAGCGACCTCATCCGCAGGCTCAACGAGCTGGGCGGCGCCAACGGCATCGGCCTGCTGGACATCGTGGAGAACCGGCTGGTAGGCATGAAGGACCGGGGCGTGTACGAGACCCCCGGCGGCACCATCCTCTACCGGGCCCACGAGGTGCTGGAGCAGATCACCCTGGACAAGGACACCAAGCACATGAAGCAGAAGCTGGCGGTAGACTTCGCCGACCTGGTCTACAACGGCAAGTGGTTCACCCCCCTGCGGGAGGCCCTCACCGCCTTCGCCACGGACACTCAGAAGTACGTCACCGGCACCGTGAAGCTCAAGCTCTACAAGGGCAACCTTATCACCGCCTCCATCTCATCCCCCTGCACCCTGTACTCCGAGGATCTGGTCACCTTCGGGGAGAGCGACTACGACCAGACGGACTCCCAGGGCTTTATCAACCTGTGGGGCCTGCCCGACAAGGTCCAGGCCCTGCGGGAGCAGGGAAAGCTCTGAGCGGAGACCCTGTCTGATATCTTTTTCCGCCTGCGGACGGCAAAACTCCGCGAGGCAAAAGGAGCGATACTATGAAACTGTGGGCCGGACGGTTCCAAAAGGAGACGGATGCCCTGGTCAACGACTTCAACTCCTCCATTTCCTTTGACGCCCGGATGTACCGGGAGGACATCACCGGGTCCATCGCCCACGCGGCCATGCTGGGCAGGCAGGGGATCATCAAGGAGCACGAGGCCGAGAAGATCATTGACGGCCTCAAGGCCATCCTGGCCGACATTGAGGCCGGACAGGTGGAGTTCTCCCTGGAGAACGAGGATATCCACATGAATATCGAGACCATCCTCACCCAACGCATCGGGGACACGGGCAAGCGGCTGCACACCGCCCGCAGCCGGAACGATCAGGTGGCGGTGGACTTCCGGATGTATGTCCGCAAGGAGATCCAGGCCATCATCGGCCTGATCCTGGACCTGGAGAAGGTGCTGGTCAGGAAGGCCGAGGCCAATCTGGACACGGTCATGCCCGGCTACACCCACCTCCAGCGGGCCCAGCCCACCACCTTCGCCCACGCCATGATGGCCTACGCCAACATGTTCAAGCGGGACGTGACAAGGCTGGAGGACTGTCTGGCGCGGATGGACGAGTGCCCCCTGGGGGCGGGGGCCCTGGCTACCTCCACCTACCCGGTAGACCGGTTCCAGACCGCACAGGCTCTGGGCTTTTCCAAGCCCACCGACAACTCGCTGGACTCGGTGTCCGATCGGGATTTCGCCCTGGAGTTTCTCTCGGCCTGCTCCATTCTGATGATGCACCTGTCCCGGTTCTCCGAGGAGATCATTCTATGGTGCTCCTGGGAATTCAAGTTCGTGGAGCTGGACGACGCCTACTCCACCGGCTCGTCCATCATGCCCCAGAAGAAGAACCCCGATGTGGCCGAGCTGCTGCGGGGCAAGACGGGGCGGGTGTACGGCTCCCTCATCACCCTGCTCACCGTCATGAAGGGGCTCCCCCTGGCCTACAACAAGGACATGCAGGAGGACAAGGAGTGCGTCTTTGACGCCATCGACACGGTGGAGCTCTGCCTGCCTGTGTTCACCGCCATGCTGGACACCCTCACCGTGCGGAAGGAGAACATGCGCCGGGCGGCCGCCGGCGGCTTCATCAACGCCACCGACTGCGCTGACTACCTGGTGAAGAAGGGGATGCCCTTCCGGGAGGCCTACCTGATCGTGGGCCGACTGGTCAGCCAGTGCATCAGAGCCGGTGAGACCCTGGACACCCTGTCCCTCAAGGACTTCAAGGCCGTATCCAAGGTCTTTGACGAGGATGTGTACCAGGCCCTGGAGCTCAGGACCTGCGTCAACGGCCGCAAGGTCTGCGGCGGCCCGGCGGCGGACAGCGTCCGGGTGCAGATCGGACATATCAGGGAATTCGTGGAGACACGCAGACATGGATAAGCCGAAGGTCTTTATCGACGGCCGGGAGGGCACCACTGGCCTTCAGCTCTGGGAGCGGCTCTCCCGGCGGACCGATCTCGAACTGCTGCGCATCGGCGAGGCCAGGCGCAAGGACCCGGCGGAGCGGAAAAAATACCTCAACGCGGCCGACCTGGTGTTTCTCTGCCTGCCCGATGCCGCCGCCTGGGAGGCGGTGGGGCTCATTGAGAACGGGCACACCCGGATCATCGATGCCTCCACCGCCCACCGTACCGCCTCCGGCTGGGTCTATGGCTTCCCGGAGCTGTACAAGGACCCAGAGCGCATCATCGGACAGGCCCGTCGGGTGGCTAATCCCGGCTGCCACGCCACCGGCTTCCTGGCCTCGCCAGCCCCCCTGTCCGCCCTCCATATTCTGCTCCGGGACTGCCCCCTCACCTGCTTCTCCCTCACTGGCTACTCCGGCGGAGGCAGAAAGATGATCGCCCAGTATGAGGCCCCCGACAAGCCGGCCGAGCTGTTCAGTCCCCGGCTCTACGGCACCGGCCTGCGCCACAAGCACCTGACCGAGATGCAGAAGGTGGCCGGGCTGGAGCAGCCCCCGGTGTTCTGCCCCGTGGTGGACGACTACTACAAGGGCATGGCTACCACCATCCAACTCCACAACCGCTATCTGCGGGGCCAGCCCACCGCCCGGGAGATCTGCCACATCCTGGCGGCCTACTACGCCGGCCAGCCCCTGGTCTCGGTGCGCTGGGGCGGGGATGCCCCCACCCTCCCCGCCAACGCTCTGGCGGGCACCGACCGGCTGGAGCTGGTGGTGTGCGGCCACGAGGAGCAGACCATCGTCACCGCCCTCTTCGATAACCTGGGCAAAGGCGCCTCTGGCGCGGCGGTGCAGAACATGAACCTGATGCTGGGCTTTGAGATGACGGCGGGCCTGGCCCTGGAAACCCCACCGGCGGGCAGTCCCGCCTCAGCAAGGAGTGAGCGAACATGAAGCAGATACCCGGCGGCGTCACCGCCCCCAAGGGCTTCCGGGCCTGGGGGGTTCACTGCGGCGTCAAGAGCAAAAAGGCAGACAAGAAGGACCTGGCCCTCATCCTCTCCGACCAGGAGTGCGCGGCGGCGGCCGTGTACACCATGAACCGGGTCAAGGCCGCCCCTCTCTATGTCACTATGGAACACCTGGAGGACGGCACCGCCTGGGGCGTGGCGGCCAACAGCGGCAACGCCAACGCCTGCTGCCCCATGAGCCACGAGTACGCCGAGGAGATGGCCCGGCTGGCCGCCCGGGCCACCGGCCGCGCACCCGCCGACTTCGTGGTGGCCTCCACCGGCGTCATCGGCCAGACCCTCAACATCGCCGCCATCCGGGCGGGGATGCCGGCGGCGGCGGCGGGCCTCACCGCCGGGCCGGAAGGCTCCGACGCGGCGGCCCGCGCCATCATGACCACCGACACGGTGAAGAAGGAGCTTGCCCTCGCCTGCTCTATCGGCGGCAGGACCGTGACACTCGGCGCCATCGCCAAGGGCTCCGGCATGATCCACCCCAACATGGGCACCATGCTGTGCTTCGTCACAACCGACTGCGCCATCACCCGGGAGATGCTCTCCGAGGCCCTCCGCGAGGTGGTCCCCCGCACCTTCAACCGGGTGACGGTGGACGGGGACACCTCCACCAACGACATGTGCGCGGTGCTGGCCAACGGCATGGCGGGCAATCCCCTCATCGAGTGGAAGGATGACGGCTACACCGTCTTTCTGAAGGCCCTCCGCCAGCTCTGCCAGGAGCTGGCCCGGGCCATCGCCGGGGACGGCGAGGGGGCCAGCCGCCTCATCACCTGCGCCGTGCGGGAGGCCCGCAGCGAGGAGAGCGCCGAGCGCCTGGCCAAGGCGGTGGTGGGCTCCCCCCTGGTGAAGGCCGCCATGTTCGGCGCCGACGCAAACTGGGGCCGGGTGCTGTGTGCCATGGGCTACTCCAAGGCCCCCTT
>CABVDR010000014.1 GCA_902497145.1 uncultured Oscillospiraceae bacterium
AATCCAGTGTCTGGATAAAGGGACGTCCTGCCCGGATCAGTTAGCCCTGGCGCTGATGCAGATCCAGGAATCGAACGAAAAATAGTCGGGGGAGAAAAATTTGTTTTACCCCACATACTGACGCATATGAAAAGATCGAGGGCAAACAAGTACCAGAAATCAGGATCTCCGCAGCTGAAAAAGCCGTGGACACTGGCAGAATATTTACACCAGGCACGGACAAAAAATGGATATCTAGTCCTTGGTTTTATAATGGTGTTTTGGGCTGCCTTATCCTGTGCTAACATGGAATCAAAGTTGTTTTGCACGGGAGGTAACCTATGTCAGATATTTTCAAGCTGTTGTGCCGAGAGGCGGCTAAGGTAGCCAGGGGAGATGATGATGTCCTGAAAATCGACTACGTGTAGGAGTACACTTGAAACGAGATCCGCCTGGCGCTGGAGGATTTTTCGGTCAAATATCCCCGTACGGCTCCGATGCAAGACCCATGAGGAGTTTTCCAACTGTTGCGCGCCAGCAAGGCCACAGTCTCCTACTTCTACGCGTCCTTCAGGCCTCTGGTATCTTTTGTTTACAGTCCCACAATTCCTGAGCTATGGAGAGCACAGAAATGACTTGTTTAATTCCGCTCTCAGAGTTACAATCCAGGCAGTCAGAGGTATGAAGAACGCTCCCCGTCCCTGTCGGCGAAAAACACCGGCAAGGGCTGGGGAGCGTTTCTGACCACAGAACCTACCACACACCGCCCCGGACCACACGGAAACAGTGTGGCCTAAGAGGTCCAAAGATGAAGATGGGCGGAGCGAAAACGGATAAAAACGGCCCGAAATGCTTGAAAAAAGTTTCGGGGGCTGGTTCGCATCCGAGAGGTCGTGGGTTCGAATCCCATCAGGTCCACCAGAAAAGGTCGTGAAATCGTTGATTTCACGACCTTTTTTCAACTAATAAGCGATATTTTCGGGCCTGTGTTCGTTACCTATTTATCATCCACTATGATTTTTTTGCATTTCTCACAGCGGTATGCGGTGATTCTGTCGCCATTCAATCTTGCCACGAGACCGCCCTCAGCATTCAGACGGTGGCGATGCGGTCCGCTCTGCCACAATAATGCCGCACGGCTGCACACTTTGCCCTGTATCATTTCTGCTCCGCAAAATGGACAATTCATTACAATACCGCTCCCTTCCAAATTCATATGGATCAGTTTCAGTATAGCATACTGCTACATTATTTGCCACAGAAGGCAAGGGCGTCACACCCACTGCTGCTCAATCTCCGAAATGCTTTGGCATCTATAGTGTTGGGATTACCCAAGAATGGAAATCGCCGCAGTGAAAACTGCGGCGATTTTTTATTTGACTGGCACCCTCTTTCGGGAATGCCCGCCTTTTTAGTTTACTGTTCTGCAGAATCTGAGAGGGGATTTTGTACTTTGTTGTCAGGATGCATTACCAATTCTGTCGATTTTACATCCAGCTCTGCTTTTGCGCAAGAAGATTTGATTAAATGCACTCCATCAAAATTTCACAAATCTCATCGTGGGTAAACTGCTTATAACCGTTGGGCAGCAGATTGGTGCTGTCGGCCACTTGCCGCAGAAGCTCGGGCGTGATTTCCGTTTTGGAGCGCAGCTGTGACAGCTTGGTGGGCAGGCCGCACTCCTGAATGAATCCGGCCAGCGCCTTGATGCCATCTTGGGCGGCTTTCTCATCCTCCGCCTCGCAGACCCCCCACACCGTTCTGGCAAACTTGGCAAACTTGGGTACAGCGCTCTTGTAGAGGTGCCGATAGTAAGCCGGATGGATCACCGCCAGGCCCTGCCCATGGTTGCAGTCGGTGTAGGCTCCCAGCTGGTGCTCGATCTGATGGGCCTCGAAGTCGGTGAGACGGCCCACTTTCAAAATACCGTTCTCTGCCATGGCAGAGGTCCACATCAAATTACTCCGGGCAGTGTAGTCATGGATGTCCTTGAGCAGCGTCCGCATGTTGATAACGGTGCTGACCATGATGGCCAGGGCCACCTCATCAGAGACATTGTCCCGGTCGGAGCGGCCGAAGTAGGTTTCCATGGCGTGGCTCAGTGTGTCAAAGGCCCCTGAAAGCACCTGCATCCGGGGCAGGGTCATGGTATAGTCCGGGTCCAGAATGGCAAACCGGGGCGCGGCGGCATACATGCCGCCCTTGATTTTGACAGCCTCATTGGTAATGACAGCTCCGCCGTTCATCTCCGCACCGGTGCCGGAAGCGGTGACCACCGCGCCCAGAGGAATTGGTTTGACGGGTAGCGGGGAATGGCGCACCATCTCCACCTCCCACAGATCCTCATCGGTGACGGCTTGGGCGCAGACAACCTTGCAGCAGTCCACCACAGAGCCGCCGCCCACCGCCAGCACCAAGTCAATTTTGTTCTCCCGGGCCAGTGCCACTCCTTCCTGAACCTTCTCCCAGGTGGGATTAGACATGATGCCGGTAAACTCAGTGACCGTCTTGCCGTTCTCCTTCAAAATACCGGTGATCTCCTCATAAACACCGTTCTTCTTGATGGAGCC
Organism: uncultured Oscillospiraceae bacterium; assembly: GCA_902497145.1. GTDB lineage: Bacteria > Bacillota > Clostridia > Oscillospirales > Oscillospiraceae > Lawsonibacter. The sequence continues at coordinate 2,550 of CABVDR010000014.1, forward strand.
GCCGTAGGCCAGCAAAACATTAGGACCATAGGCGGACAGAATGTTGGTGAGGTGCTGTCTGGCCGCCCCCTTTCCAAAATAAACCTTGGTAGGATATTCGTAAACGAAGTTTTCCATAGGGCACGCTCCTTTCAGCGGATGAAGTTGGTAAATTGAAATGGCTCCTGAAAGGGAAGCTCCAGACCATGGGCCTGGGCGACCTCCTTGCATCTCAGAAAGAACGCCATGTTGCGGCCCAGAACACGCATGGTCTGCATACCTTCCAGGTCCTGCCGGACCTCCTCCGGCACGGTCCCGTGAACCATATTCCAGTAGCGGGAGGTAATAATGGGCATCTGCATCAGTCCAAAATATTTGTTCAGCTGGTCCCAGGAAGCAGTGGTGCCAGCCCGCCGTGCTGACAGAACCGCAGCGGCGGGTTTCAAGTAAAAGCGATTCCCGATCCAGAACAGATCCGCATCCACACCGCAGCCATTCAGTGCATTGCCCACCTCGCACAGGGCGGTATGGGTGCAGCCCTCTTTATGAGGGCTGCCGTTGACCAGTAATACTTTCATAATTAAACGCTTTCTCTTACAGCTCCAGGGTGTCGAGCCAGGTCTGGATTTCTGCCTCAGAGGCGCTGCCGCGGAAGCGCTGGCCCTCCAGCCAATTCCCGGTGCCGGCCAGTTCCTCCAGCAGGTTTCCGCTCTGGCCCAGGCCGGAGCTGGAAGAAGTGCAGAATGGAATCACAGTCTTGCCGGTGAAGTCGTTGGCTTCCACAAAGCTGTCCGTGGGCCAGGCGGCGATGCCCCACCAGATGGGATAGCCGATAAAGACTACATCATACTCGTCCCAGTTGTCCACCGTTTCCTCTGCCAACTCTACATCGCGTGCCTCCGGGTTTTCGTATTCATAGACCACCCGGCTGTTCTCGTCCGTCCAGTTCAGATCGTCGCTGGTGTAGGGATCTGCCGGTGTGATCTCAAAGAGATCGCCGCCGGTCAAGTCTGCAATCGTGTTGGCCACAGACTCGGTATTACCGGTGGCGGAGAAATAGGCCACCAGGACACGGGAAGAATCGGAGGGCTGCTCCGGCTCCTCCGTCCCATCCATAGTCAGGAAGTTACGCAGCATTGTGGCCACCTCTGCCCGGGAAGTGCTGTTTCGAGGCAGGAAACGGTTTCCATCCGCACCATTTACCACACCGTTGGCTCTTGCCCAGTCCACCGCTGCCACAGCATAGGAAGCGATCTCGCTTTCATCTGCGAAGTCCTGTCCGGCATCGGCGCTGGGACTTCCGGCATACCGCCAAAGGATGGTAGCGATCTGCTCCCGGCTGACCGGGTCATTGGTTCCGAACAAGCCGTTGCCGTAGCCGCTGATGACTCCCTCCTGGGAAGCCCAGAGAACCGCATCGGCGTACCAAGCGCCTTCCTGGGTGTCCGTAAAGGCATCACTGCCGGAGACCGCGGGACTTCCGGCCTCACGGTAGAGCGTGGTGGCCAACATGGACCGGGTCATGGTGCCATTGGGGGCAAATGTGGTGGCGCTGGTGCCGCTCATAAGCCCGTTGCCCCGAACATACTCCACCGCCTCAGCATACCAAGCGTCCGCTGCCACATCGGCATAGCCGGTATCCTCCACAGCGGCAAACGCTGTCACACTCAGGCTGAATACCAGCACCAGTGCCATCAGTATGGCGCTCATACGCTTCCAATTTCGCATATTGCATTGTCCTCCTTTGTTTGATGTTTGGTTACATATTGCAGGGGCAAAGCAAAAGCGCCTATACCTTCCGAACCAGACCTGCCAGCATCTCCACCACGGCGGGATCCCGGTGGTCAAAGAACGAGCTGACACCGGTATCCAGGGCGGCGATCTCATCCATGTCCTCCTGAGACAAGATGAAGTCGAACACATTGAAGTTCTGCTCCATGCGCTCCCGTCGGGTACTCTTGGGGATGCAGACGATACCCCGCTGGAACTGCCAGCGAAGCACCACCTGGGCCACGCTCTTGTGGTACTTCTCCCCAATGGCAGTTAGGACGGGATGATGGAAAAGATCGTTATGTCCCTCGGCAAAGGGTGCCCAGCTCTGCATCTGCACGCCCTTGGACTTCATGTACCCCTGGGCCTTTTCCTGCTGGAAGAAGATGTTGCACTCCACCTGGTTCACGGCGGGGGCAACTTCGTTGAATGCGATCAGATCGGCCAGCCGGTCGGGATAGAAGCTGCACACGCCGATGGACCGGATCTTGCCCTCCCGGTACAGTTCCGTCATGGCCCGCCAGGCCCCGTAGTAATCGCCCAGAGGCTGGTAGATCAGGTACAGGTCCAGGTAGTCCAGGCCCAGCCGCTCCATGGAAGCGGCAAAGCCACGTCTGGCTCCCTCATAGCTGGCGTCCGAGATCCACAACTTGGTGGTCACAAACAGCTCTTCCCGGGGGATGCCGCACTCCCGCACCGCCTTGCCGACCGCCTCCTCGTTGCCGTAGGAAGCAGCAGTATCGATGAGACGATAGCCCACATCGATGGCATTCCGCACCGCCCGCTCACACTCCGCTGAGTCTTTGATCTGGTAGGTACCAAAGCCCAGCTGAGGCATCTTGATCCCGTTGTTTAAGGTCACATAGTCCATATACTTTGCCCCCTGTCTTCCAATTACCGCCTTACTTCTGATCATCCACGGGAGGCACCATTTCCGCGTACTTCTTCAGCATCTCCGGGGTGCTGTGATAATACCGCTGCTTCTTATCCATGGCAGCGATCTTCGCCATTTCCTCGTCCGTGAGGGAGAAGTCAAACAGATCCAGGTTGGCCTTGATGTGCTCCGGGTTCTTGGAGCCGGGGATGACAATGTTGCCGGCCTGGATGTGCCAGCGGAGGATGATCTGGGCGTTGCTCTTACCGTACTTTTTGCCCAGCGCGGTGAACAGAGGTTCCTGCTGGAGTGCCTTGTCCCCATGGCCCAGGGGATACCACGCCTGGATGACGATACCTTCCTCGGACAGGAAGGACTTCAGCTCCTTTTCCTGGGAGTAAGGGTGGACCTCCGTCTGGAGAACGGCAGGCTTTACCTCGCAGATGTCCAAAATCTCCTGGATCTGCTTGGTGTTGAAGTTGGACAGGCCGATGGCCTTCACCTTGCCCTCCTGATATGCCTTTTCCATCTGCTTATACCCGGCCACATAGTTGCCGGCGGGCTGGTGGATCAGCAACAGGTCAATATAGTCGGTATCCAGCCGCTCCAGGGTCTTGTCTACTGCGTCGGCCTGCTCATAGAAGCTGGGCCACAGCTTGGTCTCCAGGAAGATGTCCTTACGCTCCACACCGGACTTCTTCATGGCCCGGCCCACCGCTTTTTCGTTCACATAGGCGTTGGCAGTGTCGATAAGCCGGTAGCCGCACTGGAGAGCGCTGAGGACGGAGGTCTCCGCTTCACCCGGCGTCAGCAGGAAGGTCCCGATACCCGCCATAGGCATTTTCACGCCGTTATTCAAAGTCGCAAATTCCATACAAGTCATCCTTTCCTCTTGGAATTTTGTTGGATCGTTTTCCTTTATCTCATATCCCTATTGTAATGCGTACTGAACAAAGCCACAGCCTTTGAAAGCCAAGGCTTTCAAGGCACATTGACTTTGTTCAAGTGCAAGGTTTTTCGACGCAATCGTCCAAAAACCTTGCACCTTTCCTGGGTACGCGGCTGCGTACCCAGGAAAATACGCATTGCAACAATGTCTGAATTGAGTAAAAACAGCTGTGTTCAGTCGTTTTTACTCAATTGCGCGGCAATGCCGCGCGAATAAACCGCAGGGCGGTTTATTCAGTAGACATTATTGTAGCCACGTTCTTCCCGTGGGAGAAGTCTCGAAAAGTTTCGCTCTGTATACCTTTTGGTTTACAGTTTTTTGCCCAGCTGGTAGGCCTCTTGGAATGCCTTCGTGTCCATGACCTCACCTTTCTGATAGACGCCGGAGCCGTAAACAGTACCCTTCACCTTGGCACCAGGCAGACAGTCGGTAAAGCCCCGCATGGCGTCTACGGTGCGCTCCATGGCACCCCGGCCCGCAGCGGCGGTGGCGATGAAGTAGACTTCCTTATCCCGGATCTCCGTGTACCGGGGAAGAGTCCGATCGATGAGAGTTTTGAGCTCGCCGTCCATGGAGTAGAAATATACCGGCGTGGCCAGCACCAGCACATCAGCCTGCACCATCTTGTCGAGAATCTCGGCCATATCGTCCTTCTGGACGCAGACGCCGGTATTCCGGCAGCCGTAGCAGGCCAGGCAGGGGGCAATCTTTTTCTCCTGCACCCGGATCTTCTCTACCTTGTGACCCGCCTCCTCTGCGCCCCGGGCAAACTGGTCGCACAGCAGGTCGGAGTTGCCGCCCTTCCGGGGGCTGGCGGACAAAATCAGAACATTCTTAACCATATTTCTTGCTTTCCTTTCTTAAAATCAAGTTGTAAGCAGAGGGGGCCGGAGCCTTCCGCCCCGGCCCCTTGCCGTTTTCCGGTTATTCAGACAGCTCCAAGCTGTCCACCCATTCATCAACATCCTCCTGGCTGATGCCGGAGCGGAACCGCTGGCCCTCCAGCCAGTCGCCGGTACCTGCCAGTTCTGCCAGCAGCTCGCCGCTCTGGCCCAGGCCGGAGCTGGAAGAGGTGCAGAAGGGAATGACAGTCTTGCCGGTAAAGTCGTTGGCTTCCACAAAGCTGTCCGTGGGCCAGGCCGCAATGCCCCACCAGATGGGGTAGCCGATGAACACCGTATTATAGGAATCCCAGTTCTCCACCTCCGTGGTGGTCAGCTCCACATCCCGCAGGGATTCATCCGCATACTCCTGACTGACCCGACTGTTCTCGTCCGTCCAATTCAGATCGTCGCTGGTGTAGGGCTCGGCAGGCGTGATAGCAAAGAGATCTCCTCCAGTGGCCTCCGCAATGTATCCGGCAACGGCTTCCGTATTACCGGAGGCGGAGTAATAGACCACCAAAACGTTGCCTTCGCCGGTCGACTCATAAGAATTCGGAGTCGAGGCGGTGCCACCGGGCTCCTGAGAGGTGGAAGAGGAGGGAGTTTCCTGGCTCTGACTGGTGGATTGGCTGTCATCCGTACCATTACTTTGCCCACAGGCTGCCAGGGACAGGGCCATCACCGCTGCCAGGGACAAACTAAAAATCTTTTTCCAGGTGAATTTCATCGCAAAGCATTCCTTTCCAAATTAAAGTTACTGGTCTACATTTTCCTGAATCCAGTTCTCGATGTGGTCTGCAATCACATCGTTGTTCAGCTCCTGGAACATAAAGTGGGAGTTGCCGGTGATCCCCTCGTCGGGCAGGTGGACCACCGTGCTGCTGCCGTCGGCGGCGTTGTAGGCCTCGGTGAAGGTGTCGGCAGTAGCCGCCATCATAGACCACATAGCGGCAGCAGGCACATCGGTGAACTCCTCGCCGATGTAGTCGCCGTAGTAGAAGGTGACGGGGATCTTCTGCTCCAGAAGCGCGTTGTAAGCCTCACTGTCCACCGTAGGTGCTGCGCCGGGCTCGATGGCCACGATGGCGGCCACGTGGTCGGTGTATCGGGGGACCTCCCAACCGGGCAGGCCGCCCTGGGAGTGGGTCACCAGGATGGAGTTCTGGCCGGTGCGCTCGTAGATCTCGTCAATGGTCGCCGCCACCGCCTGAGCCACTACCTCATTGTCGATGTTCTGGTCGCCGCCTGCATTATCCATGCCGGTATCCGGCGTCATCTGGCGGAAGAACTGATCCAGAACATCCTCCCCTTGGGGAAACTGAGAGCCTTCATTGTAGGTAAACGCGTCATTGAGGTATGTGCCGATGCGGAACTGGGTATACCAGGTCTGGTCGGAGGGCTCGGTGGAGATGGTGCCCGCCACGGAGGTCTGTCCGGCCTCACCCCGCCGGGGCTGGTCGATGAGCCAGACACTGTGACCCATTTTCAGAAATAGATCAGACCAGCCCTCCCGGCCGTCGGGGGTGGTCATCCAGCCCATACGGGACTGATCATAGCCGTGGAGAAACACCATGGGCAGCCCGGTGGCATCCTCCGGGATCTGGTAGAGCACATTGGCATGGTCCACATGGGAGGTGGAGCCTTCCCGGGAGGTGTAATAACTGGACACATCAAAGGTGCCGTCCGAAGAAATCACCGTGCCGCCGGCGGAAAACATCCCCTGCTCCGCAATCGTCAGCGCATCAGAATTGGCAGGCTCCTGCGTGCTCTGCCCCTCCCCGGTGCCAGAACGGTTGGCGGACGCGCCGGGATTCTGAGTTCCGGCGCATCCGGCCAGCAGAGAGAGGGTCAGGACTCCGGACAGGGCCAGAGTCAGCCATTTATGGTTGAGTTTCATTGGGATTCATCCTTTCTTATTTCGTTTCTCTGGAGACCACTTCTGTTCCGCCGAATACGGCGGACATGGGAATAGAGCTCAATGTCTGGTCTATGGCAGCTACCTCTTCATTGGTCAGAACAACATCTGCCGCTCCGGCGTTCTCCCGCATCCGTTCAGTCTTTCGGCTGCCGGGAATCGGAACGATCCAGGGCTTTTTACACAGCATCCAGGCCAGAGAGATCTGTGCGGGAGTGGCATTTCTTTGCACGGCTAACCCCTGCAGCAGATACAAAAGCTCCTGATTTTTCTTTGCGGCCTCCTGCGTAAACTGCGGCATGGCACTACGGTAATCCAGCTTGGGATCGAACTGTTCCCCTTTCCCATAGGCTCCGGTAAGCAGGCCGTTGGCCATGGGAGAGAAAGCCACGAAGCCCACATTCAGCTCCTCCAGCACCGGGAACAGGGATTCATGCCACCGGGCCATCATGGAATAGCGGTTCTGCACCGCCGTCACCGGGCAAACCCTGTGGGCTCGGCGCAGGTAGTCCTCACTGACCTCGGAGATACCCCAGTGGGTGATCTTCCCCTCCCGAATCAGGTCGGCCATCACCTGAGCCACTGCCTCCGGCTCCACCTTGGGGTCCACGCGGTGCTGGAAATACAGGTCGATGTGGTCGGTCTGGAGCCGCCGGAGGGAGCCCTCCACCGAGGCACGGATAGTTTCAGGCCTGGCGTCTGGGATCAGGGGCTTGTTTACCGCCTTGCTGTTCTTATCAAAACGGATTCCGAACTTGGTGACGATCTGCACCTGGCTGCGGACATCCTTCAGTGCTTCTCCAACCAGTTTCTCGTTGTGGTGGGGGTCCTCCGCCGTGCCGTAGGTCTCGGCAGTATCGAACATGGTGTAACCCATGTCAAAAGCAGTGCGGATCGCCTGGATAGCTTCATTATCCTCCGTGGGTGGGCCATAGGCGTGGCTGAAACCCATGCACCCCAGCCCGATGGCGGATACAGTCAGGTCAGCGCCCAGTGTGCGTGAATTCATGGTCAAATGCCTCCTTGCGGGTATCGTTCTTACAGGAATCATGATAATGCAGGTTGGCATCCCGCGGAAGTTCCGATTCGTTACGCAGTATATACCAAAAGGTTTTGAGCAGAGGCGGATTGCTTCAGATGACACCGCAGAGTATCGTCCAATTCCGAATACTCCGTGGGCAGCTCCAGTTCCCGCAGAAAGTCTACAAAAGCGCGGACACCAGCCTGGGCCGTTTCCTGATCGAAGCGCCCCGTGTCATCAGTCTCCCACACACGGCGGGCCAACTGAGCCAGAACGGCGGGATGCTGTTCCGCCTCATGGCGGCAATCGGCCAGCAGCAGAACGGACAGCGCCCCTGCGTATTCTTCCCAGGTCGATGCTGCGAGGATGGCCGCCTCCCGCACCGGCAAGGCCGGAAAGGAGAACCGTCGTCCCAGTTGGAAGAACCGGCTCCCCCACAGGGCACATCGCCACATCAGGTTACTCCGGGTATCTTCTTTGCAGGAAGCATTCCGGCAAGCGCGCAGATCCTGAATCATGCCTCGCATCAAAGTCTCCAGCAGTTCCTGGGAAACGCCCATTCCATCCGCCAGCGTCAGGTATGCCTCCAACGCTCCAGCCAGAGCGGAGAACCCTTGAGCAGTGAACGACCGCCGGGATAATTCACGGGTGCAGGACGGGTCCAGCAGGGCAAATTGGGGATCACAAGGAGGGTAGTCCCTCCAGACACATTGGCTCTCATGGATCAACCCCGCCGCGCCGTTGACGGCCCCAACCTCCAGATGGGAGGCCACAAAGCCTATGGGCAGGGGCGGCACATCCACCACGCCCTGCAATTCCCCAAAGTTCTCCCACAGATCGCCCCGGCACACCGCCGCCAGAGAAGTGGACTTGCATCCGTCCATCACGGCGGAACCACCCACACCTAAAATTAAATCCACCTGGCGTTCCCGGCACAGCCTGGCCGCCCGCTGCACCTGCTCATACCGGGGACAAAAGGGGCCCATTGCGTATTCCGTCGTCTGTTTCCCGCTCCGGCGCAGAATGTCCCGCACCTCGTCTACCGCGTGGGACCGGTGATCCGATTCCTCCGTAACAAGCAGTACGCTGGGGCCGTACCCAGCCAGAAAGCTGGTCAAGTATTCCTTCACACAGCCCCCACCAAAGAGGAACTTGGTTCCGTTTTCAAAGAAAAAATTATTCATGGCACACCTCTGAGTTCGCCCCGCGAGGGCGATTCCTTTTGTGCCTTTATTATAAAAAATTCGAGACCTCCTCAGAAGTCTCGAAAAGTTATGCAGTATATACCTTTGTGTTACAGCTCGTACACCGTTTTGACTGCCTTGAGGAATCGCTTCACCGTAGCTGAGGGCTTGGGGGAATGAAACAGACCGAAGGGAACGGTATAGTCCCAATCCACTGGGATGGTTTTGAGCAGCGGGTGGATATTCTTCCAGTTGTCGATGGTCATGAGAATGTCATTGGAGTTCTCGCACTGATTGAAGATGTCGATGCTGAGAAAGTCAAAATCCACAATGTGGACTTGAGGATGATCCCGCCAAAGCTCGTCCCGCATCTGGTCCAGATAGTGGTTCCAACCCCGGCGGATCATCAGGAAGTTCTCCCCGTGGAGGTCATCCGCCGTCAGGCACTCTTTGGCGGCCAGTGGGTGGTAGATGGAGACTGCGCAGCGGACTGGCTCGCGGCTTAGTTCCAGAGCGGCACACTGGCGGGTATCCAGCAGATTTTGGTCATAGGGACCAGCCACGATGTCGATGTTCTGTCCCAGATTGCGTAAGATTTCTCTGGCGTTCTCTGGGGTATTCTCATAGGGCACCAGCTGGAACTTGATGTCCGGGCAATGCTGGTGGAGGCTGGGCCACAGATCCAGCAGAAACTGTCCCGGCGTCATGGGAGAGGTACCGATACGGATGACCTTGTCCCCCTCCTCAGCGGCGTTCTTGGCTCGCACGACTGAGTCCTTACAATACTTAATAATATATTCGGCATCTCGGTAGATTGATTTGCCAGCCTCGGTGAGCTTCAGACCCCGTGGACTGCGGACAAAAAGCTGGAGATCCAGCCCTGCCTCCAAGGAGGTGATCTGCTTGATGACTGCCGGCGGCGTGATGAACAGCTCCTCCGCTGCTTTATTGAAGCTCCCCGCATCCGCCACCCGGAGGAAGGTCTCCAGCTGAGGATTATACATCATATGCGCCACCGCCTTTCCGCCCATGCCTGGGATCATGTTTCAGAATTATTTTACTGTCTTTTGCCTAAAATGGCAAGAAAATACGCGGACAGGCGTATCCGCCTGGTCGCGTATTGCCGCTCATTTTACATCGCCGTTCCCAAAACCGGACTGCCAAATCCAGCCACCCCTCCGCCGTCGTGTCAATGCCCAAGCCAAAGCTATAACCCAGGCCGGAGTAGCAGTGAAACTCTGTGTCAATACCGCAGTCAGACATAGCCTCCAGCCGGGCCTGCATCACCTGCCGGGGAGCAATGCCGTCCGAGTCTCCTACGCACACAGCAGACGGCCGTAGTCCCCGAAGGCAGGGTCGCCTATGACCGTCTGACTAGGAGTAACTACTGTAAATTCTGTCTCCCCCGCAGCCCCTTCTTTCCGTTCCGGACTGGCCGGGGATTGTGTCTCTCCCCCGCAGCCGGAGAGAAACCGGGTCAGCACCAGTGCACTGATGGTAATAAAAAGTGATGTGTCATTGGGGCACCTTCTTTCGGAACTATTGTAGCCTCGGCGCGCTGTCAGCGGAAGTTCCGATTAGTTGCTCGGTGTTAACCAACAGGTTCATACCCCTGCGATTGTCAAAATTGTATTCAATATTGTCGACTTCAAAACGATGCTGAGCGGTTTCCTTCAGCATTCTCAGTCGCTGTCTCTCCGTGTACGGCTGCTCCAGCAGCAGCATATGGCTGCGAAACCACTTCCACGACGAATCACTCATCTTACCCGCAGAAGGCTTACCAATTGGGCAGGCAGCTTCGTTAATGCAACGGGAGAAACAAACCAGCCGCCAAAGGCAAGAAAGCTGCAACACTTTCAAACAGCAGCCAACTCCAATTTTCATAAAAATCAGGCATCCTTTTTCTGACGGAAAGGGATGCCTGTCCATTTTAAAGTGATTCAGTTCGTATGCCAGTTCCCACGCCAATTTAAACCCACAGGGAAAACTGTCCAGGGAACGTTCCTCCGTGATGAGATTCTGGGCATCCATGATCTGCAGCACCAAGTTTTCTCTCCGGCTTTTCCAGTCGCTCAATGAGGTTCCGGTGGCAATCTTCAATTTCCTGCTCAGGCTCGGCCATGAACAGAGGCGTGTAAAATCTGTTGTAACGTTGATTCAGAGTGTCGTTCATGTGTCCTACCTCCTTGCAGCAAGACAACCTACCACAGGTCAGTTTGAAGAGCCACTAAAATATTTTCCTCCAGCAAATGCGTTATAATCAATTTCCGCAGACATACACTGCAGTCCCTGGGCAGAAAGCTTACCACCTTGCAAGAGCGTACGGCTCGCATCCGAGAGGTCGTGGGTTCGAATCCCATCAGGTCCACTAAGAGTGGAAATCGCCGCAGTGAAAACTGCGGCGATTTCTCATTTGACCACAGAAATACCACAGACGGATTTCTGTTTTGACCACTTGGCGGACACCCCTTTTCAGGAGCGCCCGCCTTATTTTGTTTACAGCGCCCCAGAATTTGAGGGGCTTCTTTCCTCAAAACAGCTGTCCTGGCAGCTTCAATTTTTCCTTGGGTGGGAAGCTGCAGTCAAATTCCTCCGCCGCGGTCTCGTCCACATAGTAGCCCTTCGGCGTGTAATAGACACCGGTGATACCGTCCAGGAAGCCGGGCTTGAGCTCCTTCAGCAGAACGTAGGGCACAATATCCTGTTCCGGTTCCCCGTGGTAGCGGATGCCTTTCGTCCCAGCCACCACAAAGCCGGACTTCCCGTAGAAGTCGATGTTGCCCTCGATGCACAGAACCCCGCCCCCCAGGTCTCTGGCCAACTCCATGGAGTAGTCCAGCAGGTACTTGCCCAGGCCCTGCCGCTGCAGATCGGGGCGGATACTGATGGGGCCAAAGGTCATCATGGGAATCTCCCGGCCGTCGTCGGCCACGATCTTGGCCCGCATATATAGCACGTGGCCGATGAGCTCCCCGTCCCGCTCCATGACTAGGTCCAGCTCCGGTACAAAGTCCGGATCTTGGCGCAGCACATGAACCACATAGTGTTCCAGGCAGCCAGGGCGGTACACATTCCAAAATGCCTCTCGGGTCAGATGTTCTACGGCAGCGTAGTCTATCGGCATCTCCCGGCGGATGATGATATTATCCTGTCTCATAGTCCCTCCTCAATATGGTACGGCCGAAGTTAAGGTCTCCTTACTTGCCTGAAAAACAGGTCTCCTCATGGGAATTGATGACTCCAACCGCCTGTAGGTAGGAATAGACGATGACGGTTCCCACGAACTTCATGCCCCGGCGCTTTAAATCTTTGGACACGGCATCTGACAGTTCTGAGCTGACCTTGTCTGTTTCATAGATCGCTTGCCCTTCTGTCCAGTGCCAGAGATAGCGGTCAAAGCTTCCCCACTCTTGCTGGATGCCCTGGAATATCTTGGCGTTATTTACAGCGGCGCGAATCTTCAATTTGTTCCGGACAATGCTGGGATTCTGTCCCAGCGCCGCCAGCTTTTCTTCTCCATATCCGCAGACTTTCTCCAGATCGAAATGGTCAAAGGCCTGGCGGAATGCCTCTCGCTTGTTAAGGATGCACTCCCAGGAGAGTCCCGCCTGGAAACTCTCCAAAATCAGCATTTCAAACAGCTTGTGGTCGTCGTGAACCGGGACGCCCCACTCCTCATCGTGGTACTGAACGTAAAGCGGATTCTTGGGGTTTGCCCATTGACACCGGACCTTTTCCATGCTCTGTTTTCCCTCCCAAATTGCTGCAGTTCTCCCTGATGATAGCCCAGCAGCCGTCACAGGGCAATCAAGATCTTTCGAAAAAGATTCGGAATAATTGAACTCTTTTCAGCCTTAGCCCTCTCGGCACTGTTTACTTATATGCGCTGCCGCACCTCGTCACGGAGCGGTCCGCCACACCAGGACCGTAGCGTTTCACTTGTACCTTTCGCCCGCTTTTCTTCATGTGCCGGAAGAACGGCTGGAGTTCCCCTCGGGTTAGTTGGTTCAGCGGGTAAGAAAAGCTTCTGGTCTTTCTCCTGATTCTTGTCAGCGCAAGTTCCATATCCCTTGTTTCCGCCCAAACAAGCAAAAACTCGCTCATTCCACTGCTCCTCCTCTCCCCAGCAAACCCGCTGTGCTGGGCTTTTCTGGGATTCCATTTTGTCCTCCGCAGAGTCTTCGAAAGCTGCGCAAATCCGCTCAAATCAGGGACCTATCCCCTGCTCTGACGGCGGGCACACAGTCCCTCACAGCGGAGTTTGGATGCCCTTTGGAACGGTAAATCTCGCTGTTTTTATAGCCTTACTCTAATAGTAGACTCTGTAATTTTGCACTTATTTAGAAGAATGGATCCTTCTCCAAAGTGTTGTGCGGCTCAGCCCCAGTTTGTTAGAAAGATCGGTGTTGTTATATAGGAAGATCTCCTTTGCGGCTGCAATGGCTGCCTGAAGGTCTTCCTGGCTGCCGTGTTCCAGATCCCGCAGGACCGGATATCGCAGTAGCAGGGAATCAAACAGAGCTTCCTCGCCGATGGCATCAAAAAGCATACGGTACTTCATTCTGGGCGTACATTTATTGCTGTGGGACTGGTCGTGGAGATAGCGCTGACAGACGGCCGTCATCTCATACAGATTTCCAGGCCAATGGTAAAAGAGAAGCAGATTCTGCATCTGTTTGGACAGTTTTTCTGGGCGGTCGAATCCTGAGGTCTGTCGCATCAATGTGTGCTGAAACAACGTGATAATGTCATCTGGGTGCTGGTATATAGCGGGCAGATGCAGTTGGAAAGAAGAAAAAAGATTCTGCATCGTATAAGAAAGGGAGGCAAACTCCTCGGGTGTAGCCAGCAGGATGATGCGAATGTTGAGCGGTTGTGCTTTATTCTCACCAAAGCGAAAAAATTCATGACTGCTCAATACATCGCTGAGGCAGGAAAGCGTTTTAGGATGAGCTAAACTAATATCTTTTAAAACCAGCGTGCCGTGGTTCAGAGTGTCCAGGATGCCAGGGGAAGCATGTAATTCGTCCCGCCATCCGAAAAAGAGGCGTCCGGCCTGCTCGCCGTCTATAGACGCCAAATTGACCGTGAGAAACGGTTCGTTGCTGCGCGGCGAAGCATTGTGGATACACTGGGAAAGCCATTCGCGGCCGGACCCCGGTTCTCCCAGGATCGCGAGATTTACCGGGTGCATGGAGTATTGCTGTGCTTTTTCATTAAAAGCGTCCAGGGAGTGAAAGCAAGGCAGCCAGTCGGAGAATGTGGAAAGAGGAGGACGGTAAGACTCTGTGCTGGTCTCCTCCTTCTTTTTTTTACGGCCACCAGCTTGAAAGGTAATGAGTACGCCAATCAATTGGTGATTTAATTCGATTCGTGTCTTGGTGCATTGGTACATGGCACCAAAAATTAGATGCGATGAACCCTCTTGATATTGGCCGGAACGAATGAAACTTTGTATTTTCATCGTAGGCAACAGAGCATCCACACTATGGCCGCGAACGCCGCTGGCGGTCAGCCCCGTGTATTGCTGGGCCGTTTGATTGAACAGGGTGATCTTTCCGGTTTCATCACAGAGAATGATACCAAGTGTAGAAGTGTTCACCAGTGCGCGAAGCATAGCTTGATGCCTCTGCTCATTATAGATCTCCTTCGACAGGGACTGAGCTTTTTTAAATGCCTCGAGGATGCTTTTCTCACCGGGGTACACCAGCACGCTTTTGATGCCCAGGGACTTTGCAGTTTCCACGGCATGAGATGCCCCGATGATAACGTCACACTCAGACTGTGACAAAATTGCATGCAGATCCTCGGCATTTTTGTAGGTCAATAATTTGATGGGAGCTTGCAGCAACTTAGAGTACAGCGCTGTATCGGGACGTTTGGCATGTTGATAGATAACGATTCCGGGGAGCTTCCCGTATTCCAGAGCAGTTCGCAACGCCACCAAATAATCGATATCTCGAATTGGCAGCTCAACCAAATAGCCTTCACAAGTACGTTTGAACTCAGCAGCATTGGCAGAACCGGCTACGAATATTTGACACCCCCATTTTTTTGCATCTTCTACTCTCGTAGAAACTGTCTCAGGAGTACAGTTCAACAGCAAAATATCAGTATCCGGCCAAGAGAACTTGGACAGCGTATCCTGCCCCATATCGGTAATCTGGCCATATCCTAAAAAACAAATTTTATATCGCTGCGACATAGTATACCTCCCTATTTAAACATAAATCTACGATGTATTGTAATGGAACTATCACAATAATGTTTCACTGTTTGTTATTATATAGCAATATGAAACAAAATAATAGAGTCTTGAATAAAATATGGCGTAAATTGATGGATAAAATACACCGTGCTAAGATAAGGAAAAACTAAGGAACAGAAAAAACTTAGGAGGATGATTATTTATGAGTGGTATTTTGGAAGGCGTTAAAGTTTTGGATTTGACACGTGTACTGGCCGGCCCCTACTGTGGCATGATGCTGGCGGACATGGGAGCCGATGTGATCAAGATCGAGCTGCCTGGCCGGGGAGATGATTCCCGGGGCAATGCGCCCATCGTCAACGGCGAGAGTGCCTATTTCATGAACCTGAACCGAAACAAGTACGGCATGACCCTGAATTTGAAGAGTGAGGAAGGCAAAAAGATCTTCCTGGAGCTGGTCAAGCAGAGCGACATCGTGCTGGAGAACTACCGCCCCGGGGTCATGGACAAGCTGGGCCTGGGCTATGAGGAGCTGCGCAAGGTCAACCCCGCCATCGTTTACGGCTGCGTGTCCGGTTTTGGCCACTACGGCCCCTACTCCAAGCGGGCGGGCTACGACATCATCGGCCAGGCCATGAGCGGTCTGATGAGCACCACCGGCTGGCCCGATACGCCCCCCACCCGTACCGGCACCGCCATCTCCGACGTGGTGGGCGGCCTGAGCTGCTGCATCGGCGTGCTGGCTGCCTACTGCAACCGCCTGAAGACCGGCGTGGGCGACAAGGTGGACATCTCCCTGGTGGACGGCATGGTCTCCTCCCTGGAGATCATCAACATGATCTACCTGTGCACCGGCCGCATCCCCACCCCCATCGGCAACCGCTACGAGGCCATCTATCCCTACGATTCCTTCCAGGCTGCCGACGGCTATGTCATCATTGCCTGCGGCAACGATAAGCTCTACAACCTGCTCAAGGGGGTACTTCAGATCCCCGAGCTGGAGGATGAGAAGTTTGACAAGAATATCAAGCGGGTAGAGAACCATGCGGCCCTGAAGCCTATCATCGAGAGCTGGACCCGTGAGCGGAAGATCGACGACATTGTGGAGCTGCTCCTGGCCGCAGGTATCCCCGCCGGCCCCATCAACACCATTGACCGCGTGGTGGCCGATCCCCACATTGCCGGGGCCCGGGAGATGTTTGTGGAGTGCGATCACCCTGTGGCTGGCAAGGTGAAGATCACCAACAGCCACCTGAAGTTTACCAACAACAAGACCTCTATCCGCATGCGCTCTCCGCTGCTGGGCGAACACAACGAGAAGATCCTGAAGGAGCGCCTGGGAATGAGCGAGGAAGAGATTTCCAAGCTCAAGGAAGAGAATGTGTTTTAACAACGGGAGGTGAGCGTATGAACAAGCATATTACCGTGGCTGAAATCGGTCCCCGGGACGGATTTCAGAGCATCAGCTGCATGATGATCCCTACCGAGACCAAGCTGGAGATCATCGAGGCCATTCTGGCTTCCGGGGTAAAGAAGCTCCAGTGCACTAGCTTTGTCAGCCCCAAGGCCATCCCTCAGATGCAGGACGCGGCGCAGATTGCCCAGACCCTGCTGGAGAAGCACCCGGAGGTAGACCTGTTCGCCCTGGTGCCCAACTTCCGGGGCGCCCAGTCCGCCGTGGAAGCGGGGCTGAAGACGGTATCCCCCGTCATCTCGCTCAGCGTCAGCCACAACCAAAACAACGTGCGCCGTACCCACGAGCAGTCCTTTGACGAGCTTAAACGCATTATGGACACCTTCCCGGAGCTGAACATCGATCTGGACGTGGCCACCGCCTTCGGCTGCCCCTTTGAGGGGCGGATGACGGTTCCCGCGCTGGTGGACTTTGTAGGCAAATTGTATGATTTGGGGATCCGCAGCTTCAACATCTGTGATACCATTGGAGTGGCCTACCCCACTCAGATCCGGGAGACCTTCCAGGCCCTGATGGCCGCCTACCCCGACGTCCATTTTTCGGTACATATCCACGACACCCGCAACATGGGCATTCTCAACAGCCTGGAGGCGGTGCGCTGCGGGGTAGACACGGTGCAGACCACCCTGGGCGGCCTGGGCGGCTGTCCCTTTGCCCCCGGCGCAACCGGCAACACCGCCACGGAGGACTTCGTCTACCTGCTGGACCGGGAGGGCTATGAGACCGGCATCGACCAGAAGAAGCTGCTGGCCGCCGCTAAGCTGGAGGTGGAGAAGATCCCCGGCAATTACAGCGGCCACCACATCCACATCAACGTGGAGCAGAAGGGATTCTGATACCACCCCTGAGAATGGAGGCGAACGACCTTGGAACTATCACATCTAGATCACTTTGTGATTACAACAGAGCATCCTGAGGCGTGCATCCGTTTCTATGTGGATATTCTCAATATGGAACTGGATGATTCTAACGGACGGTATGCCCTTAAGTTTGGCAACCAGAAAATTAACATTCATCGCAAAAAGGCAGAATTTACACCAGCTGCAAAAAATGTCACCTACGGCAGTCAGGACTTTTGCTTGATTGCAAAAGGCAATATTGAAGAAATTTACCAAGAGCTACTGGAAAAGCAATATCCTATTGAGCTGGGAATTGTAAATCGTACAGGTTCTGTCGGCCCTATCAGAAGCATTTATCTCCGTGATCCGGACGGAAATCTGGTGGAGATTAGCACATATGAAGACGGTTCTCAATAGTAGCATAATACAAAAGTGCGCTGATCTGTCGGATCAATGCATCTCTATGGGGGATAAATAATGGATACTCAAGAATTGCGAAACATGTGTCGCGTTGTACGAAGTGACATCTTAAATATGATTCATTTGGCCGGTTCCGGCCATCCCGGCGGCTCTCTCTCGGCCGTGGAGCTGCTGGTGGGGCTCTACTTCAGCGGGGAGATGGCAGTGGATGCCAGCAATCCTGATTGGGAGGAGCGGGACCGCTTCATTCTCTCCAAGGGACATGTGGCTCCAGTGCTGTACAGTGTACTGGCCCGCAAGGGCTTCTTCCCGGTTGAGGAGCTGTGGACCCTGCGCAAGCTGGACAGCATCCTTCAGGGCCATCCTCACATGGGCCACACCCCCGGGCTGGACTGTTCCAGCGGCTCTCTGGGCCAGGGGCTGTCCATTGCCAACGGCCTGGCCCTGGCCTTCCGGATGCAGAAAAAATCCAACCGGGTGTACTGCCTGCTGGGAGACGGGGAGCTCCAGGAGGGCCAGGTGTGGGAGGCGGTCATGACCGCCTCCCAGCACAAGCTGGACAACCTGTGCGCCATGGTGGACTACAACCGGGTGCAGCTGGACGGAACGTTGGCCGAGATCAAGGATCTGGGCGACCTGGCCGCCAAGTGGCGGGACTTCGGCTGGAATGTGATCGAGCTGGACGGCCACGACATCCAGGCGGTGGTGGAGGCCTACCGGCAGGCCAAGGCCTGCAAGGGGAAGCCCACGGTGCTCATGGCCAACACCATCAAGGGCAAGGGGGTCTCCTTTATGGAGAACGACTGCAACTGGCACGGAAACGCCCCCAACGCGGAGCAGCTCCGGCAGGCACTTTCGGAATTGGGATTGGAGGGAGCGCAATGAACAAGATTCCCATGCGTGACGGATACGGCAAGGCCCTCTTAAAGCTTCTCGGCGATAGGAAGCCGGTCATGGTTCTGGATGCCGACGTAGCCAAATCCACCCGCACAGTCTGGGTGCGGGATCAGTACCCAGAGCACTTTCTGGACATGGGCATTGCCGAGCAGGACATGGTAGGCACCGCCTCCGGTCTGGCTCTGGGCGGCATGATTCCCTTTGCCTCCACCTACGGCGTGTTTTTAGCCGGACGGGCCTGGGATCAGATCCGCACTACTGTCTGCTACAACAACCTCAATGTCAAGCTGGCCGGAGCCCACGCAGGCATCTCGGTAGGGCCTGACGGCGCCACCCACCAAGCCCTGGAGGATGTGGCACTCATGCGGGTACTGCCTAATATGACGGTGGTGGTGCCCTGTGACGCAGTGGAGACAGAGAAGGCCACCCTGGCTCTGTCAGAGCGGGTGGGCCCCTGCTACATCCGATTCGGCCGGGAGGCGGTTCCTGTCATCACTAATGAGGACAGTCCCTTTGAGATCGGCAAAGCCAACGTGCTCCGGGAGGGAAGCGACGCGGTGCTCTTTGCCAACGGTGCCATGGTCTATGAGGGTCTGGAGGCTGCCAAGCAGCTGGCGGAGGAGGGGATCGACCTGATGGTGGTCAACCTCCATACCGTTAAGCCGCTGGATCAGGAAACTGTCGTGGCCGCGGCCCGGAAGACTGGTCGGGTCATCACCGCGGAGGAGCACCAGGTGGCGGGCGGCATGGGCAGCGCGGTGGCGGAATGCCTGGTGCAGTATTGCCCGGTACCCGTGCGAATGGTCGGCGTACAGGATTCCTTTGGCGAGTCGGGTGACCCCGAGCAGCTAATGGACAAGTATCATCTGAACCAGACCTCCATTTGTAACGCGGTTAGAGAGTTAATATCAAAATAAAGCAGTTTTGCATGGCTATGCAGAAAGTACCCCAACCTAAACAGCACCAATCTCATCAACATCTCCCGCCGCCAGCTGATCGACAAGCAAGACATGGCCGACGAATTGAAATTCAGCAAGCGGACTGATGCCGGTTTTGCCATGGCCACAGTGAGCTGTATCACCGTCCTTGAAGTGCACATATAAGTGCCGCCTATGATCGCATAGGCGGCACTTTTTTTGCGGTTCGATCAGTTTCTTTGTCGTAGCCTTGGAGCCCAGCGCCGAGGTAATTCTGGATTTAGTACAATCCTGATAGTCACTAAACGGCTATTGCCTTAACCCTCGCTATCGAGAGCTGTATGGTCAGCCAGACCAAGTATAAGGCACTCCCAGGGGTGGCCATTATGAGGGGCACAGGAGGCTGGTATCGTGCCGATCTATACCCCCAATCTGATACAGATATGTCAGATTGGGGGTTTTTCGGACATTTCCTTTTTTGTTTCCGTCTCCCACGGTTAACAGCATAGGTTAATCACCCTCACAAATCCAAAACCAAACCGGTTTCATCTCCCACTCCGGCGCACCTCTTTGGCAATCTCCTTCATCGCGGCGCCTCAGACATTGCAAGTGTCCTCCTCTTTGGAGCCGCGGTGCCCCACCACTTCCGTAGGCGTCCCCTCCGGCATAATCCAGCATATGCCCCTCTGCCGCTTGCCAGCATGGACTTTGACCGCCACCTGCTCCGCTGTTGCATCCTTGCTGCCATAGACAACTGCGGACGGCCTGCATCCAAACAGCACTTGTCATCGGGGGAACTTTGAATCCACTGACAATCTGCGTTGTATTTTATACGACAAGCTCCATCAAGGGCTCAAGTAGGAAAAATCAGGCTCTATTTTGGAAAAATATAAGGAAAGCTTGGCAATAACAGAGAAAGATCTTTCTTATGCACAAAATGGGACATCGATTCTTGTGTGAAATTCACATAAAAATCCCCCTTAATTCTTATGGTAAAAAAGGCATATGTCGCGCCATTTTTTAAGAAATATTGCGGGGTATTGTTTCACATTTTATTTTTACCGTGCTTATGAAACAATATTTGCGAAAAGCTCATGAACTTTAGTGTAAATTGCGTCAAAAAATATGCAAATGTTATAATTAAGTAGCAAAATAAAAGAGAATATTATAAAACATGCACTGCTTTCTGGCCGAACAACGAAAAGGCAGGAGCGCAAGAGAAAGGAGAGTATTGATGTGTTGAATAGAATTGGAAAGAGAGGGGGACAGGTCTTCAGGAAAATACGCCTGTGTTTGCCGGTAGATATCCTTGACAACCTGCAATTAAAATTCGTAGGATAAAAAGAAAACAGGATGCTGGCGTACAATAATATATAATCAAACTGAAAGGATGCTTACATATGGATTTCAAACTGATTGCTGCGTTGATCCTATTCGTGATCTTCGTATACATAATGGTCTCCAAAATTCCCAATTGGGTTGGCTTCTTTGTGATGGCCCCTTTGGCATTTATTATGAAAAGCGCTTCGGCAGATGATATCTATGGTGTTATTAACAGTTCTTCTCTTCATCTGCTTGTAATTATCGGCATCTTCTCGGGCTTGATTGGCGTTTCCCATCTGGATATTCCCATCGGAAACTTCATAGACAGAGTAACTGGTAAAACTACCGGCGCTAAAAAGGAAACTATGACTCTGGCACTGCTTTTCCTGGTTGCTGCGTTCCTGTCCTGGTTCCTGCAGAATAACTACCTGACACTGGCTCTGCTCCCTGTTCTCTTCACCATTTCCAAACGTAACGGTACCAGCCATTCCAAGCTGATTCTGTTTACCATCTACGCAACCACGCTGGGTGGTGCCTGCACCTTGATTGGTACTCCCACTAACATCTTTGCCTCTGCTGCTCTGGAAGAGGTTGGTCTGGAGCCTCTTGGCTTCTTCGATTTTGCATTTGTCGGTGTTCCCGTGATGATCCTGGGCGGCATCTATATGATTGCTGCTGGCCGCTTCTTCCCCAGCTATGTAGAGGAACTGCCCGAAGAGTACCGCAACGAGACCACTCAGGCGCAGCTGACTGCTGAAGATCACAAGAAGATGAAAGCTTGTGCAGTGGGCTTCGTTGCATTTATTGTTTGTCTGGTCGTGGAGTCTCTCGCCCCCTTCTCCATTGCCCCCCCTCTCATGGGGTACGGCATTCTGGTCCTGATGATGCTGTTCGGCGGCTTCAAACCCAAGGAAGTCATGAAGTGTGCCAAAACCGACCTGATCTTCCAGTTTGCTACCAGCATGCTGATGGTTAAGGTCATCACGCTGTCTGGTGTCAGCGATCTGCTTGGCACGGCGGTTGCCAATGCTCTGCAGGGTCAGACCAACCTGAATGTTATCACTGCTATCTTGTTCCTGGGCGCTACGGTGCTGACCAGCTTTGTCAACAACAAGTCTACGGCTATGATCCTGGCACCCATCGCCATTTCTATCGCTCAGGCCATGGGCGCAAATCCCCAGGCTATGGTTCTCACCATTGCAGTTGGTGCTGGCTGCTCCTTCCTGACCCCCTTTGCTTCCGCTACCAACTACATGCTGGTTCCCTACACCAACCTGAAGTTCACCGACTTCGTCAAGGCAGGCCTGCCGCTTGCAGTGATCAACTGCGTTTGCTGCGTTGTAATTCTGCCGATTTTCTTCCCCTATTTCTAAATCGAGTAAATACCGCGAAAGGACGTGTTTGAGTTATGGCGTTTTTACAACTGAATTATCATTCTCAGGTATTAGGCATGGACACTGGTGTCTACATCATTATGCCGGAAAAGAGTCAGGAAATTGGCCAGAAGGGCATGAGCGGCGATGTCGATGAGTTCCCCGTCCTGTGGCTGCTGCATGGCCGGAGCAACGATGAGACAATGTGGCTGCGTAAGACTTCTATTGAGCGCTACGTCGGATCGCTGGGTATGATGGTCGTAATGCCCTCTGTGGGTTATAGCCGTTACCAGAATATGAAATATGGCCCGCGTTATTATGATTTTATGACCGAGGAGCTGCCTGCGTTCCTAAAGAAAATGTTCCCCAAGATGAGCATGGAGCGTGAGAAGAATTATTTGGCCGGCCTGTCCATGGGAGGCGGCGGCTCTATGCACATCGGCCTGCGCAACACAGACAAATACGGCACAATTTGCATGCTGTCTACCGGTGGTGTTCCTCCTCTGGAGGGCACCTGGCGCAATGAGCCCTCCGGCGTTAAGGAATCCAAGGACCTGCTGGCCCAGCAGACAAACTTTGACATTTACGGCGTTGCAGATACGGACACTTTGGCGGGCACAGAATACGATATCCTGAAGCTGATTCGTGACACCGCGGAACAGCACAAGGTGCTGCCCAAGGTATACCACGCAATGGGCGTGGACGATAAGCGCTATCCTGTTGCCATGGCAATCAAAGATACCTTTGAGTCGATTCCTGGCAATCCCTATCGTTACGAGTACCATGAAGGACCGGGCTCCCATGAGTGGGGTTTCTGGGACACCTGGATCAAGAATTTCCTGGACAGCTTGTCAGAGTAAGAGTAGGAGGTTAGAAAAAGATGGCTTTAATTGAAATGAATTTTTATTCTGCCGTTTTAACCACAGCTGCTTCCGCCATGTATGTGATTCCTCAGGAGGCGGCGCCCAAGGATTCTTATCCGGTCGTGTGGCTGCTGCCTCCTGCAGGCATGGATCATAAAGCATGGCAGCGTCATACGCGCATTGAAGCGATCGCGGAGCGCTACGGATTTATCGCAGCCATGCCTCTGCTCCAACTCAGCTATGGCATGGATATGGTACACGGTATGAAGTATTACACCATGCTCACCAAGGAGCTGCCTGCGCTGACCGCAACATATTTCTCCGTTGATCTTTCCAAGCAGCTGATTGTTGGTACCGAGGAAACCGTTTATGCGGCTATGAAGGCCACGATTGAGAACCAAGGTATGTACACCGCTGCTTTGGGGCTTTCTGCCGGCAGTTTGACGGACGAGACATGGAACAGCGAAAAGGCACGAGAGCTGAGCCATGTGTTCGGATGTGACAACATGTCCGCACTCCAGGGTACCGATAAGGATTTGAACGTATTAGCCGCGGACTCTCAGGCAGATCTGACGCTGGTTTATGGGCTTCAGGATCAATATGCCGCTTCTGCCAAAAAACTGGGCGATACCCTCATGACTGCTGCCAATGGCTGTGTCCGGGTATTTGATAAACAGATGTCCTGGGAAGACTGGGAAGCTGCTGTAGAGACCTTTGTTGCGGAGCACCTCCAGGCTTAAGAACATTATGACCTGACTATACATACCTCCTCGTCCCTTGATGATGCCACTGTGATGCTTCCGTACACCGTCACACATCAAGAAAGACCAATCAGAAAAACTACCCCGCGCTATGCGGCGCGGGGTAGTTTTTCTAAATTCTCACGGGAGAAGAAATAGCGTAGGCATTGATCGCGGCATCCGACGTTCTGCGGCAGATCAAGAGAATTGGAGCGTGCACTATGAAAATAGAAAGTGACTTTTCCAGGGGAAGTATTCCGCACAATATTGTCCGCATGGCGGTGCCCATGACGGTGGCGCAGGTGATAAACCTTCTGTACAATATCGTGGATCGTATGTATCTGGGGCGGCTGCCGGGCTATCTGGCTCTGACGGGACTGGGCATTTGTTTGCCCATCATTTCCATCGTGATGGGGTTTGCCAACCTGTGCGGTATGGGTGGCGCCCCCCTCTGCGCCATTGAGCGTGGCAAGGGAAACGAGGAAGAAGCACAAAAGATCCTGGGAAATTCCTTCGTTCTTCTGCTCCTGTTCGGCATAACGCTCACGGGATTTTGTCTGGCTCTGCGAAAACCCATTTTGTATTTGTTCGGTGCCAGCGACGCTACCTTTCCCTATGCAAACGAATACCTTTCTTACTATATGCCGGGAACCATCTTTGTTATGATCGGCCTGGGCCTGAATCCCTTCATCAATGCTCAGGGATGCAGCCGCATGGGTATGGTCACTGTGGCAGTGGGCGCGGTAGTAAACATTCTGCTAGATCCCATCTTTATTTTCGTTCTGGACATGGGGATTAAAGGAGCAGCTATCGCCACGGTGATCTCCCAGGCCTGCTCCGCTCTTTGGGTCGTTCTGTTTTTGACTAGCCGCAACGCCGTCCTTGCCCTGCGGAAAAAGAATTGCCGTCTCCAATGGAGACGGGTCAAAAAGATTTTATGTCTGGGATGTTCTGGCTTTATGATGTCTATGACCAATAGCCTGGTGCAGGTACTGTGCAACGCCATGCTGGAACTCCACGGCGGTGACCTATATGTGGCCGTGATGACCGTGATCAATTCCGTCCGTGAGCTGATCTCCATGCCAGTACAGGGTATCACCCAGGGAAGTCAACCAGTACTGAGCTATAACTACGGTGCCGGAAAGTGGGACCGGGTGCGCCAGGGAATTCGCTTTGTCACGCTGCTGACGGTGGCCTATTCCCTGTTCGCCTGGGCCGTGGTAATGCTGTTTCCGGAAGCGCTGATCCGCATGTTCAACGATAAAGAAGATCTGATTACAAACGGCATTCGTGCATTTCGAATTTACTTTCTCTGTTTCTTCTGCATGTCCTTCCAGTTTATTGGCCAATCGATCTTTGTAGGATTGGGTCGATCCAAAATGGCAATATTTTTCTCTCTGCTGCGCAAGGCCATTCTTGTTGCCCCACTATCCGTATTGCTGCCGCTACTGGGCTTTGGTAGTGCAGGCGTATTTTGGTCCGAACCCATCTCTAATGTGCTGGGTGGATTGGCCTGCATTATTACCATGTATATCACGGTATACCGCCCTCTAAAAAATGAGGAAAGCACAGGAAATCTCCTTTTTCTAAGATAGGTACCGATTTGCTTACCGCACCAAACCCAAATATTTGTGTATGTTCCTTCGGAATAGGTACAGCAAGACTCACCCACTAAGCTTATTTCTGTTTGCATCTCCCCAATTTTGAGCCGTGGACAGCACAGAAATAACCGACTTGATCCTGGCTCTCAGAAGTACGATGTGGGTAGCCAGAGGCATGAAAAACGCTCCTAGTCCCTGTTGGCGAAAGATAGACCGGTTCAAAGGGCTGGGGGAGCGTTTTTGACCATAGAACCTACCACATACCACCCCGAACCACACGGAAACAGCGCAATCTAAGAGGGCCAAAAAGGATGTAGGTTTGAATCCCATCATCTCCACCCCCATGGCAAAGCTCTTTATCTTAGACTAGGTCTTGTGGCATGCCGCCGCCTCGGTTTTCACCAGTTCAAGCTGTCTTGCTCCGAAATAACCCGGATGAGATATGCCGCAAAATCGTTCATGCTGCCTGACTCGTTTACTCTGCAAAAAAGTTCACCGCATAATCTCCCAAATTGAAAATCAGGGTGGGATCCTGACTGCCGTCCTGATAGGTGGTCATGGCTGCGGCGGCATAGCCCTCCTGTCCTTCAATCGTCACCTCATAGATCGCGCCTTGGGGGCTGTCTTTGCTTAGCTGATAGGTCCCGGCGTAGGTTTTGTGGTTGGTCTGATCGATCAGGGTCAGACTGCCCTCTTCGGCCCGGCAGAGCAGCACAATCTGTTTTGCTGTCTCCAGTGTGCTGCTGCCACGCTCTCCATAGGCCACCGCCTGTCCCCCTGCCTCCACACTCTGCACCGAGGTCATTACCCAAGTATAGTCTTCTATTTGGGGTACCTTGCTGCTGCCGCACCCGGTCAGAATCAGCAGAAGCACCAGCAACAGACCTGCTTTTTTCATTTCTGCTCCTTACTTCTTTCGCGTTTTGTATATTCCAAGTACAGCCAGGATTGCCGCCGCAATGGCCGCAATCCAGCTTCCTGCCTGGATCAGCGTACTGGAACCGCATATCATGTTGGTCGGGCCGTCATTTCCGCCAATAATTGTTGTATCCGCCCAAATGCGCTCCATTGCCGCTTGATAATGAAGCAGGTCCACCAGCTGAAACAGGATGACAAGCAGACTCGCCGCCCCAAGAAGAACAAAGATCCCCCGCCATAGTTTGCGCTGCCGCTCACAGCGGGCCGCAAACTGTTCGTTCAGCAGTTCCAACTTGGCGGCAATGGCCTTGAGCTCGCTGTTTTCTCCGGAAGCTGGACTTGGAACTGCCGGTTCACCTAAGAGCACTGCGACTGAGGTATCCAGCTCCTCAGCCAGTCGGATCAGCATACCGGAGTCCGGGACCGACAGCCCTTTTTCCCATTTGGAAACGGTCTGCCTGACGATGTGCAGTTTGATGGCCAGCTCTTCCTGGGACAAGCCCTTGGCCTTCCGAAGCTGCTTCAAATTTTCGCTGAGCATAAATCTACCACCTTCATGCCCCATATATATCTTAATTATACGGGAAAAGCACCCGTTGCTTCAAGCAACGCAGATTAACATTTTGTGGTTTAGGCAAAAAACAGGTGTTTATGGTGCCAGGCCGCCCCCAGAGCTCCGCACGGCGGGGTGGTGCAGCCGGAACTCACTTGCGCCAAAGGTTTCAATTTCTTCCAATATCTAAAAAAACAGCTATGCCTTTCGGCGTAGCTGTTTTTAAGGGACTGAGACAAAATGTCTGCATTGTCGTGCATCCTGCGTCTATTTTATTTCCTTAGTTATCCACACGCTTCTGAATGGTGGTGGGCTCGAAGGAACCAATCGCCTGACAGACGTGGCACACATCAGGACGGCTTTCATAGGTAGCTCCGCAAAACATACAGCGGTATCCCTGCACTGTCACCATCTGAGGTGCAGCAGGCGCAGCAGGCTTGGGCGCGGAGGCAGCCGGTGCAGCTGCCTTTTCTCCCCCCGTTCTGTTCAACTTAGCCAGAGCAGCTAAGAAGCGGAACTCATGGTCCTTTTCAATCTTGGAGATCTGATCAAATAGCAGACCAACATCTTCAAATCCCTCTTCCCGGGCGATCTGAGCAAAGGAGGGATACATACTGCTCCACTCGCCATACTCCCCCTGAATAGCCTCCTGGAGATTGGCAGAGCTGCTCCCTACCCCCTTCAAACGCTGATAGAGCAGGCGGCCGTGAACCCCCTCATTCTGAGCCATCTGCTCAAAGAGTTCAGCCACCTCGGGGTGATGTTCTTGTCTGGCCTTCTCGGCAAAGAAAAGATATTTATTGCGTGCCATCGACTCTCCGCTGAACGCGGCCAGCAGATTCTGCTCGGTACGAGATCCCTTAAAATCCATGATGCAATACCTCCATCAAAATTAATAACGATTCTTTTTATTGATTTTAATATACTTCTCCATTTCCCATTTGTCAAGATAAGATTGAACGGTTTTATACCGATTCTTTCCCCCCAGGTATGAACCTTTCTTCTTTGAATCTTACACAAAAGAAGGCAGACCGTCCTTCGGCGATCTGTCTTCTTTTATCATAGAACCCGTATAGGTGCCGGTAGGACACACAGTGGGACAGCGCTTTTGCGCCGTGCGAGCGTTTTGCCGCAGGCAAAACCTCAGCACAGGGGCAATTTCACTTGCCCCGAGCATTTCAATCACCGAAGATGGAGCCGCCCAGGCGGCGGAACCCAAAAAGAAAGACATCTGCTGAAAGCAGATGTCTTTCTTTTTGGTGGAGGCGGGGGGAGTTGAACCCCCGTCCGAAAACTCTTCCATGGGAACTTCTCCGGGCGCAGACGGTTATTGCGGAGGTCTTGCTCCTCCCGTTCCCCTCTCCCCAGGCAAGCCGTCACGCCTGAGGGTCAGGTGAGCTTCATCATGCATGGCCGGCGCAAAGCTTTGCCGGCGCACGTGCACCACTAAACGACGCCTGATCCCGGCTCGTGGTCCTTCCGGGTCAGACGGCCGCCTTTAATTAGGCAGCGTAAGCGTAATTTTCGTTGTTCTTTAATTTATAAAGAATGCCCGTTTTAAGGTGGCCAGGCGCCACCGCCCGCTATTCCCACTTCCGCGTCCCCGTCGAAACCGGTACGCCCCCTCGTCGTCGCAAGCTTCATATCCCTCGCTTCCGCCTGGCGGCGAAAGCTCGCTCATTCCGCTGATCCTCCTCTCCAAACCGGACCCGCTGCGCTGGGCTCCGGTTTGGTTGGCGGCTTCGCCGCCGTTACGGGAGAATGAGGTGGGAACTTCTCCTCCCCCGAGGGGGAGGAGAAGATTCCATATTAGACTTTTTCAGGCTCGGGATAGTCCACGCCGAAGGTCTCCACGGTGACCTTCTTCATGCGCTGAGGCTGGCGGGGCTTGTCGTTCCAGTCCCGCTTGGTGGACACGATGGCGTCGGCCACCTCCATGCCCTCGATAACCTTGCCGAAGGAGGCATACTGGTCGTCCAGGTGGGGAGCCTTCTCCACCATGATGAAGAACTGGCTGCCAGCGGAGTCCGGAGCCATGGTCCGGGCCATGGACAGCACGCCCCGGTCATGCTTCAGGTCATTCTGGAAGCGGTTCTGGGTGAACTCACCCTTGATGGAGTAGCCGGGACCGCCCATGCCGGTTCCGTCGGGGCAGCCGCCCTGGATCATAAAGCCGGGGATGACCCGGTGGAAGATCAGGCCGTCATAAAAGCCCTTCTGGATCAGGCTGATGAAGTTATTCACCGTGTTGGGGGCAACCTCGGGGTACAGCTCCGCCTTCATGACGCCGCCGTCCTCCATCTCGATGGTAACGATGGGATTCTGTGCCATTGGAAACACTCCTTTTCCTCGGAGAACCCTCTCCGTAATGTGTTTAATACCGGGCGTTCCGGGTCTTCATGGTGCGGTCCATCTCCCGCTTGGCATCCCGCCGGGCGGCGGACTCCCGCTTGTCGTAGAGCTTTTTGCCCTTAGCCAGGCCGATCTCCAGCTTGACCCGGGGACCCTTGAAGTAGACGCTCAAAGGGATCAGGGAGTAGCCGTCCTGTTTGATGTGAGCAAACAGGCGCATGATCTCCCGCTTGTGCATCAGCAGCTTGCGCTGGCGAAGGGGATCTTTGTTGAAGATATTGCCCTTCTCGTAGGGGCTGATGTGCATTCCAATGACCCACATCTGCCCGTCCTTGATGTGGCAGAAGGAGTCCTTCAGGTTCACGTGCCCCTGGCGGATGGACTTGACCTCGGTGCCCGCAAGCTCAATGCCGGCCTCATATTTTTCTTCAATGAAGTAATCGTGGTAGGCTTTGCTGTTTTTCGCTACCACCTTGACCGCCTCAGCCATAGGGCACCTCCTCTCTGAAACACCATAGATGAATGGTAAATCAGTATACCATGGTTTTTGAAAAAAAGCAAGGCAGAGCTGCCCCTTGACAACCGTCCGAAATCAGACTATACTTGTATCACAATATTAAGTCCGATTTCGGACTATTCGGAGGCTGCCATGTCTGAACTCACCTTCTCCCAGTTTATCCGCCGTTACAACAGTCTATACAAGGCCAACAATGAGATCTACCACCGCCTGGCCCGGCACTTCGGCCTGTCCGACAGCGCCTTCTGGATCCTCTACACCCTGCGGGAGATGGGAGGCAGCGTCAGCCAGAGCCAGCTGTGCGGGGAGCTGTTTCTCAGCAAGCAGACCGTCCATTCCGCCCTCAAGCAGCTGGAGCAGGGGGGATATCTCCAGCTGGAGAACATGCCCAACAGCCGAAAAAACAAGCAAGTCCGGGTCACTTCCCTGGGGGAGCAGCTTCTTACCCAGGTGGCCGACCCGGTGTTTGCCATGGAGGAGCGGGCCTTTTTGCGCCTCTCCCCCCAGCAGCGCCAGGCCCTGCTGGAGCTGGACGAGGCCCTGCTGGAGGCCCTGCGCCGGGAATCCAGTGTCATTTTAAATTCCGAACAAGCGACCTAAGGAGTCTGATATGAAGATCAAGCTATCCGACCATTTTACCTACTCCAGGCTGCTGCGCTTCACCCTGCCTTCCGTGGTGATGATGGTGGTGGCCTCCATTTACAGCGTGGTGGACGGCCTGTTTGTCTCCAATCTGGTGGGCGATCTTGGCCTGTCGGCGGTGAACATCATCTTCCCCGTCACCATGATCATCGGCGCGGTGGGCTTTATGCTGGGCACCGGAGGCAGCGCCATTGTGGCCCGCACTCTGGGCGAGGGCCGGAAAGAGCAGGCCCAGGAGTACTTCTCTCTCATTATTTATACCGTTTTGCTGGTGGGCGGCGTTTTGTCCATTGTCAGCACAGCGTTGACAGAGCCCATTGCCCGCCTGGCCGGGGCCAGCGATCTGCTGATGAAGGACTGTGTGTCCTACGGCCGGATCATGCTGGCGGGCAGCGTGGCCTTTATGCTTCAAGTCTCGTTCCAGAGCTTCTTTGTGGTAGCCGAGCGGCCCCAGCTGGGCCTGTTTTTCTCGGTGGCGGCTGGCATAACCAACATGGGGCTGGACTATGTGTTCATCGCCCTGCTGGACCTGGGGGTGGCGGGAGCTGCCCTGGCCACGGTGGCTGGCTACTGTGTGGGCGGAGTGATCCCTCTGCTCTACTTTCTCACCGGGGAGCGCTCCGGCCTGCGGCTGACGAAGACAAAGCCCTACTTCCGCCAGCTGCTCCAGGCCTGCACCAACGGCTCCTCGGAGCTGATGAGCAACATCTCCTCCTCCGTGGTGAGTATTCTCTACAACCTTCAGCTCATGCGCCTCATTGGCGAGCGGGGCGTGGCCGCCTACTCGGTGATGATGTACGTGGACTTTGTCTTTGTGGCCGCCTTTTTGGGCTTCTCCATCGGCAGCGCCCCCATTGTCAGTTTCCACTACGGGGCGGACAACCGCGACGAGCTGAAAAGTGTCTTTCGGAAAAGCGCCGTGGTCATTGGAGTAACCTCGGTGGTCATGGTGGCCGCTTCCGAGCTGCTCAGCCACCCCCTCTCCTTCGCCTTTGTGGGCTACGACCCGCCTCTGCTGGAGATGACGGTCCACGGCTTCCGCCTGTTTGCCCTGAATTACCTATTCTGTGGGGTAAATATTTATGCCTCCGCTTTCTTTACCGCCCTTTGCAACGGCGGCATCTCCGCCCTCATCTCCTTCACCCGCTCCCTGCTCCTCCGGGGCGGCATGGTTCTGCTGCTGCCCCTGCTGTGGGGGATGGACGGCATCTGGTGGGCGGTGGTGGTGGCCGAGGGGCTGGGGGCCTGCGTCTCCCTTGCTTTCTTGATCACCCAGCGCCGGCGCTATCACTACGCATAATACAAAAATACAGCGCGTTCCACCATCGGAACGCGCTGTTCCTTATTCCTAATTGTTATTTATCCTCGCAGGTATCCCTTACGTAATACTCCACATTCTCCTCCCCTTGGGGGACGATCTGGAAGCGGTCCAGAGCCCGGATGAGCTTGGACAGCTTGGAGAAGCCGTAGTTGCGGGGGTCAAAGTCGGGCTGCTTTTTCAGCAGCAGGTTGCCCAGCTTGCCCATGTGGGCCAGGCCGTCCTCCTCACACAGGTCCTCCACCGATTCCGCGATCAGCTCTACGATCTCCTGGGGGGCGGGACTATTGGTGCTCTGGCACTTCTTATTCTCTTTCTTGGCCGCCTTCTTGGCCTGGGCCTCCTCCTTCTTGGCCGCCTCGGCGGCCTGCTTGGCGGCGGCGCGGATGACCTCGATGTAGACAAACTTGTCGCAGGCCACGATAAAGGGCTTCGGGGTCTTTTTCTCCCCCATGCCGTACACCTTCATCCCCGCCTCCCGCAGCCGGGTGGCCAGGCGGGTGAAGTCGCTGTCGCTGCTCACCAGCACAAAGCCGTCGCAGGTGCCGGAGTAGAGAATGTCCATGGCGTCGATGATCATGGCGGAGTCGGTGGAATTTTTGCCGGTGGTGTAGCTGTACTGCTGGACGGGGGTGATGGCACACTCCAGCAGGATGGACTTCCAGCTGTTCATATTGGGAGCCGTCCAGTCGCCGTAGATGCGCTTGATGGTGGGGGTGCCGTACACCGCCACCTCGGCCATCACATCCTTCATGGCGGTGCGGGAGGCGTTATCCGCGTCGATCAGCACCGCCAGGCGCAGATCCTTGTCATTTTCCGGCATAGTCCGCCTCCTCCCGGTCCCACAGCTTGGGCAGCAGGCGGTAGAAGTCCCCCTGCTCCCGCCACAGGGCCAGCAGGGTACCGTTCCCCACCGTCACCTTGGCGGGGGCATCCAAAAACTCGTTGCTCACACCCAGGGGGAAGTCGGCGGTCATGGTGTGATCACTGAGCTCATACTTCAGGTTCTCCAGCCGCACCCCCTGGGCCGTTCCGCTCAGGCAGAACACGGACAGGAACCCCTCCAGTCCCTGGGGGAAGGTCATGGACTCGTTGTGCAGGGCGGTGGCCACGGTGCCCTCGCCGGCCAGCACCCCCCGGGCCCCCTGGGTGGTAAGCCAGGCCAGGGCCTGGAGATTGGCCAGGGTGTGCTCCAGCCGGCCGCCCACGCCGCCCAGCAGCACAAACCGGCGGTAGCCCCGCTCCAGTCCCTCCCGCAGGGCATACACCATGTCGGTGTCGTCCTTCATCACGGGCAGCTGCACCACGTTGGGGTGGTTGGGCCGGCGGCCCAGGGAGTCAAAGTCACCCACCACTAAGTCGGGGGGCGCACCGTAGGCCTCCAGGGCCTCATAGCCCTTGTCGGCGGCGATGAGATAGTCCCCCGCGCCCTTGCGGGGACACAGGTTCCAGGACAGGGGCATGGCCCCCACTACATAACATAAACCGGACTTTATCGTCACAGGGAATCCCTTCTTTCCTAAGTTGCTTTATCATAAGGCTCTCCCCTCAGGAAAGCCGCAGGGCGCTTTGCCACATGGTCTCCGGGATATCGGGCCACAGCTCCGCCGAGCCGGGAGGCAGGAAAATCACTTCCATGTCCTCCGGCAGATGGTAGAACGCCCGGAAATAGCCGATGCGCAGCTCCGACTGGGGGTTGCGCAGCCAGGAGTAGCTCAGATCCCACCCCTCGGTGGGCAGCACCACGCTGGACGCGCCGCTGGCCACCGCCTGGGCCATCTGTCCCTGGCGGATCCGCTCCGCCTGTCCGATCCGGTGGTAGGCCTGCACATGAAAGCCCACACTCACCGCCAGGGCAAGCACAGCAGCAGCCTGAAATCCCCGCCGTGCCCCCACTCCGTCCAGCAAAGACAGGCCCAGCACCAGCAGCGCCACAGCCGACGAGAAGGTGCAGCGGGCGCCATGGTCCTCCACCAGGACAAAGGGGGCCAGCATTACCACCACCGCCAGGAGCAAAAGCAAGCGGGCGTTCCGATTCTTTCCCCCGTCCCAGACCACTACGGTCAAAATCAGGAGCAGCTGGATCACTGCTCCGGCAATCCGCACCGGCTGCCAGGGACACTGCCAGGTATCCAGGCGGCGCAGCTGCTCCATCACCACCCAGCACTGGGCCGAGTAGAACAGCGACCACCCCGCCGTCAAAACCAGCCAATACCACTTGGCCCGGCCCCGCCAGAGCCGCCACAGGCAGCCCACCGACGCCAGCAGGCACACCCCGGGGAAGGACTCAAACAGGCTGGGCAGCACCACGGTAAAGCCCCGCTCCAGAACAACGGCCAGGATCTCCCCCAGCCCCTGCCCCGGCTCAAACACCAGATGGCGGACCCCCTCCACCGCGGTCCCGCGGGAGGCCAGCTGACCGTATAGGGGGTTGCCGAACATGAGCATTCCGCCCAGCAGGCAGCCCGCCGTCCCCGCCAGAACGGGCAGCCGGGCCTTTCGGGTCACCAGGGCATATCCCCCTGTGACCACGCCCGCCCCCAGCAGGGCCAGGGTCTGATTTTCCGCAAAGAGCTGTCCAATCAAACAGAGGAAAAACAATGCTGCCGCCAGCAGAGCCGGCCTCCGCACGTTGGGGGAAAAGCTCCTCTGCCACAGCAGGAGGATCCCCAGCATGGCCACCGCTCCCACCCCAAAGTTGGCAAAGGCGGACACCCAGCCAAAGGTCTGCTGCCAGGACAGCATGGGCATGGAGAAGAGAGCCGCACCCCCGGCCGCAGTCAGGGCCACCCAGTCCTGCCGCCGGTCCTCGGCGGCCAGCCGCGCCGCCAGGAAGGGGATGAGGAACATGCCGCCCCCCAGTGCCAGGGTCTTAAAGAGCTGGGAGCGGGTCATGGCCAGCACCATGACGGTACCGGCGTAGCGGCTGTTGAGGAATGCGGACTTGAGCCGCTCCAGCCCCACAGGAAGCCCCCAGTCCCAGTCATCGTGGGTGTAGGGCACCTTCCAGGCGATATACAGGCACGCGGCCAAAAACACCAGCAGGACGCCCCACCAGACCAGCTTTTTTCCTCGTGACATGGGAATTTCTCCTCCCGACCTGGGAGTTCTTCGGTCCCAGCCCATTTGGTTTTATACCATGCCTATTATAATACAACCCCACTTTTCTTTGCAAGGGGAGCAGGCCCGGAACGCCTTGACTTTCCCCGCGCCAGGCCATAGAATATTCTTACTTTTCCATATCTTATGAGGTGAATTTCATGCACTATTTAGATAACGCCGCCACCACGCCGGTACGGCCTGAGGCCGTGGAGGCCGCGGTGAAGGCCATGACCGAGGGGTGGGGCAACCCCTCCTCCCGCTATGCTCTGGGCAGTCAGGCGGCCGCCACGGTGAAGGAGCACCGCGCCCAGGTGGCCCGCGCCCTGGGCTGCGCGCCCGAGGAGCTCTACTTTACCTCCTGCGGCAGCGAGGGGGACAACTGGGCCATCCGCGGCGCGGTGGAGCTGGGACGCCGGAAGGGCAAGCACATCATCACCACCGCCATCGAGCACGCCGCCGTGCTGGAGCCCTGCCGGGCGCTGGAGCGGGAGGGCTACGAGGTCACCTATTTGGCCCCCAACGCCCAGGGGCAGGTCTCCTTGGAAGATGTTAAAGCCGCTCTGCGCCCCGACACGGTGCTGGTATCCATGATGCTGGTGAACAACGAGCTGGGCTCCCTCCAGCCGGTGGCGGAGACGGCCAAGGCTATCCGGGCTGCGGGCTGTCCCGCGCTCCTGCACTGCGACGCGGTCCAGGGCTTTTTAAAGGTTCCCTTCACCCCCAAGGCTCTGGGGGTGGACCTGCTCACCATCAGCGGCCACAAGATCCACGCCCCCAAGGGGGTGGGAGCCCTGTACATCCGCAAGGGGCTGCGCTTCCCGCCCCTCATCCGGGGAGGCGGCCAGGAGGAGGGCCTGCGCTCCGGCACCGAGGCCACCGCCCAGATTGCCGCCTTTGCCGCCGCCGCCCAGGCGGGCAAGGCCACTCTGTCCGCGGACATCCAGCACATGGCCGCTCTGAAAGAGGATCTGGCCCGCCGCCTGCCCCAGGAGGTGCCGGGGGCCAAGGTGGTGGTCCAGGGGGACGCCCCCCACATCCTGCCCATCACTCTGCCTGGCTACAAGAGCGAGGTCATCGTGCGTTTCCTCAGCGACCGGGGGATCTGCGTCTCCTCCGGCTCCGCCTGCCACAAGGGCAAGCCCAGCCACGTGTACGCCGCCCTGAAGCTGCCCAAAAAGGAGCTGGACGGGGTGCTGCGCATCAGCTTCTCCTATGACACCACTCAGCAGGACATGGACGCCCTGCTGGAAGGCCTGAAGGCCGCCCAGGCGCAGCTGTTCACCAGCCTGTCCTGAACCACAATCTTAAGGAGGTTTGAACCCCCTATGTTCTCCTATCTGCGCCGAGGACCCGGCTTTTACCGCCGGGTGGGCGGTCTGGCGGTCCCCATCATCCTGCAAAACCTCATCACCAGCACCCTGGCCATGGCCGACACCTTTATGGTGGGGATGCTGGGCGAGGTACCCATGGCGGCCGTCACCCTGGCCAACATCCCCCTGTTTGTGCTTCAGCTCTTTTTCTTCGGCATTCAGAGCGGCTCGGCGGTGCTTATCAGCCAGTACTGGGGCCGCCAGGACCGGCAGGCCATCAACCGGGTGGTGGGGGTGGCCCTGTGGGCGGTGAATCTGGTATCCATCACCTTCGCCCTGGTGCTGCTCTTCATCCCCGTGCCCTTTTTAAGCCTGTTCGGCAACCAGCAAGACGTCATTCGGCTGGCAGCCGACTATGGGCGGATCATTGGATTGTCCTACGTACTCAACGGGGTTACCCTGGTATACATCGCCGCCTGGCGCAGCATGGAGCGCCCCGGCATCGGTATGTACATTCTGGCCGCCTCCATGGGCACCAACACCTTTTTAAACTGGGTGCTCATCTTCGGCAAGCTGGGAGCCCCTGCCCTGGGGGTCACCGGGGCAGCCATCGCCACCCTCATCGCCCGGATGGTGGAGATCACCATTGTGGTCATTCACGCCCGGTGTTCCCGGGTGTTCCGGCTGGATCTGAAGCTCCTCTTCCGCCCGGGGCTGAAAACAGTAAAGCAGTTTATCCGCTACGGCTCCCCCGTGGTGTGCAACGAGACCATGTGGGGCCTGGGCACCGCCATCTTCCCCACCATCATGGGCCACATGGCGGGCAGCACGGAGATTCTGGCCGCCTACAC
This sequence comes from uncultured Oscillospiraceae bacterium, assembly GCA_902497145.1. Taxonomy (GTDB): domain Bacteria; phylum Bacillota; class Clostridia; order Oscillospirales; family Oscillospiraceae; genus Lawsonibacter. Next base: position 39,344 of record CABVDR010000014.1, read on the forward strand.
CATCGCCGGTAACGTGGAAAAGCTGTGCATGGTGGTGGCCTTCGGCATCTCTGGCACCGCCTCCATCATCATCGGCCGGGAGATCGGCGCGGGCCGCGCCGACACCGTCTACCAGGTGGGGCTGGCCCTCAACACCTTAGCGGCAGCGGGAGGCGCCATCTTGGGAGCCTGCCTGCTGGCCTTCACCCACCTGTCCGCGCCGCTGTGGTTCTTCCCCCTGTTCCACCTCTCGCCCCCCGCCTGCGCCGCCGCCACCACCATGATGACAGTTCAGGCCTGCATCATGCCCATGCGGGATTTTAACAACTGCAACATCGTGGGGGTACTTCGGGGCGGAGGCGATGTGAAGATCGCCACCATGATCGACCTGTGTCCCCTGTGGCTGTGCGCCATCCCCCTGGCCGCTCTGGCGGGGCTGGTGTTCCGGCTGAACATTCTGTGGGTCTATCTGGCCATGAGCACCGAACAGCTGGCCAAGTGCATTGCCGGCGTGGTGCGGCTGCGCACCGGCAAGTGGATCCACGACCTTACCCGTCCTCAAACCATTCAGTGAAAGGAGCGTTCCCCCATGAAAGTAACCGTTCTGGTAGAAAACACCGCCCCGCAAGACAGTGCTCTCACCCCCGAGCCTGGTCTCTCTCTGTACATCCAGTACCGCGACCACCACATTCTGCTGGACGCCGGCTGCTCCCAGGCCTTCACCCAAAATGCCCAGGTTCTGGGGGTAGACCTCAAGCAGGTGGACCTTGCGGTCCTCTCCCACGGCCACTACGACCACGCCGACGGGCTGCGCTACTTCTTGGAGGAAAATCCCACCTGCAAGGTGTACGCCCGGCCCCAGGCTGGCGGCCCCTACTTCTCCACCTCCACCGGCTCTCCCCGGTTTATCGGCATCCACCGGGACATCTGGGAGGGCCATCCGGACCGCTTTGACTGCGGCGAGGGGGTGCGTCAGCCCGCCCCCGGGGTGTGGCTGGTGCCGGAGACCGTCCACGGCGGCCCCTTTGCCAGCCGGGAGACCAATCTGCTGCGCAAGCTGGGGCCGGACCAGTTTGTCCCCGACGACTTCGTCCATGAGCACTCCCTGGTGCTGGAGGGGGAGGACGGCCTGGTGGTCTTCAACTCCTGCTCCCACGGGGGCATTGTCAACATCGTCCAAGGGGTGCGGGACACCCTGGGCCGGGAGGTGACGGCGGTGGTAGGCGGCCTTCACATGTTCAGCGCCACGGCTCCCTCCGGTCTCAACTGTCCCCCCGAGTACCCCGGGCAGGTGGCCCGGGCGCTCAGAGAGCAGGGGGTACGGCGGGTGTACACCGGTCACTGCACCGGAGGGGCCGCCCTGGCCCTGCTCCGGGAGGAGCTTGGGGAAGCTCTCATTCCCCTCACCTGCGGGCTGACCTTCACCCTGTAAAAACACACGGGGCGCGCCTTTTTCGAAAAGGCGCGCCCTGCATTTATTTTTTATTTAATTACTCTGGGGAAAGTGCTCATAGGGCTGGGTGGACAAAATCGTCCAGCCGGAATTGATAAGCACCAAATCCTTGCCGTCAGGGCCGCAGTAGTAGATGTCCACGCTGTCCGGGTCCCCCTTGCCGGGCACCACCGCCCAGTTCTGCAGGGTTTTCTTCACACTGTCCAGGATGGTCTGATCCAGTTGGTAGCTGTCATAGACGTGGAACTCCTCCTTCTGCACCTGGGGTGCTCCGGAAAACAGGGCACAGGTCTCCGCAAAGGTAACGGTGATGCCGCCCTTCCCGGTGGTGATTTCTCCTGCCAGGTCCAAATTCCAGCCGGTGAGCTCGGCCATCTCGGCCACCACCCCCTCCGCAGGCACCATGCCCTGTTCATTCAGGGCGCCCTGATAGGTCTCCTGGTACTGCTGGAACTGGTCGTCCGTCCCGATGTACAACGTCACCACCCGGGCCTCATCGGCCTGGGTGTCGTCAGGCTGTGCTTCCGTTCCATCTGTCTGGTTCTGGGAGTTCTCTCCGCTCTGGGCGGGAAGGGAAGACTGGCTGCCGAAGGAACTGCTCTGGCTGCCGGAACTACTTTGGCTGCCGGAGGAGCTGCTCTGGGCGTCCGGCGTACTCTGTGCGCCGGACTGCGCGGTACAGGCGGTCAGCGCCAGCAGCAGCATCGCGGCGCACAGGATGGTGGATCGTCGTTTCATGAATTGGCTCCTTTATTCGTGGGTCGCTGTCACATACAGAAACCTCCGTTTGGGAAAACAGGGTGCTTCTCACCCAAATTTCACATTTTCCCCTTACAACTGTGTCTTATTTCTTTCGTAAAGAGTATTTTACGCAAGAAATACCCATTCCGTCAAGGATTTGGGGGCATTGTTTCCATTGTGTTAAAAAAATGTTTACAAACACGGAAAAAGCGCCCTCTCCGGCGGTTCACACCCGTCTGAGAAAGGCGCTTGTTTCTCTCCAAAAAGCCTTTGGAGCTTACTTTTTCTTCTTGTGCTTGTCAAAAAAGCCTTTGAATCCGCTCTCTTCCGGCACGTCCTCCCCCATAGCCTGGGCAAAGGCACGCAGGGCCTCCTTCTGCTCCCCGTTAAGGGAAGTGGGTACCTGAACCCGGATGGTGACGTACTGGTCGCCCCGACCCCGGCCCCGCAGTTCAGGAATGCCCTTCCCCCGCAGGCGGAAAGTGGTTCCGGTCTGGGTTCCGGCAGGCAGGTTGTACTTCACCTTGCCGTCAATGGTGGGGATCTCCAACTCGGCCCCCATGGCCGCCTGGAAGAAGCTCACTGGCTGCTCATAGAGCACGGTAGTGCCGTCCCGCTTGAACTGGGGATGGGGCTTGACCCGCACGCCCACAATGAGGTCGCCGGCGGGACCGCCGTTTTTACCCGCGTTGCCCTGGCCCCGCAGGGAGATGGCCTGGCCGTCGTCGATGCCGGCGGGGATGGTCACGGTAATCCGCTTGCTCTTCTTCACGCTGCCGCTTCCCCCGCAGCTCTTACAGGGACTGTGGATGATCTTTCCGGTGCCGTGGCAGCGGGTACAGGCCGCGGTGCTGGAGAAGGCGAAGCCGCCGGTACGCTGCTGCACCCGGACCACGCCGGTGCCCCGGCAGTCGGGGCAGGTCTCGGCCGTGGTGCCAGGCTGACAGCCGGAGCCGTGGCAGGCATCGCACTCCTCGGTGCGGTTGAGGTTAATCTCCTTCTCGCAGCCGAAGGCGGCCTCCTCAAAGGTAATGGTCAGGTTGGCCCGCAGGCTCTCCCCCTTCTGGGGACCGTTGCGCCGGGCTCCGCCGCCGCCAAAGCCGCCGAACCCACCGCCGCCAAAGAAGGACCCGAAGATATCGCCCAGGTCAATATCCCCCATGTCAAAGCCGCCGAAGCCGCCGCCGGGACCGCCTGCGCCATAGTTGGGATCTACTCCCGCATGGCCAAACTGGTCATACCGGGCCCGCTTCTGCTCATCAGACAGGACGCTGTAAGCCTCGTTCACTTCCTTGAACTTGGCCTCCGCCTCCTTGTCGCCGGGGTTCATGTCGGGGTGATATTTTTTGGCCAATTTCCGGTAGGCCTTTTTAATCTCATCGTCGGAGGCGCCTTTGCTCACGCCCAGCACCTCGTAATAATCTCGTTTCTGTTCTGGCATATGGTTCACCTCTGTTTCCGAGGGGACGGAACCTTTTTCCGTCTCTTCCTCTTGGATGCAGACACAAGGGCGCGCAGGCGGGGCAACGCCCCGCCTACGCGGCCATTACATATAGGAATTACTTCTTGTCGTCATCAACGACAGTATAATCAGCATCCACTACGTCATCGCCGCCGTTGCCGCCGGCCTGGCCGCCGCCGAAGTTGGCGCCGCCCATGTCAGGGCCGGGACCAGCCTGGCCGCCCTGCTGCTGGTAGAGCTTCTCGCTGACGGCGTAGAAGGCCTTCTGCAGCTCCTCGGTGGCGTTCTTGATGGCCTCGGTGTCGGAGCCCTTCAGGGTCTCCTTCAGCTTGCCCAGAGCGCTCTCGATGTTGGAGCGGTCGCCGGCGTCCATCTTGCCGCCCATCTCCTCCAGGGCCTTCTCGGTCTGGAAGACCATCTGGTCGGCCTGGTTGCGGACATCGGCCGCCTCGCGCTGCTTCTTATCCTCGGCGGCAAACTGCTCGGCCTCACGCACGGCCTTGTCAATGTCGTCCTTGGACATGTTGGTGGAGGAGGTGATGGTGATGTGCTGCTCCTTGCCGGTACCCAGGTCCTTGGCGGACACGTTCACGATGCCGTTGGCGTCGATGTCGAAGGTAACCTCGATCTGAGGCACGCCGCGGCGGGCGGGAGCAATGCCGTCCAGGTTGAAGCGGCCCAGAGTCTTGTTGTACTGAGCCATCTCACGCTCGCCCTGGAGCACGTGAACCTCAACGGAGGTCTGGTTGTCCGCGGCGGTGGTGAAGGTCTGGCTCTTCTTCACGGGGATGGTGGTGTTGCGCTCGATGAGCTTGGTCATCACGCCGCCCATGGTCTC
>CABVDR010000015.1 GCA_902497145.1 uncultured Oscillospiraceae bacterium
AACCCCCGCTACATACCCCTTTGACAGTGTGTTTTCCTAATAGGAGCTAATCATAGGAAAATACCCACCAAATATTTGAAGAAAAAATCAATTTGAGCTCGCAACTAAAGTGTGCAGTGCAACAACAAAAATGTGCTTTTCAGTGGCACATGGACCGTGTAACATGAAGGTGAATAAAGCGAGATTTTAAGGTGTTTTTCTGTAATCCTTTTCTTATGTTAGCTTCTCCACCAGCGCTTAATCTTAGGATTGCTTTCTTGTACATCAGGAAACGCCTAAAAATCTTTCCTACTTGAAAGGAGTGTATCTTGTGGGTAAAACTTCTATTGTAAAAATTATGGAGCGTGCCGCTGGACGAAGTGTTCAGGTGGGCGACCGGGTATGGTGCAAAGTAGATTTGGCCTCCGCCCGGGACTTTGGCGGTGCAAACTGTGTACTTCAATTTGAAAAAGAAATGGGGCCGGATGCCAAGGTATGGGACCCTGATAAGGTCGCTTTCACCTTTGATTTACAGGCGCCTTCCCACTCGGAAAAGGTTTCGAATAACCAAAAAATTATCCGGGAATTTGCAAAGCGCCAAGGAATTTCTCATCTTTTTGATATCAATCATGGCATTGGACAGCATGTAATGCTGGAGGCCGGATTGGTGAAGCCCGGCGATGTGATTTTGGGCACGGACAGCCACATGAATCTGTTGGGTGCCGTAGGCGCCTTTGCTACCGGCGTGGGCAACTCTGATGTGGCAGCAGCATACATCAAGGGCATCAGCTGGTTCCGGGTACCGGAAACCATGAAAATCGTTGTAAAGGGCTCTTTCCCCAAGGGCGTGTGTATGCGCGATCTGCTGACCAAAATTGTAGGCGACCTAGGCGCCGGCGGCATGGACTACCTGGCAGTGGAATTTGTGGGTGAAACCATTGAGCGGGCATCTTTGGCCGAGCGGATCACCCTTTGCTCCATGGTGACGGAAATGAGCGGCAAAGTACCTCTCATCATGCCCAACGGTCCTGTGTTGGACTGGCTGGTCGCCCGTGCCGGAGAAGAGGTTGTGGACCGGGTCAAAGCACTCTCCGCCGATGAAGACGCCGAATATTGCAAAGTATTGGAATACGATGTCAGCAATCTGGAGCCCATGGCTTCCTGCCCCGACGCCCCGGATAATGTAAAACCGGTCAGAGAAACTCTCGGGGTCCATGTGGATCAAGTTCATATCGGCTCCTGCTCCAATGGCCGCTATGAGGACATCAAGGCGGCCCACGAGGTTCTGATGGCCATGGGCGGAAAAGTGAATCCCAACACCCGCGTGATCATCACCCCCAGCACCACCGAAGTACAGATGCAGTGTATCCAGGAAGGACTGGTGTTTGACTTTTTAAAAGCCGGCATCGTCTTTACCAACCCCACCTGCGCTCTGTGCACCGCAGAGCACTATGGCGCGCTGCCTGCGGGCGATGTGGGTGTGGCAACCAACAACCGTAATTTTATCGGCAAGGTAGGCAAGGGAAGCCATACCTATCTGCTGTCCCCCATGTCCGCAATGGCAGCCGCGGTGCGTGGATGTATTACCGATCCCAGAGACTATCTAAAATAAGGAGGGACACAGAATGAGTAAGCAAATCGGACGGGCATGGGTATTCGGAAACGATGTGGATACCGATCTTATTTACCACAATAAATATCTTGCGGAGACAGATCCCAAACAGATGCCCCAGTATGCTTTTGAATATTATCCCGGCATGGAGAACTTTGCCAAAGAAGTAAAGCCCGGCGACTTTGTTGTGGCAGGAAAAAATTTTGGATGCGGCTCCAGCCGCGAGCACGCGGTGTACTGTCTGCAATATGCCGGCGTCCCCTGCGTGCTGGCCGAAACCTGTTCCCGCATTTATTACCGCAACGCAATTAACAACGGCTACCCCGTACTTTTTGTAAAGGGTATTGCTCAGGCCATTGAAGATGGAAAAATCAAGAACGGAGATACTCTGGAAGTGGATCTGTCCACAGGGGAAATTGTGGATACCGTTACCGGAGAAAGTTTTCATGGAGATGCAGTCAGTGATTTGGAGCACGACATTATGCAGGCAGGAGGCCTCTTCCAATACATGAAGGCCCACAGCCAGTCATAAGGAGGGCATACATATGGAACTCAAAAAGCCAGCGGTTGCCGGAACACTGGAATCCAGCGATGTACAGATTATGATACGACCCAATCCCGGCCAGGGGATTCAAATTGATCTGAAAAGTGATGTAAAGGCACTGTTCGGAGATGCCATTGAGGCAACGGTAAGAGCCGTGTTGGATGAATTTGAGGTAAAAGACGCCATTGTGGAAATCAATGACAAGGGCGCACTGGACTTTGCCATTCGAGCCAGAATGGAATGCGCGGTGTGCCGCGCAGCAGAAATTGCGTTTAACTGGGAAAAGGAGGATCCAGATGTCGGGCAGTGAGTTGATGAGAACCTCCATGTACGCAGGAGGAACCAGTCCCGTAAAGATGATTCAGGCCGGATTTTATAATGAGGACTGCCTGGTCTATGACCTTGAGGACTCTGTATCCGCAGGAGAAAAGGACGCGGCCAGACTGCTGGTCTACCACGCCGTAAAAGAGCAGCGCCCCAAAGGGAAGTACATCTTGATCCGGGTGAATGGATTGTATTCCAAGGAACTGGATGAAGACCTGGAAGCTGCTGTACGTGCCCAGCCAGACGCCATCCGGATTCCTAAGGTGGAATATGCCAATGAGGTAAGACGGGTGGATGAAAAAATTACGGCCATTGAAAAAAAGGCCGGCCTGCCCGAAGGCGGCATCAAGCTTTGGTGCAATATTGAATCTTACCTGGGCGTGCTGAATGCCCAGGAGATTGCAACCGCAAGTCCCCGTGTAGTGGCCATGGCTCTGGGTGCCGAGGACTTTACCGCCAGCATGAATGCCAAGCGCACCAAGCCTGGCTGGGAAATTTTCTATGCCCGCAACGCCGTATTGATGGCCTGCCGTGCCGCCGGGATTTCCGCACAGGACGCGGTATTTTCCGACCTAAATGACGACGAGGGACTCAAGCGCGACCTGGAGATGACCCGCACGCTGGGCTTTGATGGAAAAACCTGTGTGCATCCCCGGCAGATTGATGCAGTCAACGCATGCTTTACTCCCACCTCTAAAGAAATCCGCAATGCTCAGCGGGTTTTGGAGGCGCTGGAGGAAGCTGCCAGAAATCATACCGGAGTCTGTGTTCTGGATGGCGGCATGGTAGACAAGCCTATGGAACTTCGCGCACGCGCCACACTGGCAAAAGCCCAGGCGGCTGGTATTAAGATAGGGGGTATCACATCATGTTAATCAACAGTCTGGGCCGTGAACTGCCCGAGAAGATTGGGGACTATGTGGTAAGACCTTATACAGGCCCATACAGCACGCCTGCACGGGAGGGAACCGTAGTCACCCGCCGTACCGCCGGCCATCGCATTCCCGGGGATACCAAGCTTCTGAGGAGTTTAAAGGAGGCAATTGTGGCCTCCGGCCTGAAGGATGGAATGACCATCTCTTTCCACCACTGCTTTCGAGAAGGAGATCAGATTATCGGTCAGGTACTAACTGCTATCCGAGAACTGGGGATCAAAGGCCTTCGCTTTGCACCCAGTGCGGTGGTAAACATCAAAAACCCGTCCATCGTCGACTTTGTAAAGGACGGTACTATTGACCGCATTGAGGCAAGCGGAATCCGCGGACAGCTCGGAGACGCTGTCCTCGCCGGCGAGATGAACCAGCCCGTTATTCTTCGCACCCACGGCGCAAGACCCAGAGCCATTGAGGCAGGAGAATTGCAAATTGATGTGGCATTTATCGGTGCGTCCGCCGCAGATGACTATGGTAACTGCACTGGGCAGATCGGCCCCAATGCCTGCGGCTCACTGGGTTATGCCTTTATCGATGCGCAAAACGCAGCTTGTACTGTGGTCATTACCGACAATCTGGTGGAATATCCTTGCTGTCCGGTCAGTATTTCTCAGCAGTATGTGGATTATGTGGTACAGGTAGATTCCATCGGTGATCCTGCCAAAATTGGCGCGGGCGCCGCTCGTTTGACTAAAAATCCAAGAGATCTACTCATTGCCGAGCGTACTGTAGACTTGATTGCCGCCTCTCGTCGCTTTAAGGACGGTTTCTCATTCCAGACTGGTGCAGGCGCAATCTCCATCGCAACCACCAAATATCTGGCTGACCGTATGCGGGAGCGGGGCGTAAAAGCCAGCTTTGCCCTTGGTGGTATTCCCGCCGCTATTATTGATATGTATGACGAGGGGCTTGTCCGTGTGGTAGAGTGCAGCCAGTCCTTTGATGCGGTGGCTGCAAGGGCCATCTATGACCGGCCGGGCGTAATGGAAATTGATAACGCCGACTACGCCAACGCTTATAGCAAGGGCGGCTTCTTAAACCGGGAAGACTTCGGCGTACTGGGCGCCTTGGAAGTGGATACCGACTTTAATGTAAACATTCTCACCGGCTCTTCCGGTGAAATGATGGGCGGTCTGGGCGGAGGCCCCGACGTAGCGGGCGGTGCAGCCATTTCTATTGTCACATTGCCCATTATCCGTGGGCGCACCCCCTCCATCGTCAAGCGGGTCTTTACCATCTGCACCCCCGGCGAGACAGTGGCCGCGGTGGTAACCGAAGCAGGAATCGCACTCAATCCCAAGCACAGAAACTATCAGGAACTGAAAGAAGATTTGGAAAAAACAAATCTGAAGCTGGTTACTATTGAGGAACTGCAGGAACTGTCCATTTCTATGACCGGCAACCCAAAGGCAATCGAGACAACCGACAAAATCACCTGCATTGTGGAGTACCGCGACGGCACTGTCATCGATGTGATCCGCCAGGTGAAACGCTAGATACAAAATACTGCGAGACTCCCAAAGGAGTCTCGCAGTTAAAAAGAGGTACGCAATATGTATTTGACAGAAAAATTTGCTTCGTTTGTGGTCAACACAAACTATGAAGATCTCCCCCAAGATACCGTTGCGCACGCCAAAGAACGCATTATGGATACTTTGGGAGCGGCAATCGCAGGCAGCTGCAACTGGGAATATGCCGACCAATTTCGTCAGGCAATCGCCGCCCTTGGGACGGGACATTGTCCCGTCATTGGGGGAAAGGAGGCCTACTCTCCCGCTCACGCTGCCATGATCAATGCCACCTTTGCACACGCCGTGGAACTGGATGACGGACATAAGAACGCCGGTTGTCACGCCGGCACGGTCATTGTTCCCACCGCCCTGGTAATGGGGCAGGAGCTTCATCGCTCCGGACCCGAAATCCTGACTGCGGTTGTCCTGGGTTATGAGGTGGTGTACCGCATTGCATCCCATATGAACCCCAGACAGTTAAACAAGGGATTCCACCCGTCAAGCAACTGCGATGTGTTTGGCGCAATGGTGGTGGCCGGAAAATTAATGGGGCTAAACGAAGAGCAGCTTGCCAACGGACTTGGCCTGGCCGGTATGCTGGCCAGCGGAACCATGGAAGCCACACGCTCCGGCCAGCGGTCCAAATGTGTCCAGGTAGGCAACGCGGCTTACAACGGTGTCATGGCCGCCTATCTGACCGCCCAGGGCATGGAGGGATGTCTATCCGCGCTGGAAGGAAAAGACGGACTGTTCCACACACAGTCTGAAAATGTGGATGTGGACGACGTTGTCCAGGATCTGGGCATAGTCTACTCTATCGCGAATACTTACAATAAAATGTATCCTTCCTGCCGCCACGCTCAGCCGGGTATTGAGGCAGTACTGGATTTGGCTCAAGAGCATCAAATCACACCTGAACAAGTGGAAAATATATGGATTGGGACCCACCAGGTCGCTTACGATTTGACCGGCATAATCAAGCAGCCCCACAACTCAGGTGAGGCCAAGTTCAGCCTTGCTTACGGCAGTGCTGTGGCGCTGAAGGATCACTGCTTTGGCGTCCGCCATTTGACCGCTTCCAGCTACACCAACCCCGAGTATCTGATCCTTGCCGATAAGGTCACCTGCACGGTAGATCCGTCAGTCCAGGCCAAGTACCCTGAGCAGCGTGGAGCAAAGGTGAAAATCACCTTAAAAGACGGCACGGTGTATGAAAAGGAACTTTATGACCTCAAGGGTTCTCCGAACAATCCCGTGGGGTGGGCAGAGCTGGAGGCAAAGTTCCTGGCCAACGCCACCGCGGCTATCCCGGCTGACAGCGCGCAGGCGATTGTCAAGCTGCTCAGCTGTTTTGAGCAGCAAAAAACCGCAGATGCTTTGATGGAGCTTTTACCATAACAGCTGTTCAGCCGGCTCCTGATAGGCTGTGCACTGTCTCTGAATCAGGCCAATCAGTGCTTTTGTATAATTGGGAAAGTAAGTCCCGCTTCTGTAAATCAAAAAGATGGGATTTTTTCTGCTTAATCCCTTGATGGGAAACACATTGAGCTGATGTCCCTCAGGCAGCGACCGGTTGAGCGCATAGATATGAGGCAGATACATGGACAGTGAAAAGGACGCGGCATAGTCGTGGGCAGTCATCAAGTGAAGCAGATCCGGTTGATTGGCCTCATAAATAATACGGATGGTTGTATTGGCAGTCTGCAAAAATTCATCTATGATGCTGCGGGAATTATACCCTTTCGTGGCGGCGCAAAATGGCATCTCCCGAAACAGATGAATATCGGCACCTGTGCGAAATTTCTCTTTGCAATCCGGGTAAGAATCCGGAAAATATTGCTCAAGCAGTGAATCAGATACAACCAAATAGAGATCCTCTTCCATGATGGTAAGGTACTCCAAATTGGGAATCACACGGTCTGTGGGACTCCCCAGCACCAAATCAAGCTTGTTGTCCACCAACAGTTCCAACAGTTCTTTGGTGGGCGCACTGACCGCCTGCAATGTCACACCCGGGAACATTTTCTGATATTCTTTGATGAGTCCGGGCAAGAAAATCCGAAGCCGTCCTTCCGTCACGCCAAGCCGCACAGCTCCCGTCGTTCCGTCTTTTAAATCAATCAGCTTCCGCATTGTGTTTTGTTCGATACGCTGAATTTCCCGCATGGATTCGGCCAATACCTGACCGGCATAAGTCAGCGAGAGAGAGGGCTTGCGCTGAAACAGAGTAAGCCCACACTCATCCTCCAGATTTTTTAAATATCGGCTTAAGCATTGGTGGGAGACATAGAGCTTTTCTGCGGCTTTGGAAATGTTTTTTGTCTCCGCCAAAGTCAGAAAATATTCGTAATTTTGCAGCATAATCAATGCTCCTTTTGCCAGATCGTAAAGAAATTTATTTCTTATTGTAGCACAGTATCGATCAAATTGTCATCCCTGTTTCAACCACAGAACCATAAGGAGGAACACAAATATGTCCGAATACAAACCCAATGTTAAGATTCCCTGTGTCTATATGCGCGGCGGCACTTCCAAGGCCGTATTTTTCCACGACAAGGACCTTCCTCAGGATGTAGAGGAGCGGGATAAAGTTATCCTGAGCGCCTTCGGCTCTCCCGACCGCCGCCAGATTGACGGCATGGGCGGTGCAAACACCTCCACCAGCAAGGTTGCTGTGATCAAGAAAAGCTCCCGCCCCGGCATCGATGTGGACTATGACTTCGGCCAGGTGGATGTTGCCGCTCCTATTGTAGGTAAAACCATGAACTGCGGCAATATTTCCTCCGCTGTTGGTCCCTTTGCCATTGACGAGGGACTGGTAGAGGCTGTGGAGCCCATCACTGAGGTACATATCTTCAACACCAACACTCAAAAGGAGATCATCGCTCAGGTTCCCGTCAAAGACGGCCGTGCCATGACCGAAGGGGATTTCGCCATTGACGGAGTCCCCGGAACAGGTGCCAAGGTGACCTTGAAGTTTGTCGGTCCCCAGGGCGCCGCCTCCGGCAAGCTGCTGCCCACCGGAAATGTGAAGGATACCATTGTGATTGACGGCAAGGAATATGAATATAGCTTTGTGGACGCAGCCAATCCCGTAATCTTTGTCCATCCCGAGGACTTTGGGGTGACCGGAACCGAGACCCCTGCCCAGTTCAACGCCCTGCCTGACTGCGAGGAAATCTGCCGCAAGCTGGAGATTATCCGCGGAACCGGCGCCATTACCCTTGGCTTTGCCAAAGACCTGGAAGACGCCAAGAAGAACAGCCAGACATTGCCCAAAATTGCTTTTGCTACCAAGCCTGTCGATTACACTGCGGGCAGCGGAAAGGAAATTCATGCCGAGGACATTGACCTTGTGGGACGGCTCTTCTCCGTCAATATGAAAATGATCGACGCTTATATGGGAACGGGAGCAATCTGCACGGTCACTGCCGCCAACACCCCTGGCACCATTGTCAATGAAATTGTCTGCGGTGATGGCAAGAATCCCACCAATCGCGTCACTCACATTCGTATTGGCCATCCTTGGGGAATTATGGACGCCTATGCCGATCTGAAGGAGAATGAGGATGGCACTCATACCGTTCTCAGCGGCAACCTAGACCGCACCGCCCGCCGCATCATGGAAGGCTATGTTTATGTCCGGGCGTAAGTAAATTACAAATTAGTTATTGAAAAGGCGGTAGCCGGCACGATCCGGCTACCGCCTGACTATTTTTTTAGTATCCTTCCAGATTAGTCCGTCTTCTCAGTTTTAGTATTCATAATCCCGCGGCATATAGCTGGTATGCAGAATCTTATGGGCTTTCTCACTGCCGGGCTGTCCCAAAAATTCCTGATACACCTGCTGAACCAGGGGGTTTTCGTGGCTTTTACGCAAGACCATCGCCTGGTCTTCGTCATATAGCGCTTTGGCCCGCAGCGCTTTCAGATCTGAAAAGTTTCTAATCTCTGCAAGCTGAGTGGGCTGACCTCCGCCGTTGATACAACCGCCTGGGCAGGCCATAATTTCAACAAAGTCATACTGTTTTGTCCCATTTTTAATCTGATCCAGTACGGTGGACGCATTACGGATGCCGCTGACACAGCAAACCCGAACCGTTTTGCCGACAATCTGATACTCCGCCTCTTTGATTGCGTGATCGGTTCCTCTGATTTCCTGAAATACCGGATTGGAAAGGGGCTCTCCCGTCAGCACCTCTGCGGCAGTGCGCAAGGCGGCCTCCATCACTCCCCCGGTTACGCCAAAAATATGGCTGGCGCCGCTTGCAATCCCCAGTGCGGGATCAAATTGCTCGTCCGGCATTTGGTCAAAAAGCAAACCGGCACGCTTGATCATGTGTCCCAATGCCCGGGTAGTCAGCGCCACATCCACATCCAGGATTCCTTCCCCCGCCGCACTCTGCTCTTCTCTTTTATGCTCAAATTTTTTGGCGGTACAGGGCATAACGGATACACAGACAATATCCTTGGGATCAATTCTCTTTTTCTGGGCATAGTAGGTCTTTGCCAGTGCACCAAACATCTGCTGCGGGCTTTTGCAGGAAGACAAATTGGGTAAAAATTCCGGATAAAATTCCTCACAGTATTTGATCCAGCCCGGGCAGCAGCTGGTCAGCAGGGGAAGCCGCTCCCCGCTCTGAAACCGATGGAGAAATTCTGTAGCCTCTTCCATAATCGTCATATCGGCGGCAAAATCTGTGTCAAATACAGCGTCGAAACCAAGCCGTCGCAACGCGGCAACCATTTTCCCCTCCACATTGGTCCCTACGGGAAGACCAAAACATTCTCCCAGTGTCGCACGCACGCTGGGCGCCGTCTGGACAATGACATGTTTTGACGGGTCGTCAATGGCTGCCCACACGGTATCCGTCTCCACCGTTGTGGTAAGGGCGCCGGTGGGGCAGGCCACAATGCATTGCCCGCAGTTAATGCAGGCCGTCTGGTTGAGCATGGAATCAAAGCTTGGGCCAATATGGGTCTTGAATCCCCGCTCAGAAACACCGATGGCTTCCACCCCCATCACCTTTTCACAGGTGGCCACACACCGCCGGCACAAAATACATTTACTGTTGTCCCGAATCAGGTGGGGCGTGGTGATGTCAATCTCATAGTGGTTCTTTTCGCCCTCAAAGGCCATATTATTGTCCACGCCATATTCCCGGCAGAGCTTTTGCAATTCACATTCGCCGCTTCTGGGACAGCTCAGGCACTCCTGCTTGTGGATGGACAACAGCAGCTTGAGATTGGTACGCCGGGCAGCCTGAACATTTTTGGTATTTGTAAATACCTCCATTCCCTCAGAAACGGGATGGACGCAGGCAGGTACCAGATTGCGTGCGCCCCGCACCTCTACCACGCACATCCGGCAGGCACCGATTTCGTTGACGCCCTTGAGATAGCACAAAGTTGGGATTGCGATGCCCGCAGCATGAGCTGCCTCTAAAATTGTGGAACCGGCAGGAGCGCAACACGGGATGTGGTTAATTGTCAGGTTGACCATGTCACTGGCCTGTGCGTGTACTTTTTCCATGTGTCCGCATCCTCCTTTAAGCTCTGCTGATGGCATCAAACCGGCATTTGTCAATACAGCTGCCGCACTTGATACACTTTTGAGCGTCAATTTTGTGGGGGTTTTTTACGCTGCCCATAATTGCTCCCGCCGGACAGGCCTTCACGCATGCGGTACAGCCCTTACATTTGGTAGGGTCAATGCTGTAGGTAAGCAAATCCCTGCAAACTTTAGCGGGACAGCGCTTATTCTGGATATGTTCTACATACTCGTCCCGGAAATACCGCAGGGTTGACAGCACAGGGTTTGGCGCAGTCTGCCCCAAACCGCAAAGGCTGTTGCTTTTGATAAAGTTAGCCAGTTCCTCAATGCGATCCAAATCTTCCATGGTGCCCTGGCCCTGGGTGATTTTATTCAGCAGCTCCAGCAGACGCTTGGTCCCAACCCGGCATGGCGTACATTTACCGCAACTTTCATCTACCGTAAATTCCAGGAAGAATTTTGCAATATCCACCATGCATGTGTCCTCATCCATAACGATAAGTCCACCGGACCCCATCATTGTGCCGATAGAAAGCAGATTATCATAATCCATGGGTGTATCAATCAGATGGGCCGGGATGCAGCCACCCGAAGGGCCGCCCGTCTGTGCCGCTTTAAATTTCTTTCCTCCGGGAATTCCGCCGCCGATGTCTTCAATGATTTCCCGCAAGGTGGTACCCATGGGCACTTCTACCAACCCGGTATTTTTAATTTTTCCACCCAACGCAAATACCTTGGTCCCTTTGCTCTTTTCGTTTCCTATGGACTGATACCACTGCGGTCCGTTTAATATAATCTGGCAGATATTTGCGTAAGTTTCCACATTGTTAAGGATCGTCGGACATTCAAAAAGGCCCTTGACTGCAGGGAACGGCGGACGGGTATGGGGTTCTCCCCGTTTCCCTTCAATGCTTGTCATCAGGGCAGTTTCTTCTCCGCAGACAAAGGCACCGGCCCCCAGCTTAATTTCCAGATCAAAGTTAAATTCGGTATCAAAAATGTTTTTTCCAAGCAGCCCCCGCTCTTTGGCCTGCTCGATGGCAATGGTCAAATGTTTTACCGCCACCGGATACTCCGCTCGTACATAGATATATCCCTTATCCGCTCCGATGGCATAGGCCGCAATAGCCATTGCCTCAATCACGGTATGAGGATTCCCCTCCAGGATACTGCGATCCATAAATGCGCCCGGATCACCTTCGTCCGCGTTACAGCACACATATTTTTGTACCTTTCCTCGGTTTCCACTGGCAAATTTCCACTTCATTCCTGTTGGAAATCCTGCTCCACCCCGTCCCCGAAGGCCGCTGTCCAAAACTGTATCGATCACATCATCGGGGGACATTTCAGTCAACACTTTATATAATGCCGCATACCCGTCTACGGCAATATACTCTTCAATATTCTGGGGATCAATGACACCACAGTTGCGCAGGGCCACTCGTGTCTGCCGCTGAAAGAATTCCGTTTCCTCCAGACCTCGGACAGTACCGGTACACGCATTTTCATCATACAGGAGTTCTTCCACTCTGTTTCCCTTCAGGAGGTGCTCATTTACAATTCGAGCTACATCCTGAATCTGAATATGGCAGTAAATTGTTCCCTCAGGAAAAACGATGACATTGGGGCCAACCGCGCAGATGCCCATGCAGCTGCCGCGAATAACTTGAATTTCCTGTCGAAGACCCGCAATCTTAATCTGCACCTCAAATTCTTCTGCTATACGCTCTGAGGTACATCCGCAGTTCGGCCCGGAACAGACCATAATATATCCTCTGTACACGCTCAATCACCTCCCTACCGCTTCGCGCCAATGGTATATTCCGCAATGGGATTCCCTCCGCGCAGATGCTGCTGCACAACACGCGCCGCTTTGTCCGGAGTCATATGTACATACGTAGTTCTTGGTTGATGGGGAATATATACCTCAACAACAGGTTCAAATTGACAAATTCCCACGCAGCCCGTTGCTTCAAGAAGCACATGGTCGAGCCCCTGTATTTTAAACTCCTTGGCCAGAGCATCGTATACACTCTGTGCTCCGGCGGCAATGCCACAGGTTGCAAGTCCCACAACAACACGGGGGTGTCCGCTTTTTTCCGGGTCCATAACGGAGAGAGTTTTTTCCTTAATTGCCTGTAATGCAGCCAGATTTCGAATTTGTGTCCTTTCTTTCATCTTCCCACCTCACAAAACGCTCATGGATACTTCTCTAAAATGGCGTCCAGCTCTTCACCTGTCAGACTTCCGTACACATCGTCGTTTATCATAATAACCGGGGCCATGCCACAGCACCCCAGACAGCGGCACGCGTCTAAACTGAACCGACCATCCGCAGTACACTCTCCTCCCTTGACGCCCAGTTTGCTTTGCAGCAGCTCATAAATTCGATTTCCGCCCTTGACATAGCAAGCCGTTCCCAAGCACACACTGATATGGTTGCGCCCTTTGGGTGTAAGGCTGAACATGGAATAAAATGTGGAAATTCCATAAATTTCCGACAAGGTCTTTCCCAACTCTTTGGCTACAATTCGTTGCGCTGCCTCCGGCAAAAAACCGTAAATTTCCTGGGCCTTTTGCAATGCTGGAAGTGCAATCCCCGGCTCGTCCCTATGCTGGGCAATCCACGCGGTCAGCTGCTGAGCACGCGGGTCCTGGTCAGCGTAGCATTGACATACCGAGTTGTGTTTTGCATCGTTCATACTATCCTCCCTTTCTTTTCTGTCGCTAAAAGCGGTGATATACTCATTAAAGTATCTTGGTTGTATTCCGCTCAACGCCGTATTTATACCGTCCTTTCACACCTGCAGGAACTAGTAATACTTGACTATCGCAACGTAATTTATAAAATAATTTTTATAATTTGCTTAATGATATAGGTTAAAGTATCACACATCATTACATCTGAAAAGCAAAAAAAAATGCAAGAACCGCAATTAAAAGTTGCAGAAAAGTCAGGTCCTACCTGTGGCATGCCCCTTCGTATCTTTCACTATGAATATCGGCGGACCAAAAAAGGATTCTCCCCTGATCCGACGAGGTTTTCAAGCCGGCTGCCGGAAGCTCACAGCTTGCTTGGAAGAAAGTCACGCAGAAATTGTAGAACACCGGACATACTTTGAAGCAATCGGCTACAAAGCTTATTGTGTTGTACGGACAAATTTAAAAACGCTCAAGCAACTTTGTACCGAAACCCAGGAGTTTCCCCTTTTAGCTGGCTGTTTGATATGGATGTACTGGATCAACAGGCACTCAAATCCGGCGGGAAGAAGTAGGAGGAAATACCTGCGGCTGCATAATCTGCGGAGCAATAACGTATAATCGAGTCCGCAGAAAGAATAGGAAATAGACAAGCCCTCACAGAATCCATTACGATGCACCTCCGTTTATGATGTTTTGAAAATATATATCGTAAACGGGTCCCTTTTTACAGTCCAAAGGCAAAGAAAACCCGCTACGAGGCTCCATTTGTCGGAATCCCGTAGCGGGTAAAAAGGTTAGAAGAATTTAGTTTTTAGAGAAAAAAGTGAGTTTTATTTCAAAAAATTATTCCCACTCGATGGTTGCCGGAGGCTTACTCGTGATGTCGTAGCAGATGCGGTTGATGCCCTGCACCTCATTGACAATACGCACGGAAATCTTGTCCAGTACCTCATAGGGGATGCGGGCCCAGTCGGCCGTCATAAAGTCGCTGGTGGTCACCGCCCGGAGAGCCAGGGTGTAATCGTAGGTACGGCCGTCGCCCATGACGCCCACGGAGCGGGTGTTGGTAAGCACAGCGAAATACTGGTTGAGGTTCTTGTCCTCTCCCGCCTTGGCGATCTCGTCCCGGAAGATGAAATCGGCCTCCCGGAGGATGTCCGCCTTCTCCTTGGTAATCTCGCCAATGATGCGGATCGCCAGACCGGGGCCGGGGAAGGGCTGACGGGACACCAGGTACTCAGGAAGACCCAGTTCCCGGCCCAGCTGCCGCACCTCGTCCTTGAAGAGCATGCGCAGGGGCTCGATGATCTCCTGGAAGTCCACATAGTCAGGCAGGCCGCCCACGTTGTGGTGGCTCTTAATGACAGCGGCATCGCCGGCGCCGGACTCAATCACGTCAGGATAGATGGTACCCTGCGCCAGGAAGTCCACCTTGCCGATCTTCTTGGCCTCCTCCTCAAAGACGCGGATGAACTCCTCGCCGATGATCTTACGCTTGCGCTCAGGGTCGGAGACACCGGCCAGCTTGCCCAGGAAGCGCTGCTCCGCATCCACCCGAACAAAGTTGATATCCCACTTGGAGAAGGCCTGCTCTACCTCATCGCCCTCATTGAGCCGCATGAGGCCGTGGTCCACAAACACGCAGGTGAGCTGATTGCCTACCGCCTCAGCCAGCAGAGCGGCCACCACGGAGGAGTCCACGCCGCCGCTGAGGGCCAGCAGCACCTTGCCGCTACCCACCTTCTCCCGCACCTGCTGGATGGCGGTCTTGCAGTAGTCCTCCATAGTCCAGTCGCCGGCCGCATGACACACCTCATACAGGAAGTTGCGGATCATGGCGATGCCGTTCTCCGTGTGGTTCACCTCGGGGTGGTACTGCACGCCGTAGAAGCCCCGCTTCTCGTCGGCAATGGCCACGTTGGGGCAGGCGTCAGAGTGGGCGGTGAGGGCAAAGCCATCAGGCACCTTGGCCATATAGTCACCGTGGCTCATCCAGGAAATCCCCTCCTGGGGCAGGCCCTGGAACAGCTTGCAGTTAGTGTCATAGTAGGTCTTGGTCTTGCCGTACTCCCGGGCGGAATCGTCCTGGGCCTCGGTAACCTGACCGCCCAGAGTGTGGGCCATCAGCTGACAGCCGTAGCAGATGCCCAGGATGGGCACACCCCAGGTGAAGATCTCAGGATCCACATGGGGAGAGGTCTCCAGATAGACGCTGTTGGGGCCGCCGGTGAAGATGATGCCGATGGGGTTCATGGCCTTCAGCTCCGCCAGAGGGGTGGTATAGGGCTTGACTTCACAGTACACATTGCACTCACGGACCCGGCGGGCGATCAGCTGGTTATACTGGCCGCCGAAATCCAGAACAATCACGGTCTGATGGGACATAACAACTTCCTTTCTTACGCTGGACGTTTTGCCCAGGTTTTACAAATCTTTTACCCGCTGTTCCTTGTTCCCTTCCAAGGAAGGGATTATACTGAAACCATGCAAGAGGAAAGGAGGGAACAGAATGGACTTTCATTGGGACGCCTCCGCGGATCTGGAGGATCTGATCTACGAAAATCAGGACGTATCCGCCAGCGAACGGTAAGCAGAAGCGTTTGAAAGGCCGCACCGAATGGTGTGGTTTTTTTCTGCCCAAAAATCGGTCTGCTCGATAAAAGACCCATCCCCCGGCGAGGCAGATCGCCGGGGGAATTGAGTTTTCAGCGGAAATCGCTTAGATCTTGGTGATGTCGATGGGTTTCAGATCCACGCTGCGGCTCTGCTCCCGCACAGTGAGCACCGCGCGGGCGGTGTCGATGGCGGTAACGCAGGACACAGAGTGCTCCACGGCGGAGCGGCGGATCTTAAAGCCGTCGCTGTCATGCTTGCGGCCCTTGGTGGGGGTGTTGATGATCATGTCCACAGTGCCGGAGGCGATCATGTCCAGGATGTTGGGGTGAGCCTGGGAGACACGGTTGACCCGGTGGCACTCGATGCCAGCCGCAGTAAGGGCGTCACAGGTGCCGGAGGTGGCAAAGATCTCAATGCCCATCTCCTCAAAGCCCCGGGCGATGCCCACCATCTCGGCCTTGTCCTCATCCTTGACGGTGACGATGACCCGGCTGCCCCGCTTGGGCACCTTCAGACCGGCACCCTTGAAGGCCTTCAGCAGGGCCTGGGGATAGGTCTCCGCCAGACCCAGCACCTCGCCGGTGGACTTCATCTCCGGACCAAGGCCGGTGTCCACGTCGGTGAGCTTCTCGAAGGAGAAGACGGGGGCCTTGACGGCGTAGTACTTGGCCTCGGGGTACAGGCCGGTGCCGTAGCCCAAGTCTTTCAGCTTCTGGCCCAGCATGACCTTAGTGGCCAGGTCGATGATAGGCACGCCGGTAACCTTGGAGATATAGGGGATGGTGCGGGAGGAGCGGGGGTTGACCTCGATGACATAGATGTCGTCGTTGTAGAGGATATACTGGGCATTGATGAGGCCGATGACGCCCAGGTGCTTGGCCATGTTCTTGGTGTGCTTGAGGATGAGCTGGCGGTGCTTGTCCTCCAGGTTAATGGGAGGATACACGGCGATGGAGTCGCCGGAGTGAACGCCGGCACGCTCCACGTGCTCCATGATGCCGGGGATGAGGATGTCCTCCCCGTCAAACACGCCGTCCACTTCCAGTTCCCGGCCCATCAGATACTTATCGATGAGGATGGGGTGCTCCTGAACGGTCATGTTGATGATCTTCATGAACTCCTCAATGTTGCGGTCCGTGTAGGCAATCTCCATGCCCTGTCCGCCCAGCACGTAGGAGGGGCGCACCAGTACAGGATAACCCAACTCGTTGGCCGCCTGGAGAGCCTCCTGAGTGGTATAGACGGTGCGGCCCTTGGCGCGGGGGATGCCGCACTTCTCCAGAATCTCGTCAAAGCGCTCCCGGTCCTCCGCGGCATCCACGCCGTCGGATGAGGTACCCAGGATCTGCACGCCCATATCAGTCAGAGCCTTAGCCAGCTTGATGGCGGTCTGTCCGCCGAACTGCACCACGGCGCCCCAGGGCTTCTCCTGCTCCACGATGTTCTGCACATCCTCGGCGGTGAGGGGCTCGAAGTACAGCTTGTCGGCCACATCGAAGTCGGTGGAGACGGTCTCGGGGTTGTTGTTGACGATGATGGTTTCATAGCCCAGGCGCTTGAAGGCCCAGACGGAGTGGACGGAGCAGTAGTCAAACTCGATGCCCTGACCGATGCGGATGGGGCCGGAGCCCAGCACCAGCACCTTCTTGCGGTCACTGCCGGTGTCGATGGCCTCGTTCTCTCCGTCGTAGGTGGAGTAGTAGTAGGGGGTCTCGGCATCAAACTCGGCGGCGCAGGTATCCACCATCTTGAAGGAGGGGATAATACCGTACTTCTCCCGCAGGGCCTTGACCTCAGACTGCTTCATATCACACAGAGTGCCGATATAGCTGTCGGCAAAGCACATCTCCTTGGCCCGCTTCAGGGTGTCAGCGGAAGGCACGCCCTTGCAGCGCTCCAGCTCGTTCTCCATGTCGATGATGCGCTTGAAGCCGTCCAGGAACCACAGATCCATCTTGGTGATGTGGTTGATTTTCTGGGGAGAGATGCCCCGACGCAGGGCCTCAGCCACCACGAACAGACGCTCATCGGTGACCTGGACCAGCAGGTCCTCGATCTCATCGGTATAGAGGCCCTCCAGTTTGTCCAGCTTCAGGGCGCGGACGTTGAGTTCCAGAGAGCGGATAGCCTTCATCAGGGCGCCCTCAAAGGAGTTGGCAATGGCCATGACCTCGCCGGTAGCCTTCATCTGGGTGCCCAGAGTACGGCTGGCGGTGGTAAACTTATCAAAGGGCAGACGGGGGATCTTCAGCACACAGTAGTCCAGCGTGGGCTCAAAGCAGGCGGTGGTCTTGCCAGTCACCGCGTTGGGGATCTCGTCCAGGGTGTAGCCCAGGGCGATCTTGGCCGCCACCTTGGCGATGGGGTAGCCGGTGGCCTTGGAGGCCAGAGCGGAGGAGCGGGACACACGGGGGTTAACCTCGATCACCGCATACTCAAAGCTGTCGGGATTGAGCGCGAACTGGCAGTTACAGCCGCCCTCGATCTCCAGGGCGGAGATGATATCCAGGGCCGCGGTACGCAGCATCTGGTACTCCTTGTTGGCCAGGGTCTGAGTGGGGGCCACCACGATGGAGTCGCCGGTGTGGACGCCCACGGGGTCGATGTTCTCCATGGAGCACACGGTGATGACGTTGCCCGCGGAGTCCCGCATAACCTCAAACTCGATTTCCTTCCAGCCGGCGATGCAGCGCTCAATGAGCACCTGTCCCACGCGGCTCAGGTTGATGCCGCGGTCGGAGATCTCCCGCAGGGAGTACTCGTCGTAGGCGATGCCGCCGCCGGTGCCGCCCAGGGTGTAGGCGGGACGGACGATGACGGGGTAGCCGATCTTCTCGGCAAAGGCCACAGCGTCGTCCACGCTCTCCACCACCTCGGAGGTGACGCAGGGCTGGCCGATGGACTCCATGCAGTCCTTAAAGCCCTGGCGGTCCTCCGCCTTGCGGATGGAGTCGGGGCTGGTGCCCAGCAGCTTGACGCCGTACTTCTCCAGAGTTCCGTTCTCATAGAGGGCCATGGCCAGGTTCAGGCCGGTCTGGCCGCCCAGAGTGGGCAGGATGGAGTCAGGACGCTCGATCTCAATGACCTGGGTGACAGAGGGGATGTTCAGGGGCTCAATATAGACGTGATCGGCAATGTCCTTGTCGGTCATAATGGTGGCGGGGTTGGAGTTGACCAGCACCACCTCAATGCCCTCTTCCTTCAGGGCACGGCAGGCCTGGGTGCCGGCGTAGTCAAACTCAGCAGCCTGACCGATGACGATGGGGCCGGAGCCCAGCACCAGTACTTTCTTAATTTCCGGATTCTTAGGCATTACTTGTCACCTCCCATGGAAGCGATGAAACGATCAAACAGATACTCGGTATCCTGAGGGCCGGGGCTGGCCTCGGGATGGAACTGGGTGGTAAAGCAGTTGGGGCGCTTGTAGCGCAGACCCTCGCAGGTGCCGTCGTTGACGTTCACGTGGCTGACCTCTGCCACGGCGGGATCCACGGAGTCGGCCAGCACCATGTAGCCGTGGTTCTGGCTGGTGATGAACACCCGCTTGGCCTCCAGGTCCCGCACGGGGTGGTTGCCGCCACGGTGGCCGTAGGGCAGGCGGCCAGTCTTGGCGCCGGTGGCCAGAGCCATGAGCTGGTGACCCAGGCACACGGCAAACAGGGGGATGGAGCTCTCATAGAGCTTCTTCACCTCGGCGATGATACCCACGTTGTCGGCGGGGTCGCCGGGGCCGTTGGAGAGCATCACACCGTCAAAGCCGCCGGAGAGCACTGTCTCAGCGGGGGTAGTGGCAGGAAATACGGTGACATGGCAGCCCCGGTGACGCAGGCACTCAATCATGTTCTGCTTGACGCCGTAGTCCATCATGGCTACCTTGTACTTCTCCTCGCCGTAGGCGGGGCAATCCTCAGGCTCCTTGCGGCTCACCCGCTCCACGGTGCCCTCCACCCGGTAGTTCTTCAGCTTCTCCAGAATCTCAGCCACATTAAAATGCTCCGCGCAGGTGATCATGCCGTTCATGCTTCCCTGACTGCGGAGTATTTTCGTCAGTGCACGGGTGTCAACATCCTGAATGCCCGTGATGTCGTGTTGTTTCAGATAGTTGTCCAAAGTGTCCTCGCAGCGGAAATTGCTGCCCACGGGGGACAGATGGCGCACTACAAAAGCCTCCGCCCAGGGGCGGCTGGACTCGTTGTCCACGCTGTTCACGCCGTAGTTGCCAATCAGAGGGTAGGACATTACGATGCCTTGACCCGCATAAGAGGGGTCGGTCAGGATCTCCTGATAACCGGTCATGGAGGTGTTGAATACCATCTCACAGATCCGATCGGAGGTGCTGCCGATGCTGGTCCCGGAAAATACGCTTCCGTTGGCCAGGATCAAAGTCGCTTTCATCAATTCTTTCACACGTCCTTCCGTTCCAGTTCACATTTCTGTATGTCGCAAAACCTCAATGTGCAAAGTGTTTCAAGATATTGTATCGAAAATTCCCATACATTGCAAGAGGGATCGGCTATTTTTTCAAAAACTTTCCCCGCGCTTTCTGAGGGGTGAATACCCCCTTCCATTTCCGGGCAAACTGGGGAGACAACACATCCCGGGAGGTGGTTCGGTGTTCACCGGTTTTGTGCGCACCATGATCCTATATCTGGTCCTGATTGTGGGGATCCGTCTGATGGGAAAGCGGCAGGTGGGGGAGCTGGAGCCCTCGGAGCTGGTGCTCTCCCTGGTGATTGCCGATCTGGCCGCGGTCCCCATGCAGGACTTCGGTATTCCGCTGCTGGCGGGGGTGATTCCCATTCTCACTCTGCTGTCTCTGACCATGATCCTCTCCGTGCTGACCATGAAGCACGTGGGCTTTCGCACCCTGCTGTGTGGGCGGCCCAGCGTCATTATCCGCCGGGGTAAGCTGGACCAGAGGGAGATGCGCCGCAACCGTCTGACGGTGGACGAGCTGCTGGAGGAGCTGCGCTGTCAGGGCTATTCCGACCCCTCGGTGGTGTGGTACGCCATTCTGGAGACCAACGGCCAGCTCTCCGTGCTCCCCAAGGCTCAGGAGAAGCCCCCCACCCTCTCCCAGCTAAACCAGCAGGTTCCGGAGCCTGGCCTTCCGCTGGTGCTCATCAGCGACGGTCACGTACTGGAGCACAACCTCACCGCCCGGGGGGTGGACCGGCGCTGGCTGGATGCAGAGCTGAAACGGCAGGGCTGCTCCACTCCGGAGTCCGTCTTTTTGATGACCCTGGACGAAACAGGGGGCGTATACCTGTCTCCCAGACAGGAGGGATGAGATGAAACGACTTTGGATGGCGGTCCTTTTGATGACCGTGCTGGTAGGCCTGTGCCTGGGCAACGCCTGGTACTCCCTCACCCTTACCCGGCAGATGGCAGAGCAGCTGACCCAAGCCCAAACCCTGGTGGAGCAGGATCAGTGGGAGTCCGCCCGCACCATGACCCAGGAGGTCTATGACCGCTGGAACAGCCAGCACTTTTACCTCCATGTGTTCCTGCGCCACTCGGACACCGACCAGATCCTGCGCACCTTCCGCCAGGTGCTGCAATACCTCCAACTGGAGGAGCTGGACCAGTATGCAGCCGCCAACGCGGACCTTACGGCCCAGCTGGAGCTGCTCGCTGAAATGGAGCAGCCCAGTCTGGTGAATATCTTATAACATATAAAGGGCTGCCCGAACAGGGCAGCCCTTGTGTTTCACTTATTCCACTGTAACGCTCTTGGCCAGGTTTCTGGGCTTATCGATGTCGCAGCCGCGCATCAAAGCTACATAGTAGGCAAACAGCTGCATGGGGATAACTTCCAGCGAGGGCAGGAACATGGGATCGACCTCCGGGATGGTCATCGCGCTGTCCACCAGGCCCTCCAGGGCCTCCTTGTGGTTCTCGCAGGCGATGCCAATGACGTCGGCCCCTCGGGCCTTGACCTCCTTGACGTTGCTCATAAGCTTATCAAACAGCTCATTCCACCCCGCCAGGGCCACCACCAGGGTACCGTCTTCAATGAGGGAAATGGTACCGTGCTTAAGTTCTCCGGCAGCGTAGGCCTCGGAGTGGATGTAGGAGATCTCCTTGAGCTTCAGGGAGCCCTCCAGACCCACGGCGTAGTCGATGTTGCGGCCGATGTAGAAGACTGAGTTATGGTTAAAGTAGATGGAGGCGTAGTACTGGATCTTCTCCGTGTCCTTCAAAATAGCCTCCGCCTTGGCGGGCAGAGCCTTCAGCTCCTCCACCAGGTTGCTGTACTCCTCCTTGGTTACCCGGCCCAGCAGGTCGGCGAAGTACAAACCCAGCAAATAGACCACCGCCAGCTGGGTGGAGTAGGCCTTGGTGGTGGCCACGGCGATCTCCGGCCCGGCCCAGGTATACAGTACGTCGTCCGACTCCCGGGCAATGGTGGAACCCACCACGTTGACGATGGATAAGATCCGAGCTCCCAGCCGCTTGGCCTCCCGCATGGCGGCCAGGGTGTCGATAGTCTCACCCGACTGGCTGATGACCAGGGCCAGGGTGCGCTTGGTGACAATGGGGGCGCAATACCGGAACTCGGAGGCCAGGGTGACCTCCACCGGGATACGCAGCAGACGCTCCAGAATATACTTGGCCGCCACGCCCACGTGGTAAGAAGAGCCGCAGGCGATGACATACAGCCGGTCCAGGTTTTCCAGCTCCTCCTTGGTGATGGTCACATCGTCCAAGACTACCTTTCCGTCCCGCAGGCGGGGAGAGATGGTGTCCCGGATGGCCTTGGGCTGCTCCATGATCTCTTTGAACATGAAGTGCTCATAGCCGCCCTTCTCCGCCGCCGAGATCTCCCAGTCCACGTGGGAGGTCTCCTTCTCCACGGGCTGGAGCAGGGAGTTATACACTTTGGCCCCGTCGGGGGTCAGCACCGCCATCTCGCCGTCGTCCAGGTAGCACACGTCCCGGGTGTAGCGGATAAGGGCGGTGACGTCGCTGGCCAGCATGGAAAAGCCCTGGCCGCAGCCCAGAATCAGAGGGGAATCCTTCCGCACCGCCACCAGCTTATCTGGCTCATCCGCACACACAATGCCCAGGGCATAGGCGCCCTGGATGCGGTGGAGCACCTTGGACACCGCGTCCAGCAGGTCCCCCTTGTAGTAGTAGTCCAGCAGCTGAGCCACCACCTCGGTGTCGGTCTCCGAGACAAACTTGACTCCTTTGGACTCCAGGAATTTCTTGAGTTTCGCGTAGTTTTCAATGATACCGTTATGTACCACCGCCATGCGGCCGGACTGGCTCACCTGGGGGTGGGAGTTGATGTCGTTGGGGGCACCGTGGGTGGCCCAGCGGGTGTGGCCCACGCCCATAACGCCGGGGACCGCCTTTCCTTCCTGGGTCAGGTCCCGCAGCACCTGGAGACGGCCCTTAGCCTTCACCACCTGCAGCCCCTTCTCGGCATCGTACACCGCCAGGCCAGCGGAGTCATAGCCCCGGTACTCCAGCCTGGACAGCCCATCCAGCAAGATGGGGGCTGCCTGCTCTCTGCCGATATAACCAACGATTCCACACATGTGATAGTTCCTCCTAAAACTTGGATCTGGAGGACAAACTCGCAGCCATTTGAACCTCGTGATCCGGTCTCAGCCACTCTGTTTTGCGGTCACCCGCATATTTGT
Source organism: uncultured Oscillospiraceae bacterium (assembly GCA_902497145.1). Taxonomy (GTDB): domain Bacteria; phylum Bacillota; class Clostridia; order Oscillospirales; family Oscillospiraceae; genus Lawsonibacter. The sequence goes on from CABVDR010000015.1 coordinate 23,428, forward strand.
AGGCTGAGTACGCGCCCGGAAGGCACGGAAGGGCATCCGCCGAATTTATGGGACAGAGGTCTGTCCTTTCGATACTCCCTTCTCCTCGTCGTCCTGTCCCGCAGGACAGGCGCTGGCGCTTTGTGATGGGTTTCCCCATAGCCTCCTTTCTCTCTGCGATCTGGTATAAAAAAGCGCGGTGCGCTCTTTTATCAAAGCATGTTCCGATCCTCCTGGTCGATGGACCGGATGGGACGGCAGGGGTTGCCCACCGCCACCACATTTTCCGGGATATCCCGACTGACTACACTGCCCGCTCCAATCACGGAACCGGAGCCAATGGTCGCGCCCGGCAGCACCACCACGTTGCCCCCAATCCACACGTTGTCGCCCACCGTGATGGGCTTGGCAAACTCCAGCAGAGCATTGCGGGTGGGGTAGTCCACAGGGTGACCGGCGGTATAAAAGCCGCAGTTGGGGGCGATGAATACATTGTCCCCGAAGGTCACCGGGGCACAGTCCAGAATGACGCAGTTGTAGTTGGCATAGAAGTTCTCGCCCACCTGGATGTAACAGCCATAGTCACAGCGGAACTGGGGATTGATGACGCAGTTCTCCCCCACCTTGCCCAGCAGCTGCCGCAGAACCGCCATCCTCAAGGCAGTCTCCGACATGGGCAGGGCGTTGAGCTCCCGGCACAGAAGATCTGCCCGGTGCCGCCCGGCCACCAAGTCAGGTACTTCTGCAAAATAGAGTTCCCCGGATAACATTTTCTCTCGTTCTGTCATCGCGTTCCGCCTCCGTTTTGTTGATTTTGCTGTCCCGTACTGAATTGAAGTCTTTGTATGCCTCCGCTTCAGTACGGAATATTATAGCGACCAAAAGTGCCACCGTAAAGAGAAATTTTATGAAAATAATTTTCTTTTTGTGGCAGGTTTCGGTCTCATTTTGAAATCTATTTTCAAACAAAAACACCGCTCCCCCAGCATCTGGAAGAGCGGTGTCCTGTGTATTACCGATTGAGCATGGTGCGGATACGCGCCACAGCCTCCTTGGTGGCATCGGCATCGCCGAAGGCAGTGAGGCGGATGTACCCCTCGCCGCTGGGGCCAAAGCCCGCGCCAGGCGTGGTGACCACATTGGCCTCCTTCAGCAGCTTGTCAAAGAACTCCCAGGAGCCCATGCCGTCGGGGGTCTTAAGCCAGATATAGGGGGCGTTCACACCGCCAAAGCAGGTGAGACCAGCAGCGGTCAGGCCCTCCCGGATGACCCGGGCGTTCTCCTGGTAGTAAGCGATGGTCTCCTTAGTCTGGCGCTGACCCTCCTCGCTGTATACGGCCGCGGCGCCCCGCTGGACCACATAGGGCACGCCGTTGAACTTGGTGCACTGGCGGCGGTTCCACAGGGCGTTGAGCTTGGCTCCGTCCCGCTCCAGCTCCATGGGCACCACGGTGTAGGCACAGCGGTTGCCGGTGAAGCCGGCGGTCTTGGAGAAGGACCGGAACTCGATGGCACAGGTGCGGGCCCCCTCGATCTCATAGATGGTGTGGGGCACGTCGTCCTGGGTGATAAAGGCCTCGTAGGCGGAGTCGTAGAGGATGACGGCCTTATTTTCATTGGCGTAGTCCACCCAAGCCTTCAGCTGCTCACGGGTGGCCACCGCGCCGGTGGGATTGTTGGGGAAGCACAGGTAGATCATATCCACCTTCTCCTGGGGAATCTGGGGAGTAAACCCGTTCTCCTCCACGCAGGGCATGTAGACCAGCTTGGACCACTTGCCCAGCTCCTCCTGGAACTCGCCGGCCCGGCCGGCCATGGCGTTGGTATCCACATACACGGGGTAGACGGGGTCACACACGGCCACCACATTGTCGGTGCCGAAGATGTCGCCAATGTTGCCGCAGTCGCTCTTGGCGCCGTCGGAGACGAAGATCTCCTCGGGCTTGATGTCCACGCCCCGGGCGGCGTAGTCGGTCTTGGCAATGGCCTCCCGCAGGAAGTCATAGCCCTGCTCCGGGCCGTAGCCGTGGAAACCCTCAAAGGTACCCATCTCGTCTACCGCCTTGTGCATGGCCTCGATGACGGCGGGGGCCAGGGGCCGAGTCACGTCACCGATGCCCAGGCGGATCATCTTGGCCTCGGGGTGCTCGGCGGTGTAGGCCGCCAGGCGGCGGGCGATCTCCGAAAACAGATAGCTGCCGGGCAGCTTTAAGAAATTTTGGTTCACTTTGGTCATAGCGTACCGCTCCTTTGTGCCGCAAGGGCAAAAATCTCATGTCTGATATTATCCCCGATGCTCCCTCGCTTGTCAATCTAAATTTCCCCCTGAAACACCGTGCGGGCCGGGCCGGTGAGCAGGATGTGGCTGCTCTCCCGCTCCCACTCCACCTTCAGCTCTCCCCCGGGCAGTGTCACCGTGGCCCGTCGGTCGCACCGCCCCGTCTTGACCGCTGCCGCTAAGGCCGCACAGGCTCCCGTGCCGCAGGCCAGCGTGGGGCCGCTCCCCCGCTCCCACACCCGCACCCGCAGCCGGTCCCGGGCGTCGGCTGCGGCAAATTCGATATTCCATTCCCCGGGAAATGCCGGGTCCCGGCCCAGGGACGCCCCCTGTTTCTCCAGATCAATGTCCTCCGGCTCCTGGCAGAATACCACTCCATGGGGATTGCCCATATCCACTGGATACACCGTCTCCCCCTGGATCTCCAGTGGGGCTCCCAGTATGGGCACTCCCATGTCCACTGTCACCCGTTCCACCCTTCCGCCCCGCACATGGAGCTGGAGGAATCGTGGTCCGGCATCGGTGTCAATGGTCAGGCAGGTTTTGCGGGTCAGACCGTTGTCGTACACATATTTGCCCACACACCGGATCCCATTGCCGCACATGGCCCCCCTGGAACCGTCGGCGTTATACATCTCCATCGTAAAATCGCCCTCCCGGCCCGGCCGGATGCAGATGAGCCCGTCCGCCCCCACGCCGAAGTGACGGTCCGACAGCCGCACCGCCAGCTCCGGCAGGTCCTCTGGAGTCTCTTTCATACAGTTTAAGTAAATATAATCGTTTCCCAATCCCTCCATCTTGGTAAAACGCATGGCAACGCCCCCCTTCCCTTCTTTCACTCTATGTCTCTCCACCTCCTGCTATTCCACTTTATTTTTATCTTTTTGTGAAATTTTCCACATCCTGCCCCTGTCTGTTTGGAAAGTTTGGAGCAATAAAAACTTGAAAAATTGCTGTCTGGGTAGTATCGTATTATTATTATTCGGGCGCGGCCTCAGGACCGCACCACACTACGGCAAGTGAGGCAAGGACGTCCACCCAGGGCGGTCTTGTCTTCTTTTTTACCCCGGCACCGCCAAAATCAGAGGAAAGGGTTTGAGACAATGAGCGATAACATCACTGAAATCTTTGGTTCCAATGTGTTCAGCACCTCTGTCATGCAGGAACGCCTGCCCAAGAAGGTCTTTGCTGAGGTCATGGACGTGATGGAACACGGCGGCAATATCAGCATCGCCACCGCCGACATCGTGGCCAACGCCATGAAGGACTGGGCAGTGGAGAAGGGCGCCACCCACTATACCCACTGGTTCCAGCCCCTCACCGGCATCACAGCCGAAAAGCACGATGCCTTTATGACCCGCCCCGAGGATAACAAGACTCTGCTGCAGCTCACCGGCAAGCAGCTTATTATGGGCGAGTCCGACGCCTCCTCCTTCCCCTCCGGCGGCCTGCGCTCCACCCATTACGCCCGGGGCTACACCGCCTGGGACATGACCTCCCCCGCCTTTGTCAAGGAGATGACCGCTGGCACCATCCTTTGTATCCCCACCATTTTTGTCTCCTACAACGGCGAGGCTCTGGACAAGAAAACTCCTCTGCTGCGCTCCATGGAGGCCATCAACACCCAGGGTCTGCGCATCCTGCGTCTGTTCGGCAATACCCAGGCCCAGAAGGTTTTCCCCTCTGTGGGCCCGGAGCAGGAGTACTTCCTGGTGGACCGGGAGAAGTACCTCAAGCGCCGTGACCTCATCTACACAGGCCGCACGCTGTTCGGCGCTCCCGCCCCCAAGGGCCAGGAGCTGGACGACCAGTACTTCGGCGTCATCCGGGAGCGGGTGGGCGCGTTCATGTCCGACCTGAACCAGGAGCTGTGGAAGCTGGGCATTCCCGCCACCACCCAGCACAATGAGGTGGCCCCCGCCCAGCATGAGATGGCGCCCATCTACACCATGTGTAATCTGGCCGTGGACCAGAACCAGCTGACCATGGAGACCATGAAGCGGGTGGCGACCCGCCACGGTCTGGTCTGTCTCCTCCACGAGAAGCCCTTCGCCGGCGTCAACGGCTCCGGCAAGCACAACAACTGGTCCATCGGTACCGACACCGGGGAGAACCTGCTGGACCCCGGCGACACCCCCAATGAAAATCTCCAGTTCCTGCTGGTGCTGTCCTGCATTATGAAGGCGGTAGATATTCACGCCGACCTGCTGCGTCAGTCCGCCTCCTGCGTGGGCAACGAGCACCGACTGGGCGGCCAGGAGGCCCCTCCCGCCATCATCTCCATCTTCCTGGGCGACCAGCTGGAAAGCGTAGTCGAGCAGATCGTCTCCAACGCCGACTCCATCAAGCTGCTGGCAACCGGCAAGCTGGACTCCGGCGTGTCCACCGTCCCCGTCCTTAACCGGGACGCCACCGACCGCAACCGCACCACCCCCTTCGCCTTCACCGGCAATAAGTTTGAGTTCCGCATGGTGGGCTCCTCCGACTCCATCGCTGACGCTAACACCACGCTCAACGCCATCGTGGCCGAGGCCCTGTGCCAGGCGGCCGATGAGCTGGAGGCGGCCGACGACTTCTCCACCGCCTGTATGCAGGTCATTCACCGCAACATGACCGAGCATCAGCGCATCATCTTTAACGGCGACGGCTACTCCGAGGAGTGGGTGCAGGAAGCCGCCCGCCGCGGCCTGCCCAACCTGCCCTCCCTGGTGGACGCGGTGCCCGCCCTCACCACCCAGAAGGCCATCGACCTGTTCACCCGCTTCGGCATCTACACCCCTCAGGAGCTGGAGGCCCGGGCGGAGATCATGTACGAGACCTACATCAAGGTCATCAAGATCGAGGCCAACACCATGATCCACATGGCCGCCAAGCACTACATCCCCGCTGTGATCCACTATACCACCCGTCTGGCCCAGTCCATCAACTCCGTGGCCTCCGCCTGCCCCCAGGCCGAGCTTTCGGTGCAGCGCAAGCTGCTGCAGGATGTGAGCCGCTACCTGGCCGACGCCTCCACCGCTCTGGAGCAGCTCAAGCCCCTGATGGGCCGCGTGGACTCCATCGACGGGGTCAAGGAGATGGCTCTTGCCTACCACGACGCGGTGGTGCCCGCTATGGACGCCCTGCGCTACCCCATCGACACCCTGGAGCTGATGGTAGACAAGTCTATCTGGCCTGTTCCCACCTACGGCGACCTGATGTTCGAGGTGTAACCGTTTAAATTAAAATGCCCGCCGGCTCTACCGGCGGGCATTTTTTGTGGATAAATTTTCCTTTTTTCGTCTCTTCCAGCCTTTTTCTCGTATGGGCACGCTTTTTTCGACACAGGCTAGGCTGGGAGGTGATCCACATGAACGACAGCGAAGAGCTTTTGAAATTCATTCACAAAAACGCCTCAATGGGGGTAGGCACCCTGCCCCAGGCCCTCTCCCTGCCCCAGAGCCGTGCCATGTCCTCTGCCCTCCAGGACCAGCTGCGGGAATACCGCTCCATCGCCGCCAGGTCCCAGAGCTACGCCAAGCAAAAGGGGATGCACCTGAAGGGGCCCGGCAGCACCGCCCTGGCCATGTCTGGTATGATGCTCCGGGCCCAAACTCTCATGGACCCCTCCACCTCCAAGCTGGCCGAGATGATGATCCAGGGCAGCACCATGGGCACAGTGGAGATGACCCGACGGCTCCACCAGCTCTCCGATCAGGCAGACCCGGCTCTGGTCTCCCTGGGCCGTCAGCTTTTGCAGACTGAGGAGCAAAATATTCAACAGATGAAGCGGTTTTTGTGAATAAATGCCCGCGGCTTAGCCGCGGGCATTGCTTTTACGCCTCAGTGCCTTAGATTATGTAAGCGTGTAATACACCTTGAAACCTGCTCTGCTGCGTAGTATAATGAGCCGTTGGCAAATTGCCGCAAAATATGCGCTGCATCCACAGACAGTGGAGCGGCAGCAGGAGGAATTGAATATGGTAAAGGCAAAAACGAACCTCACGCACTTGATGTACCTGATGGAACTGGCCCTGCTGGTGGCTATCATGCTGATGATGAACCTCACAGGCCTGGCTATGATCCCGCTGCCCGGACAGTACGCCTCCATTATGACTGTACCGGTGGCGGTGGGCGCCATGATGCTGGGGCCTTTGGCCGGCGGTGTACTGGGCGGCGTGATGGGCTGCATCAGCTTCTACACTGCCATCAAGACCGGGTTCAGCACCATGTTTCTGGCGGGCTACACCGGCGGCTCCGTAGTAGTACTGAGCTTTCTCAACACCATCCCTACCCGTATCCTCATGGGTGTGTGCGTAGGCTGGATCTTCCGGGCCTTGTATAAGGTGGACCGGAGCAAGACGATCTCCTACTACATCGGCGGGCTGGCCGCTCCGGTACTGAACACCCTGTTTTACATGACGGTGCTGGTGGTTCTGTTTTTGAACGCCCCCACCCTTCAGAATCTTCTGGGGGAGGAATTGATGGCCACCTTTAAAAACAACATTCTGCTGTTTGTGGCCGCCTATGTGGGGATTCAGGCCGTCCTTGAGATGGTCGTGGGCTGCGTGATCAGCGGCACCATCTGCAAGGCTCTGCGCGTGGTCATCAAGCAGTAAGGAGCGAGACGGAATGCAAGAGATCGGAATTATGGAGGTGGGCGGCTTCCGGATCGGCCACGCCCAGAATATGGAGGCGGCCACCGGCTGCACCGTGCTTCTCTGCGACCGGATGAGCCCCGCCGGACTGGATGTGCGTGGCGGCGGCCCCGCCTCCCGGGAATCTCAGATCCTCTCCCCGGTGGCCCAGGCGGATTCCATCAACGCCGTGTTACTCTCCGGCGGAAGTGCCTTCGGCCTGGATGCCGCAGGCGGCGTGCAGAAATACCTGGAGGAGCGGGGGATCGGCTTTGATGTGGGGGTAACCAAGGTCCCCCTGGTGAGCCAGTCCTGTCTGTTCGACCTGGGAATCGGACGCATGGACGTCCGTCCGGACGCGGCCATGGCCTACCAAGCCTGTGAAAACGCAAGCTATGACGCTCCCGCCCAGGGAAATGTAGGGGCTGGGACCGGCTGCTCGGTGGGGAAATACCGGGGCATGGGCCGGGCTATGAAAGCCGGCTTTGGCACCTACGCCATCCAGGCGGGCAACCTGAAGGTAGGTGCTCTGGTGGCGGTCAACGCTCTGGGTGATATCTATGACGGGGCCACTCAGATTGCCGGATTGCTGAATGAGGACAAAACGGCCCTGTCCAACACCCTGGACGAGCTGTTTCAGGATGTCACCATTGCCAACAACCTGTTTACCGGCAACACCACCCTTGGCATTGTGGTCACCAACGCCAAGCTGAACAAGACTCAGCTTACCAAAGTGGCTGGCATGACCCACAACGGCTTTGCCCGGGCCATTCATCCCGTTCACACCAACGCGGATGGGGACAGCATCTATGCCCTGAGCATGGGCGATCTGCCCGGCGATGTGAATGTGGTGGGAGCCATGGCGGCCTATGCCATGGAACACGCCATTGTCCGCGCTGTGCGTCTGGCGCAGCCCGCCTACGGGCTGCCCGCCTGCAATTCTCTTTCAGGGCAAGGTTGGAACTTTTCCACATATTGAAAAAAGGCTGCCGCAAGGCAGCCTTTTTTATCTCTAAACAGCAAAAAAAGGAGCCTAAGGGGGTTCCCTAGGCTCCAAACATGTCAAACAAAATGTGATTTTAGATGGGATTTGGCTGTGACGCTGTCAAACTTATTTGTCCTCCAGCAGCTTGCTCAACTCCCGCATGAAGGTGTTGATATCTTTAAACTGGCGGTACACGGAGGCAAACCGTACATAGGCCACCTCGTCTACCTTTTTCAGCCGTTCCATCACCAGCTCACCAATCTGGGCAGAACTGACCTCCCGCTCCATCTCGTTTTGCAGCTTCTGCTCGATCTCGTTGACGATCCCCTCCAGGGTGCCTACCGACACCGGCCGCTTCTCACAGGCCCGGATCAAACCGCCCATCACCTTGTTGCGGTCAAAGCTCTGACGGCTGCCGTCCCGCTTGACCACGATCAAAGGCAGGCTCTCCACCGTCTCATAGGTGGTAAACCGCTTGTGGCAGGACAGGCACTCCCGGCGGCGGCGGATGCTGGCTCCCTCCTCGGCGGGACGGGAATCCACCACTTTACTTTCCAGATAGGCGCAATAGGGACATTTCATCGGCAGTTCCTCCCAGTACAGGCGTCTTTGCTTTAGTGTAACACATTTTCCTCCGCTGTGGTAGTCCCCGATGAAATTTATTTTCCGGTGCTGTTTCTCCCGGCTGGGACATACCAGTAAAAGGGAGGTGACGCCATGACGATGCTCAGCGCCCTGTCCCAGCAGCTCTGGTGTCCCTGGCTGCTGGGGGGCTTTCTGTTGACCGGGCTGGCCTATTCTTTTGGCTCGGGCTTTTTCCAACTTTTTTACGCCAAGCTGTGGCTGAAAGCCACCGTAGGCAGTCTGTTTCATCATCAAAAGAGCGCAGCAAAGGGCGGCCTGTCCTCCCTGCAGGCCCTTGCCACCGCGCTGGCCTCTACCATGGGCACTGGCAGCATTGCGGGAGTGGCCGCCGCCCTGTGTCTGGGGGGACCCGGGGCAGTCTTCTGGATGTGGGTGTCCGCCCTGCTGGGCATGATGACCGGCTGCGGGGAGAAGCTGCTGGCGGTCCGATATCAGCGCCCCGCTCCGGGAGGCGGACTTCAGGGCGGTCCCATGTTTTACCTGCGGGATGGAGTGGGCTCCCCTCTGCTGGCAACCTGGTTCTCCCTGGCCTGTCTCCCCGCCACCCTGACTGGGGGCGGAATGGTACAGTCCGGCTCCATTGCCGCCTCCCTTCACGGCGCCTTTGGCTGGCCTACCCTGGCCATCGGCCTGGGCACTGCCGCTGCGGCAGGACTGATCCTGTCCGGAGGGCTGGGCCGCATTGCCAGGGTGTCCCAAGCTCTGGTGCCCGCCATGGCGCTGCTCTACCTGGGTGGTGGCTTTCTGATCCTGCTGCTGCGCTGGCAGCAGGTACCCCAGGCTCTCTCCTTGATCTTCCGCTGCGCTCTCACGCCCCAGGCTGCCCTGGGAGGCGGCGCGGGCTGGACGGTGGCGGAGGCCCTGCGCCATGGGGTGGCCCGGGGTGTATTTACCAACGAGGCGGGTCTTGGCACCTCTGCCATGGCCCACGGGGCCGCTCAGGTGGATCACCCCGCCCGACAGGGCATGTGGGGTATTTTTGAGGTGGCCTTTGCCACCCTGCTCACCTGCACCCTCACCGCCCTGGTCATCTTGGTGGGAGGCGTATACCAGCCGGAGGTGATTTTTTCCCAACTGCGCCAAGGCAGCCTCCCCGACTGGACTCTGGGCGTCCCTCTCACTGCCCGTTCCTTCTCCGCTGTGCTGGGGGAGGCAGGGGCGTGGATCGTATGGATCAGTCTGCTGCTGTTTGCCTTCTCCTCCATTCTGGGGTGGAGCTACTATGGGCAGCAGAGCCTGCGCTACCTCACCGGTGGAGATCGCCTTCTGCCCCTGTACCGTGCTGTTTTTCTGGGGTGCGTGGTAGTGGGAGCCTGTGGGAACAGCGGGACACTGTGGCAGCTGGTGGATCTGTGCAACGCCCTCATGGCCCTTCCCAACCTGATTGCTCTACTGATCCTGTCCCCTCAGGCTCTGAGGCTGCTGCGGCAGTGGGTCCGGCAGCAAAACGCCCCGGTGTGATGGAATTCACACCGGGGCATCGTTTTAATCCATACAAAACATGGGCCGTACCTCATCAAAGAGGTCGATCATGCCGCAGTAGTTGAGGGTCTCGTAGGTCTCCAGCCACTGTTGCTGCTCCTCGTTGAGTTCCTCCCGCTCCAGGTACTCTCCATCTCCTGTAAGGATTCCCACCGGGGTGATGGCGGGCATCTCCTCATAGAGCTGGGAGAGGAAGTTCATAAAGCCGGTCAGCGGCATCCCCGCCATCTGCGCGGTGAGTACCCCCAGGTAGTTGGGGCTGAGGACCACATTTTCCTGCTCCTCAATGTCGTAGTTGGTCCAGATAAAGAAGGGCACCTGGTACTGCTTCATCACCTCTTCGGTGGTGCGCTCTTCCAGCGACTTCCCGTAGAGCTTTTCATAAAAAGCATTCTTCAAAGGCGGCTGGTGGTCGCCGAAGAATACGATCATGGTGGGCTCGTCACTCTGCTCATAGTGGGCAATGAGCTGCTCCAGAGCCTGGTCGCTCTCCCACACCAGGGAGAAGTACTGCTCCGAGGAGTAGTCCGCCTGGCGCAGTTCGTCAGATACGGTCACCGTCTTGTCCAGGTTGTTCCACCCCTGGGCATAGCTGCTGTGATTCTGCATGGTGACGTTAAAGATGAACGTTGGATCCCCCTGTTCCGCGTCCGTAATTTGGAAGATGGTCTCGTAGTCCGACTGGTCGGAGATGTAGTTGCGAATGAGGTAGGCGTTGCCCACATCCTCCTCATAGAGCTGGTTGTCAAAGCGCATATTGCTGTAAACAATGGGCCGGTTCCATCCGGAGGATTTATAGGGGTGAAAAGCGGTACTCTCATAGCCTTGCACCCCAAACAGGGACGCCAAGGAGGGCATCCCCTCCTGGGCGTAGAGCTGGTAGGCTACGGTATGGGGTGGCTGGAAGATGGTAGAAAACCCGGTGAGATACTCAAACTCCACGCTGGCGGTGCCGCCGCCGGTGACGGGGGAGTACATCCAGCCCTTAATGGTGTTCTCTCTGAGAGAGTGGAGGAAGGGAGTGGGGTCCTGAGAAACCTCCAGGTTGTCGAAAATAGTCAGATCCGAGAAGGACTCGTTCATCACCACGATCACATTGGTGGGCTGGATCACGGAGCTGTCCCCGTCTACACCGGGGTACTCCTCCATCAGCTCCAGCACCTTGTCGTGGCTGTAATCCTCCGGCTTGTCCACCGAGCTGTACCGCAGGGCCACCGTAAAATTGAGCAGAAAGCCGTTGGCTTGGGTGACCCACTGCTGGGTATAGATGCCCAGGGCGGGCAGCATCCCGGTAAAAAAGAACGCGAAGGAATAGCCGATGCAGAATATCCAAGACACGATTCCCACAGGCAAAGGCAGCTTGGCCCGCTTACGCTGAGGCTGACACATCCACACCAAAAACAGATAAGCCACCAGCAGCACCGCCGCCTGTTCCATGTAGGAGTCAATGGAAAAATCAAAGGCGTCAGCCACATTGGCGGCCGTCTTCCAACTTGCCACATCGGCAGGGAACAAAATCCGGCCCCGGAAACGGAGCACGTAGTGGTTTACCAGTCCAACCACAAAGCACAGGCAGATGGCCAGACCGGCCGCCCGCCGCAGGCGTCCCAGCACCAACCGGCACACAACAAACAGGATGTAGTACCATACCAGATTCATCAGTACCTGCCAAGCCTGCAGGTCGGAAAACACATCGTTCTGGTTGAGGATCTCCACCATCCAGAGGGCAACCCAGGGGCCCAGCAGAAACACCAGCCTGGACAGCCATTTTCCCGGCTGATTTTTCAAATCGGCCACGAAGCGTGGGAAGGTATTTCGGTATAACAGCGCTCTCATATGATCTCCTTTGGCGGTGCTACCGCCCGTGGTATCGCAGCAAAAAACCGCTTCTTCTCTAGGATAAAGCTTTTCAAAAATTTTGCAAGATATTTTCCTATATTTCACACTCCCTCTTTTAAACGCAAATGCGGCGGAAAGGTTCTCTTTCCGCCGCATTTTTCTTCTGTGTTCAATTACAGTAGATTCGGGCCACTCTTGGGCTGAGCTGTGCCGTCAGGCCGCATCCCTCATCCTCTCCGATCAGCAGAGCCACTTCCTGGGAGGGCAGCAGGTTTCCCTGTTCGTCCCAGCCAAACAGGGTCACCGGATCCCCCACCCGACACGGGATACCAGTGACATCCACCAGGGTCTGATCCATGCAGCAAGCCATGAGTCTGGCCCGCTCGCCTCCCACCAGCACCGGTCCATGGACCCGCACCAGCTCCTCGCTGAGTCCATCCCCGTAGCCCACGGCGATGGTAGCCACGGTAGCGTCCCGCTCCAGAAACACCTTTCCGCCATAGCCAAGCGGAGCCCCCGCCTGCAAGGTGCGCAGGTTGGTGATCCAGGTGCGCCAGGTGGCCGTCTCGCTCACCCGGCCGGTCGGTTCAGTGGGGTGATCCATGTAAAGGCGCCGTCCGATGCGCACCCCATCCAGGCGATACTCAGGAAACTGCTCATGGGCGGCGCTGGCGGAGATGTGCCGCATGGGAATCTCCATGCCCCCCGCCTGCAGCTGCTCCACTCCCTTTAAAAAGAGATGGTACTGCTCCTGGGTCCGGCTCTGATCGCTCAGGTCGGCAAAATGGCTGAAGGCTCCCGTCACTTGGAAACTGCCCTTCACCGCTCGCCACTCCTCCAGCAGCCGGGCCAGCTCTCCGCCCGGGGCCACACCGGTGCGGTTGAGACCGGTTTCCATCTTGATCTGGATTTTCACTTGACGCTCCAGCGATCTGGCCAGCAGGGCCAATACCGGAAGCAGCTCCAGACGCCCGATGGAGATGGTAAGATCCAGCTCTACCGCAGCTTGCAGCAGATGGGCCGGGATTCCTCCCAACACCAGAATATCCCGGGTAATCCCCGCCTGACGCAGAGCAGCCCCCTCTCCCACCTGGGCCACAGCCAAGGTAGTAATAGACGGAAATTCTTCCATCACATGTCCTATGGTCTCCAGGCCCAAGCCGTAGGCATTATCCTTTAACACGGGAATCAGCTGCGCCCCATCCAACTCTTTCAAGACGGCATTCACATTCTGCCTCACCCGTTTAAGATCGACGGATAAAATCGAATTATTCATTAAAATATTCATTTTCTTTTTTCATTCTCCCCTACGCCGAACCGTGTATCCGCCTTCTGGTACCCGGCCGCGTTCTTTCAGAAAATTTCATTGCCACCTGATTATATCCTCTTTTTCCCCTTGTTTCAACCAAAAAATCCCGACCTGTGTCATTTACGCCAAAAAAAACTTCTTTCCTCTGCACTTTTCGCATAGTTATCTATTGACGCTGCATATTTTTCGGTGGTATACTTTTACACAACCCATTCAGACCCCCTGGGTTTGAATGAATGGTATGTAAAAGGAGATTATGAATATGAAAAAGAAGTTTCTTGCTTTGTCCCTGGCTTTGGCCCTGGGACTTGGGCTGACCGCCTGCACCAGCGGCAGCAGCAGTTCCACTTCCGGCTCCAGCGCCTCTGGCTCTGACACCTCCAGCTCCCAGAGCAGCTCCAGCACGGAGGATAAGAAGACCATCGTGTTCGGCACCTCCGCTGACTATCCCCCCTTCGAGTTCCACATTCTGGACGAGAACGGCAAGGATCAGATCGTAGGCATCGACGTGGCTGTGGCTCAGAAGATCGCCAACGACATGGGCTGCGAGCTGCAGATCAAGGATATGTCCTTTGAGAACCTGCTGGCCAACCTGGGCCGCGGCGACGTGGACTTCGTCATCGCCGCTATGGAGCTGGATGCCGAGGGTACCCGTGCCAACGCCGCCGACTACTCTGACCCCTACTACACCGACGAGGCTCCCCTGGTCGTGGTGAAGAAGGAGAACGCCGACCAGTACACTTCTCTGGACAGCTTCAACGGCAAGAGTGTGGGCGCCCAGACCGCTACCACCAAGGCCGACCTCATCTCCGGTGAGTCCGCTGTGATGACCGGCGTCAACCCCATGCTGCTGACCTCCGTTCCTGAGCTGGTAAACGCTCTGGTCTATGACAAGTGCGACGCTGTGGTGCTGGACGCCGCTGTGGCCCAGAAGTACGTGGAGACCAACGATCAGTTGGTCATCCTGGACAACATCTCCCTGGGTGAGGCTGCTGAGCCCTACCGTGTCTGGGTAGCCAAGGGCGATCCCAAGGGCCTGCTGGACTCCATCAACAAGACCATCGCCTCTCTGGACGAGGAGACCATGGCCGGTATCATCGAGGATTCCAACACCCTGAGCAGCCAGGCTATCGGCGACTAAGGACACACAAATTTATCGGAAACAGCGCCGTGCGGGACCGGTCTCCGGCCTCGCACGGCGCGTCTGAGTTAAGAAAAAGAAAGGGAGCAGGCCTATGTCCGATCTGTTTGCCTCCATTACGAGCATTCCTTGCATACAGTCCATGTTAACCAGCCCTACCAGCTTTATTAACTTCAGCTATCTCCCGAAATATGCCTACTACTTTATCTCCGGCCTGGAGTACACCCTAGCTCTGTCGGTGGTAGCCGTTCTGCTGGCTGTGATTCCCGCTCTTCTGCTGGCCCTGATGCGGCTGAGTAAGAACAAGTTTATTCACCACCTTTCGGGGGCTTACATCGGCATCTTCCGTTCCACCCCTCTGCTGGTTCAGCTGTACATCGTCTACTACGGCCCCTTCTACGCCATCAAACTGCCGGACCTATACCTGTTTGGTTTTATTAACCTGAAGGTCTTCATCCCCGGCGTTGTGGCCCTGGCACTCAACAGCTCCGCCTACGTGGCTGAGATCTTCCGGGCCGGCATTCTGGCGGTGGACTCCGGTCAGACGGAGGCCGCCCGCTCCCTGGGGCTGTCCTCCTGGCAGGCCATGAAGCTGGTGGTACTGCCCCAGGCCGTCAAAAATGTGCTCCCTGCCCTGGCCAACGAGGTAGTTACCATGGTAAAGGAGTCCTCTGTCTGCTCCGTCATGGGTATGTACGAGCTGATGTGGGGTGCCAAAACTGTGGGCACCACTACATACATCACCCTGTCCCCCTATGTCCTGGCTGCGGTGGTTTATTTCTGCATCAACTTCCCCGCCAGCAAGGCTATCGAGGCCGTAGAAAGGAGAATGCGTCGTGGCGACAAGCGCTGATCTCATTCGAGTTGAGCACGTCATCAAAGAGTACAACCACGGAGCGGTAAAGGCGCTCAACGACTGCTCCCTCTCCATCCAGAAGGGCGAAGTGGTGGCTATCATTGGCCCCTCCGGGTCGGGCAAGTCCACCCTGCTGCGGTGCCTCAACCTGCTGGAGGTCCCCTCCAAGGGGCACATCTACTTCAACAATGTGGACATCACAGACAAGAAAGTGGACATTAACCTGCACCGGCGGAAGATGGGCATGGTGTTCCAGCACTTCAACCTCTTTCCCCACATGACGGTGAAGAAAAACATTACCCTGGCCCCGGTCCAGCTTGGCCTGAAAAAGCAGGAGGAGGCCGACGCTCAGGCGATGAAGCTGCTGGAGCGTATCGGACTGGCCGCCAAGGCAGACGAGTACCCCAACATGCTCTCCGGTGGTCAAAAGCAGCGCATTGCCATCGTCCGTGCCCTGGCCATGGAGCCTGAGGTGATGCTCTTTGACGAACCCACCTCCGCCCTGGACCCGGAAATGGTTGGTGAAGTACTGGACCTGATGCGGGATCTGGCCCACGAGGGCATGACCATGGCGGTCGTGACCCACGAGATGGGCTTTGCCCGTGAGGTGGCCAGTCGGGTCATCTTTATGGACAGCGGCGCTATTTTGGAGGAGAACACCCCCTCTGAGCTCTTCGACCACCCGCAAAATCCCCGTACGCAGACGTTCCTGAGCAAAGTGCTATAAAAAAGATCCGCGGCAGATCGTTTGATCTGCCGCGGTTTTTTAACTGTTTTCCGGCACAGCCTTCAGATCGGGATTTTTCACCCGCTGAACAAATCCGATAATCTGTCCGGACAGAAGGACCGTAAGCAGGGAGCAGGCCAGGCGCTTCAGGTCGATATAACTCACCGACAGCCCCAGTACCACCAGATCGGTGATCAGGTAAGCCCACTGAATGTTCCAGTGCGTGACCGCTGACATGCTCATCGCCAGGGCATCGTCGCCGCCGGGAGCCCCTCCCGCCCGGACGCTGAGCCCCACGCCGATTCCCACAAACAAAGCGCCCAGTACGGCAGCCAGCACCGGATGCTGGGCCAGCTGAGGACAGAGGGGATCAAACTGCTCAAACACGGCGTAGAATGCGGAAAATCCGCCGCCGGCAATGATGGAGTAGCCAATAAACTCCTTGCCAAGCAGGCGCCATCCCATCCAATAGCATACGGCGTTGAGGACCAGCCCTGACACCGCCGGGGAAATCCCAAACCAGTGGTGCAGCAGCAGGGTCATACCCAGAACGCCGCCTTCCGTCACGCCGGACAGGGCGTGCACATTGTACAGGCCAAAGGCTAAGATTGCGCTGCCCAGCAATGCCAGCAGACACTTCTTTGGCTTCAACAGGGAAAACAAAATAACAACTCCTTTTATCCCGTCTAAATTTATTATATCTGTTTTCCTCATTTTTGACAACACTTATTGGCTGTTTTTATCAGATCGGTCCTTTTTCATTATTATTTTTTATCTCGCCTAATTTCATATTCCACAAGATCAGAATGCAAAAGACGGGCCGGACAATATGTCCGGCCCGTCTGGGTTTGATGTGAAGCTTAGTAGTTCTCGGCCTTCAGCTGGAAGTAATCCTTGGGATGGGCGCACACGGGGCACACCTCGGGGGCCTGCTTACCCACGTGGATGTGGCCGCAGTTGCTGCACTGCCAGATCATATCGCCGTCACGGGAGAAGACCAGGCCGCCCTCCACGTTGGCCAGCAGCTTGAGGTAACGCTCCTCGTGCTCCTTCTCGATCTTGGCCACTTCCTCAAACAGGAAAGCGATGTGGTCAAAGCCCTCCTCCTTGGCCTCCTTGGCCATGGTGGCATACATATCGGTCCACTCATAGTTCTCGCCCTCAGCGGCAGCCTTCAGGTTCTCGGAAGTGGTGCCGATGCCGCCCAGCAGCTTGAACCAGATCTCAGCGTGCTCCTTCTCGTTGGCAGCGGTCTCCTCAAAGATCTTGGAGATCTGCACATAGCCGTCCTTCTTGGCCTTGGAGGCGAAGTAGGTGTACTTGTTGCGGGCCTGGGACTCCCCGGCAAAGGCGGTCCACAGGTTCTGCTCGGTTTTGCTTCCCTTCAGTTCAGGCATAGTATTGTCCTCCCTTAGTTCATTTTTATTAATAAGAATAATTCTTGTTTAACTGTGTAGATTATAACAACTCTCTCTTAGTTTGTCAACCACTCTTTGTATTTTTTAAGAAAATACCCCGCTAGTATTTCCACATACTAACGGGGTATTCTGTACTTGATTTGTTTTTATACTCGCTTCCAGGCCGCGCCGCCGGGCACGTCGGTAATTTCAATGCCCTGAGCTTTCAGTTCGTCCCGGATCTGGTCCGCCCGGGCGAAATCCTTGGCTTTCTTCGCCTGATAGCGCTCCAGTACCAGGGCGTCCACAGCCGGGTCGCCCTCGCCGGTGATGGTGTAGTCTCCAGCAGAAGTAGTCTTCTGGGCGGCCTGCTCCTTGCGCACCTGGGCCGCCTTCTCCAGCAGAGACAGGGACAGCACCTGATCAAAGTCACCCAGGATGGCCAGCTTGGTGGCGTCGTCGGTCTTGGCCTTCAGGGCGTCATACAGCAGGGTCACCGCCATGGAGGTATTCAGGTCGTTGCCCACCTGCTGCAGGAACTTCTCCCGGTACTCCTGCACCACCGCCTGGTCAGGCTCGCCGCCCTCTTTCAGGGCCGCGATACGCTTGATGAGCTTCTGGTACGCGCCCTGGGCGTTGTCCAGGTTCTCCCAAGTAAACACCAGGCCCTTGCGGTAGTGGGACTGCAGGCAGAAGAAGCGGTAGCTGAGAGGATCATAGCCCTTCTCCTCCAGCAGGGAGACAGTCAAGAACTCGCCCTTGGACTTGGACATCTTGCCGGAGCTGGTGTTCAGGTGGTGGACATGGAACCACTGCTTGCACCAGGGATGGCCCAGGTAGCTCTCAGACTGGGCAATCTCGTTGGTGTGGTGGGGGAAGGCGTTGTCGATGCCGCCGCAGTGGAGGTCCAGGTACTCGCCGTTGTACTTCATAGAGATGCCGGAGCACTCGATGTGCCAGCCGGGATAGCCCACGCCCCAGGGGGAGTCCCACTTCAGGGCCTGGTCCTCAAACTTGGACTTGGTAAACCACAGGACGAAGTCGTTCTTGTTGCGCTTGTTGGAGTCCTCCTCCACGCCCTCGCGCACGCCCACGGCCAGGTCCTCCTCGTTGTGGTCGTTGAAGATGTAGTACCGCTCCAGCTTGGAGGAGTCGAAGTACACGTTGCCGCCGGCCTGATAGGCATAGCCCTTCTCCAGCAGGCGGGTGATGATGTTGATATACTCCTGGATGCAGCCGGTGGCGGGCTGGACGGTGTCAGGAGTCTTGATGTTCAGCTTGGCGCAGTCGGAGAAGAAGGCGTCGGTGTAGTACTGAGCGATCTCCATGACGGTCTTGTGCTCCCGCTTGGCTCCCTTGAGCATCTTGTCCTCGCCGGTGTCGGCGTCGGAGCTGAGGTGACCCACGTCGGTGATGTTCATGACCCGGTTCACGTCATAGCCGGAGTAGCGCAGGAACTTCTCCAGCACATCCTCCATAATGTAGGAGCGCAGGTTGCCGATGTGGGCAAAGTGGTAAACGGTGGGGCCGCAGGTGTACATCTCCACCCGGCCGGGGGTATGGGTAGTAAACTCTTCCTTCTTATGGGTCGCGGAATTATAAAGCAGCATAGCTGTATCCTCCTTTTATCTCATGTTCTTGGGAATAAAATTCCCGCTTTGGTACTGTTCATCCAGCAGACGCTCCACCAGCTCCAGCCGGGCAGAGAGGGCCTCCAGCCGCTCCTCTACCGGGTTTTCCACGCTGGTCTGGTCCACGTCGTCGGCATAGTGGGTAGTCCGTCCGGCGATGCGGACGATCTGGGCGGGGATACCCACGGCGGTGGCGTCCTCTGGCACCTCGCTGAGCACCACCGAGTTGGCCGCAATGCGCGCTCCGTCCCCCACCTTGAAGGGACCTAGAATTTTAGCTCCGCAGCCGATGAGCACATTGTTGCCGATGGTGGGGTGGCGCTTGCCCTGGTCCTTGCCGGTACCGCCCAGGGTGACCCCGTGGTAGATCAAACAGTCGTCCCCCACCT
>CABVDR010000016.1 GCA_902497145.1 uncultured Oscillospiraceae bacterium
TGGCAACGCAGGCACCCCTGGTCCTCCCGGATCTCCGCACCCAGACGGCGCAGAGCGGACAAGTGCAGGTCGATGGGCCGGGGGCCCAGCTCACAGCCGCCGGGATAGGTCAGCTCCGCTTCCCCCAGCCGGGCTAGCAGCGCGCCCAGAAAGATCACAGAGGAGCGCATCTCCCGCATCAGCCGGTCCGGAATGTCCGAACGGCACAGGGCAGAGGCATCCACCAGGACAGTATCCCCCTCCCGCTCCGTCCGGCAGCCCAGAAGGCGCAGGATGTCCAGGGTAGCAGATACGTCGGACAGGTCGGGACAGTTGTGGATGACACTCTGACCCGGGGCCAACACGGCGGCGGCCAGGATGGGCAAGACACTGTTCTTGGCCCCCTGAACGGACAGGCTGCCCGATAGGGGCCGTCCGCCCTCGATTCGATAAAAGCTCATGGGATAGCCTCCAAATTTCTTTGATTCAGGCTATCCTATGCGGAAACAGTCCATTTGGTTTATGAGGCGGTCCCGCCCCTTCTTATGCTTTGTCTCGCATGATTTCCCGCAGGGTCTGGTATATCTTCTCCCCGGCGTTGGGCACAGCCATGGCGTTGAGGGCCCGGACCATAGCGTCCCGCCGGTCCCGCTCCTGCATCAGCAGCTCCACAGTATCGTAGAGGGTATGCTCCCCGCAGTCCTGCTCCCGCAGGAGGATCGCCGCCCCCTGGTCAGCCAGCACCCGCGCGTTCTTTTCCTGGTGGTTGGCAGTGACATTGGGGGATGGGACCAGCACCGAGGGCTTGGCGATGGCGGTGATCTCCGAGATCGTGGAGGCCCCCGCCCGGCACAAGACCACGTCGGCGGCGGCCATGACCAGGGGCATATCATAGATATACTCCCGGACCTCCACCCCGTTGTCCCCCAGCTTCAGCCCCCGGCGCAGCAGCTCCTCCTGCATCCAGGAAAAGTCCCGGCCCGCGCCGTGGATGTGGCGGAAGGGCGCGCCCTCATAGCACTCCTTGGCGATGAAGTCCACCATCTGGCGGTTCATCACCTCCGCACCCAGGGAGCCCCAGTAGGACAGCAGCAGGGGGCGGTTGTCCTCAAACCCCAGCTGCTTGCGGGCCTCCTCCCGGGTGTAGCGGAAAAAGTCGCCCCGCACGGGAGTGCCGGTGACTACCACCTTGTCCGGGTTATCATAGTGGGCCCGGCTCTCCTCAAAGCCCACCATCACGCAGTCCACCACCTTGGACAGGGCCTTGGTGGTGAGACCGGGGACGGCATTGGACTCGTGGACGGCGGTGGGGATGTGCCGCCGGGCGGCCTCCTTTACCACGGGATAGGAGGCGTAGCCGCCGGTGCCCACCACCAGATCAGGCTTGAAGTCGTCCAAAATCCGCTGGGCCTGCTTTTTGGACTTCTGCATATTCATCAGGGTGCCCAGGTTGTGGGCGATGTCTGCGGGTGCCAGAGAGCGGTGGAAATTGGTGATGGTCACCGTCTGGATGGAGTAGCCCTCCTTGGGCACCAGGCGGGTCTCCATGCCCCCGTCCGCTCCCACAAACAGCACCCGGCAGCCGGGGTTGCGCTCCTGGAAAATGCGGGCCAGGGCCACCGCCGGGTTCACATGTCCGGCGGTACCGCCGCAGGTAAAGAGGATATTCATGAAACCACCTCATTTTATTTGGGAGCCCAGAGCTCCTCTCAATCGTGCTTAGGCGCGGGGATTTGGCGGGATATACTCAATATCATGCCCATCTCCGCCAGCTGTATCATGAGGGCTGTTCCGCCGTAACTGAAGAAGGGCAGGGAAATTCCGGTATTGGGAATCAGGTTTGTGACCACGGCGATGTTCAGGAACACCTGGGTGGCAAACAGAGTAATAATACCAACGATGGTCAGGGTGCCAAACTTATCTCTGGCATGAAGGGCCAGCCAGTAGCCCCGCAAAATGAGCAGGGCAAACAGAATAAGTACCACCGCCCCGCCGATGTAGCCCAGTTCCTCCACCACAATGGGGAAGACAAAGTCGTTTTCCGGCTCGGGGATGTAGAGCATCTTCTGCCTGCTGTTGCCCAGGCCATTGCCCAGCAGGCCGCCGGAACCCATGGCCAGCAAAGACTGCACCGTCTGGTAGCCGTCCCCCTGCCTCTGAGCCCAGGGATCCAGCCACAGCTGGATGCGGGCATTCATGTAGGGGGTGGCCAGCATGATGAACAGCAGCAAAGAGCCCGCCGCCGCACCGCCGCCGATAAACCACCAGATGTTGATGCCCGCGGCAAACAGCACCGACGCCGCGCCCACCATCACCAGGATGGTACCTGACATATGCCGCTCCAGCAGCACTAGGGCCAGTACGGTCCCCAGTACGGCGATATAGGGCACCAGCTCCAGAAAGCCAATGCGCTCCAAGCGGTTGAGCATCCGCCCCCGGAAGGTGCGGTTCTTATAGTGCAATGGTTTTCGGCTGTCCCGCTTACATAGTCTTGCGGCAAAAAACAGGATCACCGCAATTTTAGCAAACTCCGAGGGTTGGAACTCGATGCCCAGATACAGCCAGCGCCGGGCGCCGTTGTGGGAACGTCCCAGGGGGGTGAACACCAACAGCAGCAAGATGATGCTGAAGATCAGCGCAGGCACAGACATCCACCGGAAGGTCTGGTAGTTGATCTTGGAAACCACGTACATGGCCGCCACGCCCGCCGCGGCAAACATAGCCTGACGCTTGATGTAGAACATGGGGTCCCCTACGTTGTTGTCGTAGTAGGCCGTGGCGTAGGAGGCTGAGAACATCATGATAAGGCCGATGCCAAGCAGCAGCAGCACCAGCATGAGGAAGGGCAGATCCATGGGCCCCCGGGCCAGCTGCTCTTCTACCGTCAGGTCACGTTTGGGTTTTCGGGCCATGGAATTCCTCCTTTGAGGCGGGATAAATCTATACTAGCAGGAGATATATTATTGGAATTTACAAAATGTTGTCATCACATAGGGTATCTGTACATAACTCCCCAGAAGGCCAGCACGCACAGGATGAGGGTGGCGCCGGAGAAGACGCAAAACAGCTTCGTCTCGCTCCAGCCGCCCAGCTCCAGGTGGTGGTGCAGGGGAGCCATGCGGAAAAAGCGCTTGCCGCCGGTCTTTTTGAAGTACACCACCTGGATGATGTCGGAGAGCACCTCCAGTACGTACACCAGGCCCACAATGGGGATCACCAGGGGCAGGTCCAGGGCAAAGGCCATGCCGCACACCGCGCCGCCCAAGAACAGGGAGCCGGTGTCGCCCATAAACACCTTGGCCGGGTGGAAGTTATAGATAAGGAAAGCAGACAGGCCGCCGGCCATGGCGGCAGAGACCGTCACCAGATCGCTCTTGCCGTACCAAGCAGACACCGCCACATAGAAGATCATCACCGGGATGGTCACGCCGGTGGCCAGACCGTCAATGCCGTCGGTGAGGTTCACCGCGTTGACGGTGCCCACCATGACAAAGGCCGCAAACACCATGTAGACGATCCAGGGAATGCCTACGATCTCAATGTTGAAGAAGGGAATATACAGGTCGGGGCTCAGATAGCCGTCCCGGCGCAGCAGCAGAGTAAACACAATGGCCGCCACCAGCTGGAGGAAAAACTTCTGGGGGGCGGTGAGGCCCTCGTTGGCGTGATGGCGCAGCTTCTGGAAATCATCAATGAAGCCGATGGCGCCGAACACCAGGGCAAACAGGAATACTACCAAATGGTTATGAAGCCCGTGCTGGAAATCCTGCCAGCCTGCTGTCACCACCGCCACGGCGATGCCCAGAATGAACATCAGGCCGCCCATCGTGGGGGTGCCTTGCTTGGACATATGCCAAGTGGGGCCGTCCTCCCGGATGGACTGCCCGGCTTTCAGCCGGCGCAGCACCGGGATCAAGATCTGTCCGGCAATGGCGGTGACGCCAAAGGCCACAATAAAGCTGAGAATATATGTCATGTCGAAACCTCCAGGTCCTCTTTCTCTTTTGTGCAGGGGATGAAAACCACAAGGGATTGAAACAAGGTATTATACTACACCTGCCGGGAGATTTCCAGTCTTTTCCCCCAAGGGGCCGCTGGAAAAATATTGCGCCACAATTTCCCGCTCGTCCATGGGGTACTGCACGCCGTTCATCTCCTGGTAGGTTTCATGTCCCTTCCCAGCCAGCACGATCACGTCCCCCGGCCGCCCCTGGGACAGAGCCCAGGCGATGGCCTGCCGCCGGTCTGGCTCCACATGGACCTGGGCGCCCTCCCCGTCCATGCCTTCCAAAATGTCCTGGATGATATCCTCCGGGTCCTCGGTGCGGGGATTATCCGAGGTCACCACCGCCAGGTCGGCCAGCTCCTTCACCACGCTGCCCATAATGGGCCGCTTGGTGCGGTCCCGGTCGCCGCCGCAGCCGAAGAGGCAGATCAGCCTTCCGGCGGTAAAATCCCGGGCAGTGAGAAGAATATTTTCCAGGGCGTTGGGGCTGTGGGCGTAGTCGATGAGCACCGTGTAGGCGGTGGGCACCGGGACCACCTCTACCCGGCCCTTCACTCCCCGGGCGCTGCGCAGGGCGGCGGCACAATCCTCCAGCCGCAGCCCCAGGCACAGCCCTACCGACAGGGCGCACAGGGCATTGTAGATGGTAAAGCCCCCGGGGATGGGCAGGAAGACACGCTGGATCTGCTCCCGGGCCACCGCTTCAAATTCCACCTGTCCAGGGTAGAGGCGGATGCCCTTGGCGGTGAGGTCAGCCTGGTCCTTGTTCTCCGAGTAGGTGAACACCGGACAGGTGAGCCGCCGGCGGTACCACCGCCCCGCCTCGTCATCCAGGTTCAGCACCGCCCGGCGGCACTGGTAGAACAGCCGCTCCTTGGCCGAACGGTATTCCTCCATGGTGCGGTGGTAGTCCAGGTGGTCCTGGGTGAGGTTAGTAAAGGCAGCCACCGTAAAGTCCAGCCCCTCTACCCGGTGCTGCACCAGAGCGTGGGAGGACACCTCCATCACCACATGGGTACAGCCGCTGTCGGCCATCTCCCGCAGCAGCTGCTGCACCTCGTAGCTCTCTGGCGTGGTGCGGTGGGCGGGCAATACCCGCTCTCCCACCATGTTCTGGATGGTGCCAATGAGGCCCACCCGGGTCTTTAACGCTCCCTCCAGCATTTCTTTAATGAGAAATGTGGTGGTGGTCTTGCCGTTGGTACCGGTAACCCCGATGAGGGTCATCTCCCGGCCGGGATGGCCAAACCAGTTTTCCGCCAGCAGGGCCAGGGCCCGCCGGGGATCGGGGGTGGTGAAGAATACCCCCTCCCTCTGGGGACGGCGGCGGCACACCACCGCCACAGCCCCCTTGGCCAGAGCCTGGTCAATGTACAGGCTCCCATCGGTTTTTG
The DNA here is from genome assembly GCA_902497145.1 of uncultured Oscillospiraceae bacterium. Lineage (GTDB taxonomy): Bacteria > Bacillota > Clostridia > Oscillospirales > Oscillospiraceae > Lawsonibacter. Next base: position 5,380 of record CABVDR010000016.1, read on the forward strand.
CCCCCGGCAGCGCCACAAACAATGCACCGGGAAGCAGGGTTCGGGTGTCGTAGGAAATGGAAGTAATTTCCATCTCCTGGTTGGAGCACTCCCCCGTGAGGGGAACGCCGGCTAACAGTTGCCACAGCTTCACAGTCGTCACCCCTCACGGGTGCAGTTTCATTCTCTCTAAATTATGCCAAACAGGGTCAGAACCCCTCGATGACTTCAAAACCTGCGTAGCCATCATCCACCGGGGTGCTGAACTGGACCTCCACAATGGTACCGGTTGCCACGCTCTCTCCGGCGGCCACGCTCTGGCTCTGGGCCTTGGAACTCTCGCTGTAGAAGGTACTGCCGCCCGCGGCCTGCATAAACAGGCCCTGGGCCTCCAGGGCGTTTTTCGCCCCTTCATAGCTCATGCCCACCACATTGGGTACGGTGGTGGTCTCCTCGGGAACCGCATCTCCCAGATAGAGGATCACCGTGGAGCCGCCAGGCACCGCGGCGTTGGCAGCGGGCACCTGACTGGTAACCACGTCTCCGGTGCCTACTGTGCGGTACTTCAGGTTCTTCTTCTCCAGGCTGGTGGCGGCGTTGTCCACGCTGACACCGGTGACCTGGGGCGTAGTGACCGTGGTGGCCGCAGACTCCTCGGCGGTATATTGCTTCTCCACGCCCATATAGTCCAGGATCTGAGCAATGAGTTCGCCCACCCGGGGGGCAGCCATGGCGCCGCCGCTGATGTACACGCCGCAGGTGCCGTAGGAGCTGCCGGGAGAGGCCTCCTGGGGGGTATCCAGAGCCAACAGGACGATCACCTGGGGATCGTTGGCCGGGGCAAAGCCCATGAAGGAGACGATGGTACGCCCATCTTCCAGGGTCTCGGCGGAACCTGTCTTACCACCGATGCGGTAGCCCGCCTGGTAGGCGTTGCTGCCGCCGCCTTCGGAGACGACGGTTTCTAAAATGGCCCGGGCCCGCTGGCTGGTCTGTTCGCTCACCACCTGGCGCACCAGGGTGGGGTTGGTCTCCTTGACCGTATTTCCCTGGGAATCGGTGACCTTCTGAAGCACATAGGGCTGGTATAGATTGCCGCCGTTGACGACGGCGGAGAAGCCGGTGATCAGCTGGATGGGAGTCACGGTGAAGCGCTGGCCGAAGGAAGCGGTTGCCAACTCTGTGATGCCCATCTTATCTTTTTCCCAGACAATGCCGTCTCTCTCACCAGGCAGATCGATGTCGGTGAGACTCTTCATGCCGAAGGCTTCCAGATAATCGTAGAACTTATCCAGCCCCAGCCGCTGGCCAATTTCGATAAAGGCAGGGTTGCAGGAATTCTGCACCGCCTCGGCCAAGGTCTCTGTGCCGTGTCCGGTGCGCTTGGAGCAGTGGATGGTGTGTCCACCGATCTCCACCGATCCGGTACAGGTGAAGGTGTCACTTTCTGAAACGACCCCCTCCTCCAGGGCGGCGGCCAGCACCATAGCCTTGAAGGTGGAGCCTGGTTCATAGGGCTCGCTGATGGTGCGGTTGTTCCACTGGGTCTCCCGGGCAGCCGCCTTGGCCTGGGACTGAGCCTGCTCCTGCAGTTCCTCATCAGTGAGCTGCTCATCGGCAGGCTTTGCGTCGTTTTCTGTCTTCAGCTGCTGATAAATGGTGTCAGTATTGGTCTCTACGTCCTCCAGCAGGAAGCTGTCGGAGATGACGGAGTAGTTGTTAGGATCGAAGTTGGGGGAACTGGCCATGGCCAGCACCTTTCCGGTCTGGGGATCCATCACCAGGCAGAAGCCGCCATTTTGCACGTCGTACATCTCAATGCCCTTCTCCAGAGCCTGCTGAGCGTAGGACTGGATGGTAGCGTCCAGGGTAAGGGTCAAATCGTAGCCGTTGACGGCATCGATGTAATTGGAGTAGCTGTTGTACATCTCCACATTCTGGGCGGTCTTGCCCGTCACTACCCGGCCCGGAATGCCCTTTAAAAGGTCCTCATACCAGGCCTCCAGACCGTAGGCGCCTCCTTCGGAGTTGACAAAGCCCAGCACCTGGCTGGCCAGGGAACCTAAGGGGTAGTAGCGCTTGGTGCTGGGGGTGAGGTAGAGATAATAAGAAGTGTTGTTCTCCTCAATAAAGGTGCGGATGGCCTTGGCGTCCTGCTCCTCAATCTGGGTGGCCAGCACCTCATACTGGGAGTTGGTCTTTTCCATGCGCTGCTCCAGCTTCTCCCGGTCCAGATCAGGCAGCAGCTCACACAGGCCGTCTACCACCACATCCCGTTTGCGCTGGATTTCAGCGTTGTAGGCGGCCTCGTCCAGGTTGCCGTCCTCATCCTTAAATTTACTTTGGCTGACACTGGCCACCAGATCTTTGGGCGCCAGGATCAGGTTGTATACTGTGGCCGACATGGCCAGCACCTCGCCGTTGGCGTCCAGGATCTCCCCTCGGTTGGCCGACACGGTCACGTCCATCAGCTGCTGCTCAATGGCCTTGCTCTGATACTCATCGTGGTGAACGATGGCAATGTTCCACAGCTGAACCAGCAGGGGGATGAACAGCCCCACACCAAAGATTCCCATCAGAACCAGGGAACGCCGAAAAACCATCCGCTTGGACTGACGGTTGCGCTCGGCGGCGCTTTTGCGGGGTTCCGGCTGCCGTTGTTTGTACATCTGCGTCCTCCTTTGCGGTAGAAGGGCGCAAGAAATTTCTTTCTTGCGCCCTTGTCTGATGTGCCGCGTTACAGCTCACTATATGCGCTATCTCAGCGGAAATATTCGATCACTTGATTGACAATGTCCTGCAGACCCTCCAGGGCACCCCGGATCCCAGTGGACCGCTCCTGATCCTCGCTCAGCACCACGTTGTCGGGCTGGGACAGGTCCAGATAGACGATCTGGTCGTTGGTCGGCCGCACCATGGTGTCGCCCACGGCGGCTTGAATGCGTTCCATGTCAAACACCCGCTCGTACTCGGCGGACAGGGTCACATTTTGCGCCTGCAGGTCCTTCAGCTCGCTGCGCAGGGAAGAGAGCTCGCTGTTGGCCACGGTAAACTGGGCATAGCTGAAAATCAGCAGCACCGCGAACACGCCCACCACCAAGAAGCCAACGATGGCAAAGGGAGAGATCTCACCCGCCTCCCGGACCTGAACCTTGGTCCGGGTGAGGCTGCGCTCCCGGTTATGGGTGCGGACCTTGGGCCGGGGCTGCAGGGTCCGCTCCCGGGGATTCCGGAGGGCGCCGCCCTCGTAAGCCGGCGCGTATGCCACGCTGCCGTAGGTATTATATGAGGCTGTATTCGTGCGGTGGCGGCTTGCCATTCTCTTCACTCCGTTTCTCTCCCAACTGTACAAAACAAAATATTATACCGGGTCCTTCAGCTTCTCCGCCACCCGCAGTTTGGCACTTCGGGCACGGGGATTTTCCTCCACCTCCTGGGCAGAGGGTAAAATAGGCTTTCGGGACACCAGCTTCACGTCCGGGGTCTTCCCGCACACACACACCGGGAAATCCGGCGGACAGGTACATCCCTTGGCAAATGCGGCCAATCCAGTCTTCACGATCCGATCCTCCAGGGAGTGGAAGGTGATGACCGCCAGCCGTCCCCCCTTGTTGAGGCGGGGCACTGCGGAACGGATCATCCGGTCCACGCTGGCCAGCTCGTCGTTGACGGCGATACGGATGGCCTGGAAGCTCCGCTTGGCCGGGTGCTGCTTCTCTTTCAGCGCCCGGGCGGGCATTCCGCTCTTAATGATATCCACCAACTCCAGGGTGGTCTCAATGGGCTTGTCCTGGCGGCGGCGGACGATGGCGGCGGCAATGGAGGGGGCGTAGCGCTCCTCCCCGTACTGGCTTAAAATGCGCCGCAGCTCCTCCTGGGACCAGGTGTTCACTACGTCGGCTGCGGTGAGCCCTTCGGAGCGGTCCATCCGCATATCCAGGGGGGCGTCAGCCATGTAGGAAAAGCCCCGGGAGCCGTCGTCCAGCTGAGGGGACGACACCCCTAAGTCGAAGAGCATTCCGTCCACACCAGCCAGTCCCAGATTGTCCAGGATGGCGTCCAGCTGATCGAAGTTGCTGTGCACCAGGGTGACCCGGTCCATCCAGTCCTTCAGCCGGTCCTGGGCCGCATCCAAAGCAGCCTGGTCCCGGTCCACGCAGATGAGCCGACCGGAGGTCAGCCGCTTGGCAATCTCCCGGCTGTGCCCGGCTCTTCCCAGGGTACCGTCCAGGTAGATTCCGTCAGGGCGGATATTCAGGGCCTCAATACACTCGTCCAGCAGCACCGGACGGTGGGTAAATACTTCACTCATATCAGAACCCCAGCGCGCTCATGCACTCGGCCATCTTGGCGGGGGTCATCTCCTCCTCGTCTTCCTTCCAGAGCGGGGCGCTCCAGATCTCCGCCCGGTCGTTTACCCCCAGAATGACCACGTCTTTCTCCAGCTGGGCATACTTGCGCAGCTTCTGAGGAATAACAATGCGTCCCTGGCTGTCCAGCTCGCATTTCACCGCGTTGGCAAACAGGGGACGCATTACTCTGGATTGTGTCATGGGCAGGGAGGCGAATTTTTCGGTAAACTTGTCCCAGGTGGCCTGGGGGTAGATGGCCAGACAGGTGTCAATACCCATGGCCAGGTAGAAGGAAACGCCCAGCTCCTCCCGGAGCTTGGCGGGGATGAACAGGCGGCCTTTGGCGTCGATGCTGTGCTCGTACGTGCCGGTCATCCCATTCACCTCTCCTCCACTTCACGCCCTTTTTGTGGGGATCTGCTCCACTTCCCCCCACCCTTGTGTTTTAGTATAAAAGCTGTTGACATAAAAAGCAACCCTTTTTTTCCGATTTACACAGAAAAAAACCGCAGGTTTCCCTGGGTTTCGACGGCTTTTGCACATAAAACATACGTTCTATTTCATTTTACATAATTTCCCGTTTCCGTTTTTCCTTGTGTATTTCTCCCCTCCTCGCCACAATATATTGTGTATTTCGCGCTCTCTCCTCTGCCCATTGCGTCCTTCGTCATTTTATGGTACACTCGTACAAACCAAGGAGGAGTGAAAACAGGCTATGCTGGATTGGAAAGAATTGGAGCAGGAGTGTCTCTCCTGCCAGAAATGTGCCCTGGCTCAAACCCGCCACAACGTGGTCTTCGGCACCGGCCCCCGGGATGCGGAGGTCATGCTCATCGGCGAGGGTCCCGGCGAGAACGAGGACCTGCAGGGTCTGCCCTTCGTGGGCCGGGGCGGCAAGCTGCTGGACGATATGCTGGAGGTCATTGACCTGAGCCGGGAGAAGAACGTATACATCGCCAACATGGTCAAGTGCCGTCCCCCTCAGAACCGGGATCCCCTGAACACAGAGCAGGACGCCTGCATCGGGTATCTGCGCAACCAAGTGGCCCTCATCCGGCCCAAGATCATCGTGTGCCTGGGCCGCATCGCCGCCATGCGCCTCATTAAGCCCGACTTCAAGATCACCAAGGAGCACGGCCAGTGGTTTGAGAAGTCCGGCATCCAGATGATGGCGCTCTTCCATCCGGCGGCCATTCTGCGGGACCCCCGCCGCCGCCCGGAAACCTTTGAGGATCTGAAGCGCCTCCAGGCCAAGATCCAGGAGATCTGCGACCATACCTATTAAAATATGCGCAAAACGCAGGGCGCCGCCTTTTGGCAGCACCCTGCGTTTTTGTTCCATATTTATCCCCGGGCCACCGCTTCCGCTACCCGGATGCCGTCCACAGCGGCGCTCACGATCCCACCGGCGTAGCCCGCCCCCTCGCCGCAGGGGTACAATCCCCGCAGGGCGGACTGATAGCTCTCATCCCGGAGGATCCGCACTGGCGAGGACGACCGAGTCTCCACCCCGGTGAGCACCCCGTCGGGGTGGGCAAAGCCGTGGAGCTTCCGGTCCAACACCGGCAGGGCACCCCGCAGGGTGTCGGCAACATAGTCGGGCAAACAGCCTTCCATCTCCGTCCAGGTCACCCCAGGGCGGTAGGTGGGCAGTACAGTCCCCGGCCCCTGAGAGGGCCGCTTTTGCAGAAAGTCCTCCACCCGCTGGGCGGGGGCCAAAAATCCGCCGCCCCCCGCCTGGAAGGCGGCCCGCTCCCACTGCTCCTGGAAGCGCACCCCGGCCAGGGGATCGGAGCCAAAGGCCTGGAAATCTTCCGGCCCCACGCCCACCAAAAAGCCGCCGTTGATGTTCTCTCCGTCCCGGCTGCGGTAGCTCATGCCGTTGGTCACCAGCTGTCCCGGCTCCGAGGCCGAGGCCACCACATGGCCACCGGGGCACACGCAGAAGGTAAAGGCCGAGCGGCCATTGGGCAGGTGACAGGCCAGTTTATAGTCCGAGGGGGGCAGTTTGTCCCAGAAGGGACCATACTGGGCCTGAGAGATCAGCTTCTGTTTGTGCTCGATGCGCACCCCGATGGCAAAGCTTTTCTGCTCCATGGGCACCCCGGTCTCCTCCAGCATATGGAAGGTGTCCCGGGCGGAGTGACCCAGGGCCAGCACCAAAGTGTCGCAGTCCAGGCGGTACCGGCCCTCCGGTCCCTCCACCCAAATGCCGCTGAGCTGCCCGCCGCTGTGCTCCAGCCCAGTGAGACAGCTGCCGAAGCGTACGTCACAGCCCAGAGAAACCAGCTCCTGGCGGATGGTTTTCACCACCTGACGCAGAATATCCGTGCCGATGTGGGGCTTGTGGGACCACTTCACATCCTCCGGCGCTCCCGCTTCAATCAGGGCGTCGATTACCGCTCCAATGCGGGGGTCGTGGGTGCCGGTGGTCAGCTTGCCGTCGGAGAAGGTGCCGGCGCCCCCCTCCCCAAACTGTACATTGGAGGCCGGGTCCAGGGTCCCGTCCTTCCAGAATCGCTCCACGTCTTTTGTTCGGGTATCCACATCCTGGCCCCGCTCCAGCACCACACAGGGCATGCCGTTCCGGGCCAAAAACAGGGCGGCAAACAGTCCCGCCGGCCCCATCCCCACCACCACCGGCATGGTGGAGGCGCGGCGGCTTACCTTGGGGAATACGTAGGGCACCGGATGGATCCGAGAGACATTCCGGGCCGAGCAGGCAGACAGCACCGCCTGCTCCTGCTCCACCGCCACATCCACCGTATATACATAGTGGACGTCCTGCTTCTTCCTGGCGTCAATAGACTGACGTACCAGCTGTATTTCTTTCAGCGCACCAGGCCGGACCCCCAGGGTGCGGGCCGCCTTCCGGCGCAGCTGTTCTAAATCGCTCCCCACCGGGAGCGGAAGATTTTGAATCCGTATCATGTTATCACCCGCACTCAGTGTACCATACTGGAAAGGTCCTTAAAAGGCTTAATTTTATCGTTTTTCTCCCTTCTTTTTGTCTGTAAAAATTTGTCTGGCGAGATAATACATGACTTTTTTCCTCGTATATGATATAATGCGACAAGAAGCGACATATTTACTCCTTTATTTTTGGTGTTTTTTCCAATTTGTTTCCATGTTCAGAAGTTTATAATCTCGCACCTGCTCCCTGCCCGGATTTCCGGGATTTTTTATCCCTCTGCCTTTTTTTGGGGGCGAGTGCATGATTTCTTACCATATGAGCCAATGATAAACAGGGAGGGCACCCGGTGTGTGTGCGGGGTCTGCCCATCCATGAATGGATTAAAGGAGGACCGGTCATGGCCAGGAAAACAGTGGAACGGAACATCTCGTATGATGACATACGTCATCTCTATTATGTCAGCATGGATCTTGGGAAGGACGAGCACGGCAAGCGCATCAAGCAGTACCGCACCTTCCCCACCCTATCCGCGGCCCGAAACGGTCTGAAAGAATTTCATGCCACCCGGGAGCAGCCCCAGTTCGTCCCCGCCCAGGAGATGACCCTGTCCCAGTGGCTGGAGTACTGGATGGATTCCATCGTGCGCCCCAACCGGGCAGAGACCACGGTGTACGCCTATCAGAAGATCATCGACAACCACATTGACCCGGCCCTGGGCGACACCCCTCTCACCAAGCTCAGTGCCAAACAGATCCAGGAGTACTACACCACCACTCAGCGGGACGCCAACCTCTCCTCTAATACCATGCGCCGCCACCACGACCTGCTGTCCAGCGCCCTGCGCTCGGCAGTACGGCAGGAGATGATCCCCGTCTCCCCCATGAACCGGGTGGAGCCTCCCCGTCCCCGGCCCAAGGAGACCTCCTTTTATGACAATCTGGAGCTCAAGCGCCTCTACCAGCTGATTCAGGGCAAGCCCCTGGAGCTGCCGGTGAAGCTGGCTGGCAGCCTGGGGATGCGCCGGGAGGAGATCTGTGGCCTGAAGTGGGACAACGTGGACTTTCAGCGCCGCCTGGTCATCATCCGGGAGGCCCGCACCGCCTATGGGGCCAACATCATCCAAAAGGAGACCAAAAACCGCTCTTCCGTGCGTACCCTGTACCTGGCTGACGAGCTCTATCTGCTGCTGGAGCAGGAACAGAGCCGCCAGGAGGCCCTGCGCTGTCAGGACCCGGAGAACTTCAACCCCGAGGGCTACGTGATTCTGGACCACAAGTACCGCCCCTACTCCCCCAACGCCCTGTCCCTGGCCTTCACCCGCTTTGTGCGCCGCAATAACCTCCCCCGGCTCACCTTCCACGGTCTGCGCCACACCTTTGCCACCATCGCCTCCTGTCAGGGCGCCTCCCTCTTTGACATCGGCAAGGCGCTGGGACACTCCACCCCCTCCACCACCGGGCGGATCTACACCCACCTGGTGGACCGCACCCACGAGGACGTGATGCTGCGGGTGTCCGACGCCCTGAAATGACCGCTTTTCCGCCTTGCCACAGGGACTAATTTCCTGTATAGTGTAGGGGAAGAGATTGGAAGGAGTTGATTGTTTGCGCGTCATGGCCATCGACTACGGCGACGCCCACACCGGCGTTGCCATCTCCGACCCCACCGGCTTTCTGGCCGGAGTGACCACTACCATCCACTCCCGCAAGGCGGAGGTGGTGCTCTCGGAGCTGGCCCGGCTGGTGAAGGAGCACCAGGTGGACCAGCTGGTGATGGGGTTTCCCCGGAACATGGACGGCACGGAAGGGCCCCGGGCCCAGCTCTACCGGGACTTTGCCGCCCAGGTGGCCCAGGCCACCGGTCTGGAACCGGTACTGTGGGACGAGCGGCGCACCACGGTGGACGCCCACCGCATTCTGGCTGAGGGGGGCAAAAACGCAAAGAAGCGGAAGAAAACCGTGGACGCGGTGGCCGCTTCCCTGATTTTAGAGGGCTATCTGGACTTTCAGCGCCTAAAAAACCGCACCTAAGGAGGACAAGCCATGCTGCTGCTCAACGTCACCTACACCATGAAGCCCGGTATGCGGGAGACTTTTTTGCAAAACGTCCAGGCCCAGGGCATTCTGGACGCCGTGCGCCATGAGGAGGGCTGCCTCCAGTACGACTACTACCTGCCTGTGGAGGCGTCCGACACCCTTCTGCTGGTGGAGCGCTGGCGGGATCAGGCGGCCCAGCAGGTCCATCTGACCACGCCCCATATGGCCCAGTTGGGCAAGATCAAGGAGCAGTGTGTGCTCCACACCCAGATCGTATCAGCAACCGTGGCGGAGTGATGTCACGCCCGGTGGAATATTTGTGAGGAGGATATTACATCATGGAGATCAAAACCGTCTGGTCGGTGTACTTCAGCGCCACCGGCACCACCGAGAAGGTGGTCACCACCCTGGCCAAGACCGTGGCCCAGGAGCTTGGCGCTGCGTACCAGACCTTCAGCTTCAACCTGCCCAAGAGCCGGGAGGACGAGCTCACCTTCGGTCCCGACGACCTGGTGGTCATGGGCGTGCCCGTCTATGCCGGGCGGGTACCCAACCTGCTGCTGCCCTATGTGCGGGACAAGGTGAAGGGCAATGGCACCCTGGCCATCCCCGTAGTGCTCTACGGCAACCGCAACTTTGATGACGGTCTGATGGAGCTGCGCAACGTCATGCGGGACAACGGCTTTATGCCGGTGGCCGCCGGTGCCTTTGTGGGCGAGCACTCCTTCTCCACCATTCTGGGCGCGGGCCGTCCCGACGGGGACGACATGGCCCTGGTGGACGAGCTGGCCCACAAGGCCTCTGCCAAGGTGAAGGAGCTCAAAGAGGTTCCTGCTGAGGCGGTGGAAGTGGAGGGCTGCGACCCCATCCGCCCCTACTACACCCCCCGGGACCGCCACGGCGAGCCCATCAAGGACTTTCTGAAGGCCAAGCCCAAGACCGACCCGGACAAGTGCGTCAAGTGCGGCCTGTGCGCCCGGCTGTGCCCCATGGGCTCCATCGACCCCAACGACGTGTCCAACGTGGTGGGCAAGTGCATCAAGTGCTGTGCCTGCGTGAAGAAGTGTCCCAAGGGCGCCAAGTACTTTGACCACGAGGGCTACCTCTATCACCAGCACGAGCTGGAGGACCAGTACGCCGGACAGCGTGCCCCCAGCAAGATCTTCCTGTGAGCGGCTACATACCGGGCCAGGGCGCACCCAGCGCCCTGGCCTTTGCCAAATCGGAGCTGTGTGAGGCCTGCCATCTCCTCTACCAGCGGGGCTATGTGGCCAGCAACGATGGAAACCTCTCCCTGCGCCTGGAGGACGGCCGCTTTCTCATCACCCCCTCGGGGGTAAGCAAGGGCCGTATCACCCCGGAGATGCTGGTGGTGTGCGACGGAGAGGGCCGGGTCTTAGAGGGAGACCGGCACCCCTCCTCCGAGGCCCCCATGCACTGGGCGGTGTACGCCGCCCGGCCCGACGTGGGAGCAGTGGTCCACGCCCACCCGGCGGCCGCCACCGCCTTTGCCGCCTGCCGCCGCCCTCTGGACGTGCCCTACCTCACCGAGGTGGTCAGCGGTCTGGGTCCCATCCCGGTGGCCCCCTACGCCCTGCCCTCCACCCCGGAGGTGCCGGAGAGTATTCTCCCCTTTGTCCATGACCACAACGGGGTGCTGCTGGCAAACCACGGGGCTCTCACCTGGGGGAGCAACCTGTGGAGCGCCTTTGACCGCATGGAACAGCTGGAGCACACAGCAAAAATTTATTTGAACATCTCCCTGCTGGGGGAGGGCGTTCCCCTGACGCAGCAGCAAGTGGAGGCCATCCGGGGTCTGTCGGAGCGCTACCGAACCCTGGCCCAGCCTTTGAGAAAGGAGGAACCCCATGGCTGATTTGCCCGAAAATGTCCGCCTCAGTCCCGACGGGACGGGCGTTATCATTTTGGACCAGACCCAGCTGCCCTGCCGCCGGGTGTTTCTCACCCTGACCACTTCCGGTGAGATGTATGAGGCCATCCGCTCCCTGCGGGTGCGGGGCGCCCCGGCCATCGGGGTGTGCGCAGGCATGTGCCTGTCCGCCTTGGCCCATCAGCGTCCCAAGCTGGAGCGCCCCGCCTTCGACCAGTGGCTGCGGGAGCAGGCGGACTATCTGGCCTCCTCCCGGCCCACGGCGGTGAATCTGTCCTGGGCGCTGCGGCGGATGACCGCTCTGCTGGAGCTGCCCCTCCCCCTGCCGAAGCTTTTGGAGCGGCTGGAGGCGGAGGCCCGGGCCATCCAGGCCGAGGACATAGACATGTGCGAGAAAATTTCCCGCTACGGTCTCTCCCTGCTCCACCCGGGAGACGGAGTGCTCACCCACTGCAACGCCGGTCCCCTGGCCACCTCCTGCTACGGCACGGGACAGGGTCCCCTCCATTTGGCCGCCAAAGAGGGCTTTCCCCTGAAAATCTTTGCCGATGAGACCCGGCCCCTTCTCCAGGGGGCACGGCTCACCGCCTATGAGCTCCAGCAGGCGGGGGCAGATGTCACCCTCATCTGCGACAATATGGCCTCTCTGGTGATGAAAAACGGCTGGGTCCAGGCTTGCATGGTGGGCTGTGACCGGGTGGCTGCCAACGGGGACACCGCCAACAAGATCGGCACCAGCGGTGTGGCCATTCTGGCCCGCCACTACCAGATCCCCTTCTATGTTCTGGGTCCCACCTCTACCATCGACTTAAACTGCCCCACCGGCGCAGATATCCCCATTGAAGAGCGGGACGGGGAGGAGATCCGCTCCCTCTTTTACCAGGAACCCCAGGCTCCGGCGGGGGTGAAGTGCTATAACCCCGCCTTTGACGTCACCGACCACACCCTGATCACCGCCATCATTACCGAAAAGGGGATCTGCCGTCCCCCCTATTCTCAGTCTTTGGCGGCTCTGTTTGAATAACCATTATTTTTAGATTGGAGGCTTACCTATGCAGCGCAAACCCTTTGGACAGACCCGGGAGGGCCAGGCCGTGGAGGCCATCACTCTGGACAATGGACAGCTCTCCTGCACCTTCCTCACCTACGGCGCCACCCTCATCGCCCTGAACGTTCCGGACAAGGAGGGCAACATGGTGGACGTGGCCCTGGGCTACGATACTCTGGCAGACTATGAGAACCAGGACAAGTACCTGGGCGCCACCGTGGGCCGCTATGCCAACCGCATCGCTGCCGGCCGCTTTATCCTGGATGGCACGGAGTACACCCTGGCCGTCAACGACGGGGACAACCACCTCCACGGTGGCCCCACCGGTTTCTCCACCCGGGTGTGGCAGGCCGAAGAGGTACCTGACGGCGTCCGCTTCACCTATCACAGCCAGGACATGGAGGAGGGCTTCCCCGGCGCCCTCACTGCCCAGGTGACCTACACTCTGGAGGGCACCGCCCTGGTGGCCCACTACCAGGCCACCACCGACCGCCCCACCGTGTGCAACCTCACCAATCACACCTACTTTAACCTCAACGGCCACAACAGCGGCACCGTGCTGGACCACACGCTGGTCCTCCACGCCGCCCACTACACCCCCGTGGTGCCCGGCAGCATCCCCACCGGGAAGATCGAAGAGGTAGCGGGCACCCCCATGGACTTTCTCTATCCCCACACCATCGGTCAGCGCATCGACCGTCTCTTCCCCCAGCTGCAGCGGTGCGGCGGCTACGACCACAACTGGGTCATCGACGGTCCCATGGGTACCCTGCGGCCCGCCGCCCGGCTGATGGCGGACAAGACCGGCATCACCATGGAGGTGGAGACCACCCTGCCCGGCGTCCAGTGCTACACCGCCAACTTCCTGGCCGGCTGCCCCACCGGCAAGGGCGGGGTCACCTATCACAACCGGGAGGGGATCTGTCTGGAGACCCAGTTCTACCCCGACAGCCCCAATGAGCCTACGTTCCCCTCCTGCGTGCTGCGCCCCGGAGAGGTCTGGGACCACACCACGGTGTTCCGTTTCTCCAAGTAAGCAAACAGCCTCCCGGCTTAGCCGGGAGGCTGTTGTTTTATTCGGTTTACCGGCGGCGGCGTCCGCTGTAACGGCCTCGCTTGGCGGCCCCCACACCGGAATAGCGGCGGCTCTTGTGGAAGACAAAAGTCCGCAGCAGCAGGGCCACGACGGCCACCACAACGATCACCAGAAGCAGCTTGACCCACCAGTTCTGGAAGAACTTCTGAATCCGGTCCAGGCGGTAGAGAAGCTCCGAACGCTCCACCGAGCTGTCGGCCACCAGATCCAAAGTACCGTACTCTTCTCCCTCATATTTCAGCACCATAGTACCCAGCACTTCCCCCTGTTCCACAGGGGCCTCCACGGTGTCGTTGAAGAGGTTGATGACCTTCTCCATTTGGTCCACGTCCACATCCTTGGGCAGGGTGCGGGCAATGGTACCGGAGGGACGCACCATCACCTGGTCGGTCTGGGTGGACAGGGTGACGTTCACCTTGGCCACCACCTCGCTGTCCTCCGAGATCACGGTGCGCTGGAAGTTTTCAAAGCCCCAGTCCAGCAGCTGGATGGTGTCGTAAAACTCGGCGATCTTCTCGGTGCCGTCGGCCAGGGTGATGGTCTCCGGCTCCCCCATGACCACCGAGATGAGGTAGGAGTCCCCCTTCTTGGCGGTCTCCACCAGACACTTCCCCGCCTCGTCGGTGCTGCCCGTCTTTCCGCCGGTGCCCGGCGTATAGAGGTAGCCGGTATACTTCCAGTTGGAGGTGAGGGCATTGGTATTGCGCACGATGCGCTCCTCACTGAGGTTGGTGGCGGGGATGGTGTAGTTGGGGCTGGTGACGATGTCCTGGAACAGGTCGTACTCCATGGCCGCCTTCATAAACAGGGTAATGTCGTAGGGGGTGGTGTAGTGGTCGGGGTCATGGAAGCCGTGTGGATTGGCAAAGTGGGTATTCTCACACCCCAGCTCCTTGGCCTTATCGTTCATCATGTCCACAAAGGTGTCGATATCTCCCGCCACCGTCTCGGCCAGGATCTGGGAGGCCTCGTTGGCGGAGGGGAGCAGCAGGCAGTACAGCAGCTGCTCCACCGTCAGCACCTCCCCCGCCTGAATGTTGGCGGTGGAGCTGCCCTCGGGAATGGTGGTGGCCGTGGCCGAAGCGGTGACCTGGGTCTGGGCGGTAATCTGCCCCGCCTCAATGGCCTCCAGAGTGAGCAGGGCAGTCATCACCTTAGTGATACTGGCAGGGTAGACCTTATCATAGCCACCCACCTCATACAAAACCTCATTATAGTTGGCGTCCACCAGGATGGCGTTTTTGCCATGAAATTCCGGCGGTTCCAGGGCAAGGGATTGGAAGGGCAGCAGAAGGGTGGTCATTATGGATACCACCAGCACCAGGGCAAAAAGTCGATATTTTTTCATGGGAAATTCTCCGTATGTATGATATAATGTAACGTCAGAGGATTCTATCCCGATGTGGGATCCTTCTCTGAACCCGAAGATAAGACAATTATAGCAAACCAAAGACACCACCGCAAGCGGAAGGAGCGGAAAAAATGGCTGGGATTTCCCGATATGAGGCCGCGGCTCTGGGGCTGACCGCCGCCTTTGTTCTGTTTACCGGAGGCTGGTTCCTTGCCAGCCAGACTCAGGGGGAGCCTTACACCGTTAGCGTACAGCAGGCAGCTATCTCCGCCTCTTCCTCCTCTGCCGCCCAGTCGGAGACCTCCGATGCCTCCCAGAACAGCCAGCAGCCGGATAGCCTGCTGGAGGGGGAGCGCATTCCCATCAACACCGCCGACGTACAGGAGCTGGACCGTCTGCCCGGCATCGGCCCCACCAAGGCCCAGGCTATTGTGGACTACCGCACCGAGCACGGCCCCTTCCAGAGCACCGATCAGCTGCTGGAGGTCTCCGGTATTGGAGAGGCCACTCTGGAGGGTCTTTTAGACTATATCACCTTAGATTGACAAGGGAGCTTTTACACCTATGGCAAAGATTTTAGTAGTGGACGACGAGCGCGTCCTGGTGAAGGGAATCACCTTTAATTTGAAAAACGAGGGCTACCAGGTGGAGACTGGCTACGACGGGGAGCAGGCCGTGGAGCTTGCCCGGGAGGGCAAGTTTGACCTCATCATCCTGGACCTGATGATGCCCAAGATCGACGGACTCCAGGCCTGCATGCGTATCCGGGAGTTTTCCAACGTGCCCATTATCATGCTCACCGCCCGCAGCGAGGACACCGACAAGATCATCGGTTTTGAGTGCGGAGCGGACGACTATATCACAAAGCCCTTCAACATTCTGGAGCTGAAGGCCCGGGTGCGGGCTCTGCTGCGCCGCTCCGGGGCCACCGTGCAGCGCCAGGCGGCGGGCCAGCTCACCGTGGGCCACATCCGTCTGGACCCCAACGAGCGCTCCGCCTGGAAGGACGGGGTGAGCGTGGACCTCACCGCCAAGGAGTTTGACCTGATGGAACTGCTCATGCGCAACCCCGGGCGGGTGTACAGCCGGGAGAACCTCCTCAACGTGGTGTGGGGCTATGAATATATCGGGGACTACCGCACCGTGGACGTCCACGTGCGGCGGCTGCGGGAAAAGCTGGAGCTGGACCCGGCCAATCCCCAGTATATCCGCACCAAGTGGGGGGTGGGCTACTACCTGAGCAGCCACCCCGAGCAGAAAAAATGATCCCAGGAAAGGAGGCGCCGCCCCTTGGATAGCCGCGCCCCGGGCAGCAAGGCCCAGCAGAAGATCCCCTTCTTCTCCCGCCTGCAGGTCAAATATGCCATGAGTTACCTGGCCATTCTGGCGGTGGTGCTGGTGCTGCTGAACACCTACCCTCTCATCGCCTCCCAGAACCTGCTCTTCTCCTCCAAGCGGGACTCGCTGAAGAGTCAGGCGGCGGTGATGGCCTCCGCCCTGATGGAGCTGGAGTCCCTCAACGCCGACCAGGTGGCGAGAGTCATGAATATGCTGGACAGCACTGGCCTGAGCCGGGTGCTGGTCACCGACCCCTCCGGGCTCATTCTCTATGACAGCCTGGACCAGCCAGCCCCGGAGGACAGTGAGGAGGAGAGCAGTCAGACAGACGAGACCACACAGCAGGAGTACCACTACGCCCTGTTTCAGGAAGTGGTGCTGGCCCTGAAGGGCAGCGATGTGGTCTACTCCCAGTACCGGGACGGCTGCTTTCTCTCCACCGCCGCCTGCCCCATCGTCTACCGGGGCATGACCATCGGCGCCATCTACCTTACCGAGGAGGACACCACCCAGGGCGCCCTGCTCATGAATCTGCAGCAGAACCTGCGCTCCATCTCGCTGGTTCTCATCGCCATCGCCCTGACCATCAGCTTTTTCTTCTCCAAGGTGCTCACCTCCCGCATCGGAGCTCTGCTGGGGGCCATCCGCATTGTGGGCGAAGGGGAGTACGGCCACCGTCTCCAGCCCTCGGGCAAGGACGAGCTGGCCCATCTGGCTGAGGAGTTTAATCAGCTCACCGACCGCCTTCAGACCACCGAGGAGGTGCGCCGCCGCTTTGTCTCTGACGCCTCCCACGAACTGAAGACCCCCTTGGCCTCCATCCGTCTGCTGGCCGACTCCATCCTCCAGAACGAGGAGATGGACCAGGAGACGGTGCGGGACTTTGTTACCGACATCGGGGATGAAGCTGAGCGCCTCACCCGCATCACCGAGCACCTGCTGGCCCTCACCCGGCTGGACAGCCTGCCGGTGGGCGAGACCCAGGTGGTGGATCTGGCCAAGGTGACCCAGCGGGCCATCAACATGCTCACCCCGGTAGCCGACGCCGCCGACGTGACAGTGGAGGCCAGCTGGAAGCCCGGTTGCACCCTGCGGTGTACCGAAGATGACCTGTACCAGATCTGCTTTAACCTGATTGAAAACGCCATCAAGTATAACTTCCCCGGCGGCCGGGTCTATGTCACCGTGCGCCGGGACGGGGACCAGGTGCTGCTGGAGGTGGCAGACACCGGCGTGGGCATCCCGGAGGATGAGCTGCCCAAGGTCTTTAACCGCTTCTACCGGGTGGACAAGGCCCGCTCCCGTGCCGCCGGAGGCACCGGCCTGGGGCTGTCCATCGTCCGGGATACGGTGCGCCGCCACGGCGGCTGGGTCACCGCCCAGCGCCGCCAGAGCGAGGGCAGCGTATTTACCGTGGGCTTCCCCTGTGAGACGCCGGAGGTAGGAGGTGAGCCATCTTGAGACGGATGCTTTCTCTTTTGCTTCTTTTGCTGCTCATACTGTCGGGCTGCGGCAGCAGCCGCAGCAGCAGCGGCTACCAGCTCTACTTCCAGACCGACCCGGACGTGTCCACCCACGGTGCAGCTATCTCCAGCCAGGCCTACCCCGGCAAGGGAGAGCCTGGGGTGGAGGAGCTCTTCTCCGCCCTGATGAACGGTCCCACGCAAAACGGACTCATCTCCCCCTTCCCCCAGGGGGTGACCCTGGTGAGCTGGGAGCTGTCTGACGGGCTGCTGACTCTCAACCTCTCCGAGCAGTACGGCGGCCTGGCCGACGTGTCCCTCACTCTGGCCGACTACTGTCTGGTGCTCACCATGAGCCAGATCGCCGGGGTGGAGTCGGTACAGATCCAGTCCGACGGCCACACCTACCACTCCCGCAGCCACCAGACCATGACCGCCCAGGAGGCGGTGCTGGACCCCACCCTCTCCCCCCAGGGGACCTCTTGACAAACGGGAAAAATCCGGCTACGCTTATACATTATCCCTGCATTTTAATAAAGTGCCTTTCTTAGGCGTTATTGACACAGAAAGAAGGAGTTTCCATGAGCAACTATCAGATCGCCACCGACTGCCTCCACGCCGGCTATCGCCCCGGCAATGGGGAGCCCCGCAACTTCCCCATCGTCCAGTCCACCACTTTCCGCTATGAGACCAGCGAGGAGATGGGCAAGCTGTTCGACCTGGAGGCCAGCGGCTACTTCTATACCCGCCTGCAGAACCCCACCAACGACACCGTGGCGGCTAAGATCGCCGCTCTGGAGGGCGGCAGCGCCGCCATGCTCCTCTCCTCCGGCCAGGCAGCCAACTTCTACGCCATCTTCAACATCGCCGGCTGCGGCGATCACGTGATCTCCTCCACCTCCATCTACGGCGGCACCTTCAACCTGTTTGCCGTCACCATGAAGCGCATGGGCATCGAGTTCACCTTCGTGGACCCCGAGTGCTCCGAGGAGGAGCTGGACGCCGCCTTCCGTCCCAACACCAAGGCCGTCTTCGGCGAGACCATCGCCAACCCCGCCCTCACCGTGCTGGACATTGAGAAGTTCGCCAAGGCCGCCCACAAGCACGGCGTGCCCCTGATCATGGACAACACCTTCGCCACCCCGGTGAACTGCCGTCCCTTCGAGTGGGGCTGCGACATCGTCACCCACTCCACCACCAAGTATATGGACGGCCACGCCCTCACCGTGGGCGGCGCCATTGTAGACAGCGGCAAGTTTGACTGGAACGCCCACGCCGACAAGTTCCCCGGCCTCACCACCCCCGACGAGAGCTACCACGGCGTCACCTATACTGAGCGCTTTGGCCTGGAGGGCGCCTTCATCACCAAGGCCACCGTGCAGCTTATGCGGGATCTGGGCTCCATCCCCTCCCCCAACAACTGCTTCCTGCTGAACATCGGCCTGGAGACTCTGCCCCTGCGGATGAAGAAGCACTGTGAGAACGCCCAGGCAGTGGCTGAGTATCTCCAGGGCCATGAGAAGATCGCCTGGGTGCAGTACGCCGGCCTGCCTGGAGACAAGTACCACGAGCGCGCCAAGAAGTACATGCCCAACGGCACCTGCGGCGTGGTCATCTTCGGCGTGAAGGGCGGACGTCAGGCCGCAGAGAAGTTCATGGCCGGACTGAAGCTGGCCTCCATCGCCACCCATGTGGCTGACGCCAAGACCTGTGTGCTCCACCCCGCCTCTTCCACCCACCGCCAGATGAACGACGAGGAGCTGGCCGCTGCCGGGGTGTCCCCCGACCTGGTGCGCTTCTCCGTGGGCATTGAGGATGCCAAGGACATCCTTGCCGACCTGGAGCAGGCTCTGGCCAACGTCTAAAAATATTTAACCGGGCCCGGGCGGCTCTGCCGCCCGGGCACCTTTCACTTAGGAGGGATTTCTATGGCAGGCGAAATGGTACTGCTTTACAACTGCTCCGGACCCCAGTGGAGCAAGCTGCGCCAGGTGTTGGTGATGCAGAAGCTGCGCATGAAAGCGGTGGAGCCAGGCCAGTACGGTCTCCCCCTCACTCAGCTGCTGGAGGGCAGCAACGAGGCCGCCGGGGTAGAGGAGGAATTTTCCGACCCCATGCTGGTGTTCTGCTCCCTCACCGGTCCCAAGCTGGACCAGCTGCTGGGGGCCATGAAGCGGGCCAAACTGCCTCCCATCCCCCTCAAGGCGGTGCTCACCCCCAGCAACCGGGAGTGGACCTCCCAGCAGCTG
The DNA here is from genome assembly GCA_902497145.1 of uncultured Oscillospiraceae bacterium. Taxonomy (GTDB): domain Bacteria; phylum Bacillota; class Clostridia; order Oscillospirales; family Oscillospiraceae; genus Lawsonibacter. The sequence goes on from CABVDR010000016.1 coordinate 25,097, forward strand.
TGGCAAGAGCTGCGCCGGGAGCATCAGGCCATGCTGGAGCAGCATAAGCTGGGACAGCAGGAAAAGAGTAAATAATTTTTTCTCCAACCCGTTGACAAATCTGGCTGCTCCACTTATAATAATAAGGCGGTTTTCAATAGACCGCCTGTTTGCGGCTGTGCTGGAATTGGTAGACTGGCAAGCTTGAGGTGCTTGTGTCCGGACGGGCGTACGGGTTCGACTCCCGTCAGCCGCACCAGAGAAAAAGACGACTTGTTTCGACAAGTCGTCTTTTCTTTGGCCCTTTTGGTGGTACGATTTTCGACGATTGTGAGAGAGAGAAGGAGCTGCACTATGAGTCAGAACAAGCCCGCGGAAAATAAGATGGGCACCATGCCAGTCAACCGATTATTGCTGTCTATGTCCATCCCGATTATGATCTCCATGCTGGTCCAGGCCCTGTACAATGTGGTGGACAGTGTCTTTGTGGCCCAGCTCAGTGAGGATGCCCTGAATGCCGTCTCGCTGGCTTTCCCGATTCAAAACCTGATGATCTCGGTGGCGGTAGGCACCGGGGTCGGTATCAACGCCCTGCTGTCCAAAAGCTTAGGGGAAAAGCGGCAGGATCGGGCCAACGCCGCCGCCATGAACGGCCTGTTTCTGGCCGCAGTCAGCTATATCGTCTTTATGCTCATCGGTCTGACCTGCTCCCGGCTGTTTTTCTCCATTCAGACGGACAAGCAGGCCATTGTAGACTACGGCGCCAGCTATATGTTTATTGTGTGTACCCTGTCGGTGGGCATGTTCTTCCAGATCACCTTTGAGCGTATCCTTCAGGCCACCGGCCGCACCCTGTACACCATGTTCACCCAGGCCCTGGGCGCTGTGATCAACATTATCCTGGACCCGATCCTGATTTTTGGCCTGTTTGGATTGCCCCGCATGGAGGTGGCCGGCGCGGCTGTGGCTACTGTGCTGGGCCAGATCATTGCCGCTCTGGTGTCGGTGGTCATCAACGCCACCCGCAACCCCGACGTACAGCTGAGCCTGAAGGGCTTCCGTCCCCAGGGCCATATCATCTCCCGCATCTATGCGGTGGGTGTGCCCTCCATCATCATGTCCTCCATCGGCTCGGTGATGGTCTTCGGTATGAACAAGATCCTCATCGCTTTTACCACCACCGCCACCGCGGTGTTCGGCGTGTACTTCAAGCTCCAGTCCTTTGTGTTTATGCCGGTCTTTGGTCTCAACAACGGTATGGTACCTATTGTGGCCTATAACTACGGCGCCCGCCGCCCCGACCGCATCAAGCAGACCATCAAGCTCAGCGTCATCTACGCTGTGTGCATCATGCTCATCGGTCTGCTGATCTTCCAGGTATTCCCCGACGTGCTGCTGGACCTGTTCCGCTCCGAGCAGGACACCGGCGATATGCTCACCATCGGTGTGCCAGCCCTGCGGATCATCTCCCTAAGCTTCCTGCTTGCCGGCTACTCGGTGGTGTGCTCCTCCGTATTCCAGGCTCTGGGCCACGGCGTGCTCAGCCTGGTGGTATCGGTGGTACGTCAGCTGATCGTGCTGCTGCCTATTGCCTTCCTTCTGTCCCAGCTCCACGGACTGGAACTGGTGTGGTGGGCCTTCCCCATCGCTGAACTGGTGGCCGTCTGTCTTTGTACTCTGTTCCTGCGCCGGGTCTACCGCAAGGAAATCCACCCTCTGGAAGTATAATCTGAACGCATAAAAAATCCCGGAAGCCAAGCTTCCGGGATTTTTTGTCTTTAAAGATAGGCAATGACCTGAGCCATCATCATAAAGTGGGCGATGGAGCCCAGCAGGATGAACACGTGGAAGATCTCGTGGCAGCCAAAGCGGGGGTTGTTCCGGCCGGGCCACTTCACCGCGTAAAGCACACCGCCCACGGTATACAGCACGCCGCCCAGAATAAGCCAGAACATACCGGCCCCAGGCATCAGTCGGGACAGAGGGACGATGGCAAAGATGGCCAGCCATCCCATCACCAGGTAGATGACACTGGTGAGCCACCGGGGAATATCCAGCTTGGCGATGGTAAGCACCACGCCGGCCAGAGCCAAGCCCCAGATGGTACAAAACAGAGGCAGCCCGCCGTTGCCCCACAGCACGGTCAGACACACGGGGGTGTAGCTGCCGGCGATAAGCAGATAGATGGAGCAATGGTCGTACTTGCGCAGGGCGATCCGTTTGGCGCGGGTCGTGTTGATACAGTGGTACAAGGTGCTGGCGGTGTACAGACACACCATGGACAATCCGTAAATCAAAAAGACTGCCAGGTTGCCCCACTTGCCCATCAAAATGGACTGTATGGCCAGATACACCGTCCCTACCGCGGCCAGAACCGCCCCCACACCGTGGGTGATGGCCGACCAGGGCCGCAGGCCGTCGTAGGGATCCCGCACCTCCTTGCGCCGCCGGGGACGGGGAATTGAGAGGGAAGGTTTCGCCGAAATAGCCGTATCATGGAGCATATCAGACACCTCACAATCAAACGCGCTGGAATTGCGCCAGTCAAACACTCTTCTATGCTCCATAGTATAGTCCCCCTCCAGTTGAAAATCAATGTGCAGAATTACCAAATCTAATTTTAAAAACTAGATTACTCCATGTGGAGCATGATCTCCTGTCAGGCACTCCACCCGGACCCGGTCGTCCCGGACCAGGACATGGAGCCCGCCGCCCCTCTGGCACTGGCCAGAGAGCAGCAGGTCAGCGGCGGGATCCTCCACCCAGGCGGCGATGGCCCGGCGCAGAGGCCGCGCCCCGTAGTCCCGGTGGCTGCCTTTTCTGGCCAGCAGCCGCACGGCCTCCTCCTCCACCTGCATGGTGACCCCCAGGCCCTCCAGCCGCTTGCCCGTCTCCCCCAGCAGCTGCCGGGTGATGGACACCAGCGTCTCCTCCCCCAGGGGGTGAAATACCAGGGCGGCGTCCAGACGGTTTAAAAACTCCGGGGCAAAGGTGCGTTTTGCCTCCGCCAATACCTCCCCCTCCAGGGCCTTCCGGTCGCTCTCCCCGCCGCCCCCAAAGCCCAGGCGGGTCTTTTGCTGAAAGTGCCTTGCCCCCAGGTTGGAGGTCATCACCAATACCGTATTCCGAAAGTCTGTCTTTCGTCCCTGGCTGTCAGTGAGCACGCCCTCCTCCATCACCTGGAGGAGCACCGACCACACGTCCCGGTGGGCCTTCTCCAGCTCGTCCAACAGCACCACCGACCAGGGGCTGCGCCGCACCCGCTCGGTGAGCTGTCCCCCCTCCTCGTGGCCCACATAGCCCGGGGGTGAGCCGATGAGACGGGAGACACTGTGGGCCTCCATATACTCCGACATATCAAAGCGGATGAGGGCCTCGGAGCTGCCGAACAGGGTCTGGGCCAGGCTGCGGCACAACTGGGTCTTGCCCACACCGCTGGGACCCAGCAGCAGAAAACAGCCCACCGGCCGCCTGGGGTCCTTCAGCCCCAGCCGCCCCCGGCGCACCGCCCGGGCCACCGCCTTTACGGCCTGCTCCTGACCCAGCACCGACTGCTCCAGCGACTGCTCCAGCTCCTCCAGCGCTTTCCGGTCGTGCTGGGTAGGGTCGCTCACCGGCACCCCGGTCCACTGGGACAGTACCGCCCGGATGTGGCTCTCCTCCACCGCACAGGGGCCCTGCCCCTGCCGCCATCGCTTCTTTCCCGCCTCCAGCTCCTTGCGGAAGTCCCCCTCCGCGTCCCGGAGCATGGCCGCCTTCTCAAAGTCCTGCTTGCGGATGGCCTGACTCAGCTGCCGCCCCGCCTGGACCGCCCGCTGCTCCAGCCGCTGAAGTTCAGGAGGCAGCGTATGTCCCGACAGTCTAGCTTGAGAGGCCGCCTCATCCATGAGATCGATGGCCTTGTCTGGCAAAAACCGCTCCGGCAAATAGCGGATGGACAGATCCACCGCCGCCTCCAGGGCCTTGTCCGAGATGGTGATATGGTGGTGGGCCTCATACCGGCCCCGCAGCCCCCGGAGGATGGCCAGGGTCTGGTCCCGGGTGGGCTGGCGCACGGTGATCGGCTGGAAGCGGCGCTCCAGGGCGGAGTCCTTTTCAATATACTTGCGGTACTCGTCCAGGGTGGTGGCTCCGATCACTTGGATCTCTCCCCGGGAGAGGGCAGGCTTCAGGATGTTGGCCGCGTCAATAGCCCCCTCGGCGCTGCCTGCCCCCACGATGGTGTGGAGCTCGTCAATAAAGAGGATCACATTGCCCGCCCGGCGCACCTCCTGGAGTACGTGCTTGAGCTTCTCCTCAAATTCTCCCCGGTACTTGGTGCCCGCCACCATGGCGGACAGATCCAGCGCACACACCCGCTTACCCAGCAGGTGGGCAGGGGCGGTGCCGTCGGCAATGGCCAGGGCTAAGCCCTCCACCACCGCCGTCTTGCCCACGCCTGGCTCACCAATGAGGGCGGGATTGTTCTTGGTACGGCGGGAGAGGATCTGAATAAGGCGGCTCAGCTCAGCCTCCCGGCCGATCACCGGATCCAGGCCGCCCTGGCGGGCCATCGCGGTGAGATCCCTGGCGCACTGGTCCAGCTGGCGGGTGTCTCCCCCGCTGCGCTCCGGCTCCCGGCTGCGGATGACCCGGGAGATGCTCTCCTCGCCCCCCAGGGCGGCAGATACCCGCTGACTGAGCCGGGTACTGTCCACCTTACACTCCCCCAGCATCCGTACCGCTGAGCTGTTCGGGTCCCGCAGCAGGCCCAGCAGCAGATGCTCGGAATTGACCGCCGGCTGCCCCAGCTTTTTGGCCTCCGCAGCCGCCTGCTGAATAGCCTGGCAGCATCGGGGGGTGAGACCCTGGTGCAGGGTACGCCCGGGCACTCCGGTGCCCACCCGTTGGGCGATGCAAAGGCGCAGACGGGCGCTGTCCGCCCCCTCCTCCTTCAGCAGACGGGCAGCAGTGCTGTACTCCTGGCTGGCCAGTCCCAGCAGCAGGTGCTCGCTGCCCACATAGGTGTGACCCAGACGGGCGGCGTTCTCCTGAGCCAGACGGATGGCCCCCAGAGCAGTGGATGTAAAACGGCAGTCAGCCATGGTAATCCCTCCAGTTTTTCCAGATCCCGGAGCCCCTCCCGAATGTTCCCGGAGCAACGGGTTGTCTTTTCTAACTATGCCCGCTTTTTCAAAAATTAGCATTGCAATTTTGAAAAGATGTGGTAGAATGAGTTGTAGATTTTTAGGGAGGTGTTTTCCAATGGCCTATGTCATTAGCGATGCTTGCATCAGCTGTGGTTCCTGCGCGGATGCCTGCCCCGTGGGTGCTATTTCTCAGGGTGCTGATCACTACGAGATCAACGCCGGCGCTTGCCTGGACTGCGGTTCCTGCGCCGATAGCTGCCCCATGAGCGCCATCTCTCAGGGCTAATCCTCTTTGAGGTCAACAGCGCCGGCCATTGGCCGGCGCTGCTTGTATCTTGCCCCAGTTTTTTTGTTTGATACATCCCGCGCCGGATTGATCCGGCGCGGGATTTTTTATTCCTTTATATTTAAAGGAAGGGGCTCAGCTCTCCATGTGCTTGCCCAGGAACACGGCGATGGACTGGGCAAGCTTATACTCCACCTCACCGCCGGTGAGGTTCTCCTCCGGGGCGGTAAACACCACGCTGCCCAGCACATCCCCCTCAGACAGGATGGGGGCCACGGTATCCAGGAAAAACCGTCCCTCCTCCGCGCATAGAGGCACGCCGATCTCGCCAACCTTATGCTGGTAGATCTGCCGGCTCTCCATCAGCCGCTCCAGTTCGGGGGCAATCTGCTTGTCCATCAGCTCCCTCCGGGGTGCGCCGGACAGGGCAATGACGTTGTCCCGGTCGGTAATGACCGCCACCCGCCCGGTGGTACGATTGAGGGTTTCACACAGCTGAGCGGCAAACTCCGTTAAGCCCCCCAGCAGGGAATACTTTTTAAAAATGACGCTGCCATCCCGCTCCGTGTAGATTTCCAGGGGATCGCCTTCCCGGATCCGCATGGTGCGCCGAATCTCTTTTGGTATTACCACACGGCCAAGATCGTCAATTCTGCGAACGATACCGGTTGCTTTCATCTATATAATTCCTCCCACGGTGGTTTTTTGGAAACAAAATATAGTATGGACAGGAAAACGACGGCTATGCGTCAATCCTTCACAGCCAGGCTTTCCCAGGCCGGTGGATTTTTGTATGCATTTGTGCGCCATAGATGGACAAAAGTCTTGACGAATGGCGTAAAAAACCGTAGAATAGTGTACTAGCTGCACCCATGGCTTCCATCTCGGCGTAAGCCGGAGAGAGGGGTGGAACCAGCAGCTTAAAATGAAAGAAGGGAAAGAAACATCGTGGAAGAGAAAAAATTCCAACCCTATGTCCCCGCGGACAAGGTGATGCCGGAATTTACCGTGGTTTCCGTGGTGTTGGGCGCCATTTTGGCCATTATCTTTGGCGGCGCCAACGCTTATCTGGGACTGCGCGTGGGCATGACCGTTTCCGCATCCATCCCCGCGGCTGTTATTTCCATGGGCGTCATCCGCAAGATCCTGCGGCGTGACTCCATCCTGGAAAACAACATGGTGCAGACCATCGGTTCCGCCGGTGAGTCCGTGGCCGCCGGCGCTATCTTCACCCTGCCCGCCCTGTTCATGTGGGCCAAGGACGGCCTGTGTGATGTGCCTGGTCTGGTGGAGATCGGCCTGATCGCCCTGTGCGGCGGCGTGCTGGGCGTGCTGATGATGATCCCCCTGCGCAGCGCTCTGATCGTGAAGGAGCACGGCGTGCTGGCTTACCCCGAGGGACAGGCCTGCGCCGAGGTGCTCATCGCCGGTGAAGAGGGCGGCGCCAAGGCGTCCACCGTGTTCTCCGGTCTGGGCATCGCTGCCGTCTATAAGTTCATCGCCGACGGCCTGAAGATCTTCCCCAGCGAAATCACCTATGACGTTACCCCCTACAAGGGCTCCGGCATCGGCATCGACGTGCTGCCCGCCCTGGCCGGCGTGGGCTATATCTGCGGCGTGAAGGTATCCTCTTACCTGTTCGCCGGCGGCGTGCTGGGCTGGTTTGTCATCATGCCTCTGATGGCTCTGTTCGGCGGCGACCTGGTCCTGTTCCCTGCGGAAAAGACCATCAACGTACTGATTGCCGAGGGCGGCGTATCCAGCCTGTGGAGCAACTTCCTGCGCTACATCGGCGCGGGCGCTGTGGCCTGCGGCGGCGTGCTCAGCCTCATTAAGTCCCTGCCCCTCATCGTGCGTACCTTTAAGGACGCCATGGGCGACTACGGCAAGGGCCGCGGCAACAGCACCCTGCGTACCGAACAGGACATCCCCATGAAGGTGGTTCTGCTGGGCGTGCTCATTGTGGCTGTGGTGATGTGGCTGGTTCCCGCTATCCCCCTGAACCTGTTCACCGCTCTCATCGTCATTGTCTTCGGCTTCTTCTTTGCCACCGTGTCCTCCCGGATGGTGGGTCTCATTGGTTCTTCCAATAACCCCGTGTCCGGCATGGCCATTGCTACCCTGCTCATCTCCACCCTGCTGCTGAAGGCCACCGGCAACGACGGCATCAACGGCATGATCGCTGCCATCGTCATCGGCGGCATCATCTGCGTCATCGCCGCTATCGCCGGCGATACCTCTCAGGATCTGAAGACCGGCTTCCTGGTGGGCGCTACCCCCAAGAAGCAGCAGATCGGTGAGCTGATCGGCGTGGCGGTGTCGGCTGTGGCCATCGGCGCCATCCTGTATCTGCTGAGCATGGCTTGGGGCGGCTACGGCTCCGATGACCTGCCCGCTCCTCAGGCTGTGCTGATGAAGATGATCGTCGAGGGCGTTATGGGCGGCAACCTGCCCTGGAACCTGGTGTTCGTGGGCGTGTTCATCGCTCTGGTCGTGGAAGTGCTGGGCATCCCCGTGCTGCCCTTCGCCATCGGCCTGTACCTGCCCATCTACCTGTCCGTGCCCATGATGCTGGGCGGCCTGCTGCGCTGGTACCTGGAGAAGCGGAAGTACAGCTCTGACAAGGAGAAGGAGAACACCGTCCAGTCCGGCGTGCTGTACTCCTCCGGCCTCATTGCCGGCGAGGGTATCGTGGGCATCCTGCTGGCTGTGCTGGCGGTTATCCCCATGGGTCTCAACGCCGAGGGTAAGACTCTCTACCTCAGCGACAAGATCAATCTCAGTGAGTTCTTCAGCATTGGTAACATCGGCGGCCTCATCTGCTTTGCCGTCATCCTGTTCACCATCTATCTCTTCGCCACCAAGGACAGCAAGAAGAAGTAATTCTTGTTTTTTCCCCAGCCGGGCTGTATACTTTGGTATGCAGCCCGGTTTGGGCTATTATCCATGAGGAGAAACCGATATGGCCAAGAAAAAGAGCGAAAATTATTTGGATTTCATCCCCATTATGAACCCCAAAAATGACTGGAGCGCAGGCGAGGACGGCATTGTCACCATCCACATGGTACACCACGGCTTCTACGCCTCCATCGCCCAGAAATTCTTCCACACCCCCCGGGTCAGCCACATCAAGCTGGACGAGTACGGCAGCTTTTTGTGGAAAGAGATCGACGGAGAGCACACCGTAGGTCAGCTGGCCCAGCGGATGAAGGAGCAGTTCGGCGACCAGGCCGAGCCTCTCTACGACCGCCTGGTGAAGTATATGCAGATCCTGCGCAACAACGAATTTATCCTGTTTCGCGGAAAGGACAAGGTGAAGGCATGAATACCTGGGAGACCATTCTGGGCATCCTGGTCTTCGCTGTGGTAACGGCGATCCTGTACGTGTGGGGTCTGAAAAAGAGCTACACCCAGGGCGCCGACCTGGAGCGGATTTTATTGAACAAAAGCGCGGGCAAGGTGGTAAACTACCTCAAGAAGAACGAGGAGATCACCCTGTCCCAGATCACCCAGCTCTGCACTGGTGTAAAGGCCGGGCAGTTCTGGTCCCGGCAGAAGGCGATGGTCCAGAACCCCAAAGCCTTCGCCCCCAAATTAGCCCAATACATGGTGGAACAGCTGCTGCTGGAGGAATGCTCCAACGGCCGCTACCGCCTGAGGAAATAAATCTGCCACGAGAGGAGTATGCAGCTATGAACGTACTATCCAACCTGGAACCCAAGAGCGTATTCCGCTTCTTTGAAGACCTGTGCGCCATCCCCCACGGCTCCCGGAACACCAAGGCTATCAGTGACTACTGTGTGGCCTTTGCCAAGGAGCGGGGCCTGGAGCACTACCAGGATGCCGACAACAATATCATCATCATCAAAGAGGCCACCCCCGGCTACGAGAACGCCCCTGCTCTCATTCTCCAGGGCCACCTGGACATGGTGTGTGAGAAGGAGCACGACTGCCCCAAGGACATGGAGAAGGAGGGCCTGGACCTGATGGTGGAGGGCGACTTTGTCACCGCCAAGGGCACCACTCTGGGCGGCGATGACGGCATCGCCGTGGCCATGGCTCTGGCCATTCTGGACGCCAAGGACATCCCCCACCCCCGTCTGGAGGCCGTGTTCACCGTGGACGAGGAGATCGGTATGCTGGGCGCTGTCTCCATGGACGTGTCCCCCCTGAAGGGCCGTCAGCTCCTCAACCTGGACTCCGAGGAGGAGGGCGTGTTCACCGTCAGCTGCGCCGGCGGCAACGTGTCCACCTGCCTGCTGCCTATCGCCCGGGCCCCCTTCCAGGGTGATGCCCTCACTGTCACCATCAGCGGCCTGCAGGGCGGCCACTCCGGTACGGAGATCCACAAGGGCCGTGCCAACTCCAACATGCTGATGGGCCGTCTGCTCCAGGCCATGGCCTCTGCTACCGACCTGCGCATCATAGAGGTAAACGGCGGTCTGAAAGACAACGCTATCCCCAACAAGACCTCTGCCCTGGTGGTGGTAACCGATGCCGCCGCTGCCAAGGCCGCCGCCCAGGAGATGGCCGCCCACTTTGCTGCCGAGTACCGGGTCACCGACCCCAAGGTGGCGGTGACGGTGGAGGACGCCTCCGCCGGAGAGGCTATGGACGCCGCCTCCACCAAGAAGGTGCTGTGCATGCTCACCTGCCTGCCCAACGGCGTCCAGGTCATGAGCGCTGACATTGAAGGTCTGGTACAGACCTCCCTGAACCTGGGCATTCTGGCTACCCGGGAGCATGAGGTCCAGGCCTCCTTCTGTGTGCGCAGCTCGGTGGAATCCCAGAAGGAGATGCTCAAGGGCCGCCTGTCCAGCCTGATGGAGCAGCTGGGCGGCAGCGTGGAATTTTTCGGCGACTACTCCAGCTGGGAGTACCGGGCTGACTCCCCCCTGCGGGACCGGATGGTAGCCATCTTCCGGGAGCAGTACGGCCGGGAACCCAGCATCGAGGCCATCCACGCCGGCGTGGAGTGCGGCATTTTCTCCGGCAAGCTGGCCGGTTTGGACTGCGTATCCATCGGCCCCGACCTGAAGGAGATCCACACTCCTCGGGAGCGCCTGAGCATTTCTTCTACCCAGCGGCTGTGGGCTTTCGTCCTGGAAGTATTAAAGCGCAGCAAGTAAACGTTTTGCAATCAAATGAAGCGAAAAAAACTGGCAGCTCAATGAGCTGCCAGTTTTTTTACTGGTTTAAAATTCTTCCTCTTCGTCTCCCTCCAGGTTGGGGCAGAACTGCTCCAGCGCCGGACGCACCATAACCTGTCCCGCCACACAGGGGAACATCAGTCCGCCCAGCAGGAAGTATGGAATGCTGAAGGGGAGAAATCCGATGGCCAAAATGGCCAGGGAGTCGTTGAGCAGGGCGCACATCAGGGCCTGGCCAGGCCGGGCAAATCCCAGGGCAAAGCTCTGCCGGATGGCCTGCCCCAAAGGCATCCCGGAGGAGGCCAGGGGGAACAGGTAGGCCGACATCAGCATAGATACCACAAAGACAAAGATGGAAAACACACAGGGAAAAAACAGGATCAAGTTTCCAGCCGCCTTTCCGGCATAGAAAAAGCTGGACCATAAAGAGATGATCGGCAGCAGCACACCCAGGAAAAACGTGGGATAGGACCGCCAAAAATTGTCCCGGAAGGAGCTCCAGTACTCTCTTGCCGTCACGCTGTGATCCACCGCCATGCGGCGGGCCATATGGTTCATAGCCATAATGGCGGGGGGCAGGGTGACCAGAGGAATCAGAGACACACAGGTGAGCAGGTCTATGCGCACGATGGTCAGCCACTCCCGGGAGAACAGCTCCAGCAGGCCGGAGGGGCCGGTGCGCTCCTGCCGGCGTCGGAAATCGTTGGGATTGAAAAACATGGGCGTCCTCCTTAGTTGCGGACCTTGGGGGGCTTGGTCTGGGTCTGTTCGGCACTCTGCTTCTTTTCCAGAGCCATCCCATCCTCCTGCCGCCACACCCGGGGCGGCATCCCCTGATATTTACGGAATACCTTGGAGAAGTACAGCTGGTTGGGATAGCCCACCATGCTGGCCACCTCGCCGATGCTCATGTTGGTGTTGCGCATGAGCTCCATGGCCTTATTCACCCGGTAGCGGGCCAGGTACTCCTGGGGCGTCTGGCCCATGACCTCCTTAAACAGGCGGCTGAAATAGGTGCGGTTCAGGCCGCAAAAGCTGGCGATCTGCTCAATGCGGATATCATCCCGGTAATACTGGTCAATAAAGTGGATGGCCTCCCGGATATAGAAGCCCTGCTGGGACAGGCCCCGCACCCGCTGTTTGGAGGAGGAGCTCTCAATGAGGGCGTCTAAAAAGAGGTAAAAATGGGCCATCAGATTCAGGGAGGAGAACTGGGCGTGGTTGGCAATAAACAGCAGTTCATCCTTCACTGGCTGGGCCATGTCAGGCTGGATGGGAGTATAGACCGGCTGATCCTCCGCCAGGCCCGCCAGGGTCAGACGGTACTGGGCCTGAACCCCGCCGAACTCCACCCAGGTATAGGCCCATGGGTCCTTCTCATCCGCACAGTAGGTGGTCACCTGGTTGGGGCAGATCAAAAACCCCTGGCCGCTGTGGAGCGGATAGGTCCGCACAGAACCATCCCGCTGGCGCACCTCCAGATGACCCTTGCCGGAGATGATGTAATGGAAGAGGTAGTTGTTGCGCACATGAGGCCCATAGGAATACAGGGATTCACACTGTTCCCAGCCAAACTGCACCAAAAACAGATCTACAAAATTTTCATGGGGAAACACAGAAAAGCGTCCCTGATCCATGGGTCATTCTCCTCTCCAAAGGCAGGTCAAACTCGTTCCAAATCAAACTGAAGGGCCTGATATTCCTGCAGAATAGGCAGGGCCAGGCCGCCATACATCAGTTGGTCGCCCCCATACACCGTACCGTTGACCCTATAGTCGGCGTTGGGGTCCAATCCCTTCAGGCGCAGCAGGGGACGAATGGGGTTGGCGTGTCCCACTCCCATCACCACTCCAACCAGAGCGCGGCTCTTGTCGGGGGAGACATTCATCCAGGCGTTGAAAGCCTCCTGCTGGAAGGGATTGCTCAGGCGGTAGTAGTCTCCCCGCAGCACCAGATCCCAGCAGGTCTTGTAGTGGGCGATCTGCTCCCGGACCTCGTCCATCTCCTCCTGGGTGATCTCGTTGAGATCCAGCTCATAGCCGAAGGTTCCTCCGGCAGCCACCACACCCCGGGTGTGGATTGGTACACAGCGGCCGGTCAGGCCGTTTGGCACAGCGGAGACGTGGGCGCCCACGCTGGAGCAAGGGTAGCAGAAGGAGGTACCGTACTGGATACGCAGGCGCTCGATGGCGTCGGTGTTGTCGCTGCACCAGATCTGGGGGGTGTAATGGAGCATGCCGCAGTCAAAGCGGCCGCCGCCGCCGCTGCACCCCTCGATGAGCACCTGGGGGAACTCCTGGTGGAGCATCTCCAGGATCTCATACACGCCCAGTACATAGCGGTGGTACACCTCGCCCTGCCGCTGGGCGGGAAGGGCGGCGCTCCACACGTCGGTGAGACTGCGGTTCATATCCCACTTGACATAGGAGATGGGAGCGCTGTTCAGGGTCGCCCGCAGGTTCTCCTTGATGTATTCCCGCACCTCAGAGCGGGTCAGATCCAGCACCAGCTGGGAACGACCCCGGGTGACAGGACGGCCGGGAACCTGGAAGGCCCAGTCGGGATGGGACCGGTAGAGGTCGGAGTCCTCATTGACCATTTCAGGCTCCACCCACAAGCCGAACTTCATGCCCATCTCTTCAATGCGGTGGGCCAGGGGGCCCAGGCCGCCGGGGAGCTTGGTCTCATTGACATTCCAGTCGCCCAGACCGGCAAAGTCGCTGTTGCGCTCTCCAAACCAGCCGTCGTCCATGACCATCATCTCCACGCCCACCTGGCTGGCAGCCTTGGCAATGGAACAGATCTTCTCCGCATCAAAGTGGAACAGAGTGGCCTCCCAGTTGTTGATGAGGATGGGCCGGCGCTGATCCTTCCAGGGACCCCGGCACAGATTGAGGCGGATGGCCCGGTGGAACAGGCGGCTCATGTGGCCCAGACCCTGGGCAGAGAAGATCATCGCTGCCTCGGGGGCAGTGAAGGTCTCTCCGGGCTGGAGGGTCCAGTGGAAGTGGAAGGGGTTAATGCCCATGGTCAGGCGGGTCTCATGGAACTGGGTGTACTCCGCACTGGCCAAAAAGCTGCCGGAGTAGACCAGTGCCATGCCCCAGCAGCGGCCGGCGTCCTCGGTGGTCTCGTGGTCACACAGCACCAGGAAGGGGTTCTGCTGGTGGCTGGAGGAGCCCCGGACGCTGCCCACGGTGTGCACCCCCTGGGTCAGGGGTGCCCGCACCGGCTCCCGCTCCCGGGCGTAGGCACCGCCCAGGGTAATCAGATCATGGTCTCCGGCGGGGAAGTCCAGGCAGACGGAAGCCACCCGCTCCAGCTCCACCGGGGCCTTGCCGGCGTTGCGTACCCGCACCGCCCGGGTAATGAGGTCATACTGCTCCAGAACGCTGTACAGCAGCTCCACTTCCAAGCCGCTGCAGGCGTCCCGCAGCTCCACAGTCAGGGTCTGGGCGGTGACGCCCTCATCATAGAAGGCGGGCAGACCCTCCAGGGTGTACTTGCCCTCCTCAATGGTGTGGCGGACGTAGCGCAGGTCTACGGTGTGGCTGCCGTTTACACAGGTAGCCTCCACACTGGGGACCCGGAAGTCCCCCACGCCGCTGGAGGAGTACTCCTGGGGCAGGGTATCCAAGGAATAGGTACGGTCGTCTCCCGCCTCCCAGGGGTTGGGGGAAAAGCCCCGGTCCTCGGTCCGGATGCGGCAAGACAAATCCTCGCCGTTTCGCAGGCGGGGACCATAGTAGGTGTGCAGCAGCACCCCTTTGTCATCTACCTTCATCTGGTATGTGGAGGCAGTGGTGGTAAGGGTGATGGTATTGTGGTGTTCATCAAAGAAAATCATAGCTGGTCATCCTTAAAAATAAAGTGCGGAAGACGGCCTTCTCCCCGGGGCGGCATGAGCCGCCCCGGGACAGAGAAAACTTATTTGCCGCCGGTAAGGGCAATACCCTCGATAAACTGGCGCTGGAAAATGAGATACAAAATCAGCATGGGGATCATGGCAAACAGGCTGCCTGCCATCAGCACAGGGTAGTTGGTCATGAACTGACCCTTCAGGGTCGCCAGGCCGGAGGACAGGGTCATCAGATTGATGTCCGTGTTGACCACCAGAGGCCACATGAGGTCGGCGTAAGCAAACACCGCGGTGAAGATGGTCAGAGCGGCCACCGAGTTTCCGGTGAGGGGCAGCATGACTTTCGTGAAGGTCTGCCACTGGTTGCAGCCGTCCAGACGGGCTGCCTCACCAATCTCGTTGGGAATACCCATGTAGGCCTGGCGCAGGAAGAAGGTACCAAAGGCGCTGACCAGACCCGGGAAGATCAGGGCGAAGATACTCTCCGTCAGGCCCACCTTGGCCAGCATCTGGTACTGGGGAATGACGAAGATCTGAGAGGGCATCATCATCTGCACCAGCACCAGGGTGAAGAGCACGTTCTTGCCCCGGAAGTTCAGTTTCGCAAAGGCGTAGCCCGCCATGGAGCTGAACACGATGGCACAGAGCACGCGAACCAACACCATGATGATGGTATTGGCATACAGATTCACAAAGGGCAGGCTGGTAAGGGCCTCGCTGAAGTTGGACCAGACGATTTTTTCGGGGAAGATCGTGGGCGGAATCTGTACGCTTTCCGCCAGGGACTTCAGAGAGGTGAGGATCATCCACAGGAAGGGGAAGATCATCAGCAGAGAGCCCACGATCAGGAAAAAGTAAGTAAGCCCCGTGGCAACTCCACGGCTGCGGCTCATAGTTCCGGTTTTCATGTTCTCTCCCCCCTTACACGTCGTAGTTGACCCACTTCTTCTGACCGATAAACTGGATCACAGTGACAATACCGATCAGGAAGATGGTCCAAATCACGATAGCGGAAGCATAACCCTTGTTGCCCGCCACGAAGGCCTCCCGATAGAAGAGGTACATGAGGCTCTGTACATCGGGCAGGACCGGGTTGGACTGGTCGATCATCATGTAGATGAGGTCGTACACCTTCAGGGAGGACATCAAACGCATGATCAAGGTAACAAACAGCGTGGGAGAGATCATGGGCAGGGTAATGGAGAAGAACTGCTTCACCCGGCTGGCGCCGTCGATGCGGGCTGCCTCATAGTAGCTCTTAGAGATATTCTGCAATCCAGACAGCAGCAGCACCGCGTCGTAGCCGATGGAACTCCAGATGGCCACAATGGCGCAGGCCACAATGGCGGTCTTGGGGTCGGTCAGCCAGTTGATCTTGGTCCCAAGCACAGTATTGATGATACCATATTCACCGTTGAACATCCAGCGCCACACCATAGCAATGGCGGCAGGGGCGCAGACCATGGGCAGAAAGTAGATGGCCCGGAAGCCGCTCTTGAACTTCACCTTGGCATTGAGGAGGATGGCCACCAGCAGCGCCAGGATAATGCCCACGGGCACGGTGAGGATACAGAAGAGGATGGTGTTCCAGGTAGCCTTCCAGAACTCGGGAGACTGGAACATCTGGATGTAGTTATCGATGCCGTTAAAGGTAGAGGCACCGAAGGTCTTGGTCTTGGAGAAGCTGAGGATAAAGGTTTGAATCAGGGGATAATAGTTTAGAACCAGCAGACCGATGATGGTAGGAGCCACCATCAGCCATGCCCAGTGCTGCTCTTTACGGGCAGCGGGAGATAGGGCTTTGCGCATGGATTTCTACTCCTTTCACTTAAGGCGGCGGG
>CABVDR010000017.1 GCA_902497145.1 uncultured Oscillospiraceae bacterium
GGCAGTGTGAAAAAGGCCACCGCTGGCAGGTAACGGTGAACAACCGCACCTCCAGTCGTACCGATTGCCCCTACTGCTCCGGCAGAGCTGCATGGCCTGGGGAAAGCGATTTGGCCAGCCGGTTCCCGGATTTGGCAAAAGAATGGCACCCCACCAAAAACCTGCCGCTGACGCCGGAGCATGTACTGCCTGGAAGTGAGAAAAAGGTATGGTGGCGGTGCAGCCTGGGCCATGAATGGCAGGCGGAAATCCGTTCACGGGTGGATGGCTGCGGCTGTCCGGTGTGTGCCAACCGTGCTGTGGCTCCGGGTGTCAATGATCTGGCCAGCCGGTTTCCCAAACTGGCACAGGAGTGGCACCCTACAAAAAACGGAACTTTGAAGCCCTGGGATGTGACCTTCGGCGCCAAGCGCAAAGTTTGGTGGCGCTGCAAGGCAGGACATGAGTGGTGTGTTTCCATACAGTCCCGCACCATAGATGGAACGGGATGCCCGGTCTGCGCCGGGCGGGTGATCCTGCCAGGAGAAAACGACATGGCCTCCCAGTTTCCAGAGGTGGCCCGGGAGTGGCATCCCACAAAAAACCGGGCGCTGCTTCCGTCCCAGGTTCCTCCAACCAGTAAGCGCCGGGTGTGGTGGCTCTGCCCCCTGGGACACGAATATGTAGCTGCGGTGGGGATGCGGACCATGCGAAACTCCGGCTGTCCCTACTGTGCGGGAAAAAAGGTCCTGACTGGGTTCAATGACCTGGCTACGACGCAGCCTGAAATCGCGGCACAATGGCATCCCACACTGAACGGTTCCCTGACGCCCCAGATGGTCACAGCAGGTTCTCACAAAAAGGTTTGGTGGACCTGTGCTGAGGGCCATATCTGGAAGGCCGCCATATACTCCCGAGCCGGAAAGCAGAAGCGCGGCTGTCCGGTTTGTGCTGGAGTAGTCAGCGGGAAACGACGTGCACGCTATGAAAAAATGCTTGCAGAAGCAAAGGAGGTCACACGGGTGTGATGAAGGAACAATCTTTGCTGGAGTTGCTCTCGATTCAAATGGGATGCGAATATCTTTCCGATTTGCACTATCTGACGATTCCCCAGAGGAACTACCTGGCGCAGAAACTGAAACCTCTCTTGCCCAGGCAGGAAGATCTCCGGGATTGGAACGAAGTTCTGGCATATTTGACCGGTGAGTCAGCAGAAAAAACTGCTTTCGCAGCCAAAGCGCGGTTGATTGAACTGCTGTCCACGGTCAAAGAACCGGATAAAAATCTCCCACATGGATTCTCCAGAAAATTGAAATGAAAAAGAAGAGCATCTATTGGATTTGTCTTCTTTTTTGTGCCGGTGGCACTTTGTTATTTGGAGGGCTTTTTTTCCAGCAGTGGATGGAATATCGCACAGGAGAACTGGCCTATGACAGGTTGGAGGAGAGTGTGGTTTCGTCTCCTTCACAAGATTCGGCACAGTCATCCATTTCCCCGCAGCAGCCGCAGCCAGAATTACCAGAAGTTGATTTTGATACTCTGTCCAGCATTAATTCCGATATCGTGGGGTGGCTATATTGTCCAGACACTGCGATTTCTTACCCTGTCCCACAGGGCGAGGATAATTCTTATTACCTTAAGCACCTCTTCGACGGTACCCGTAACAGTGCAGGAAGTCTTTTTCTGGACAGCCGGTGCCAGGGACTGGAAGGGAAAAATAGCATCATCTACGGCCACTACATGAAAAACGGGACTCTCTTTGCTACTCTAAGCGAATATCAGGAGCAGGCATATTATGAGGCGCACCCTGAACTATATCTGATCACACCGGAAGAGACCTTGACGATCCGGTTGTTCTCTGCCTATATTGCTGGGCCAGACAGCAACGCGTGGCAGTTGGAGTTCTCCACCCAGGAGGAATACGGCGCATGGTTAGAAGAACTGCTGGCTCAGTCCTGCTTTACAAGTGAGGTCATTCCTCAACCTACAGACCAGGTAGTCACTCTTTCTACCTGTAACTATACGTTTTCGGGCGCACGATTTGTTTGTCATGGACTTGTATGCGCAAATTAAAACAATCTGGTAAAAGCCCGGAAATTTTCGTTTTCATCAATAGTTTCCAAGGAGAAGGAGGATGTCGTTATGATGAAAAGCAAGCGAAACATCAAGATGCGTTTATGTAGTGTGTTGTTGACAGTGTGTATGCTGTTCAGTATTCTTCCTGCGTCAGTAATTTCTTTTGCGGAAGGGACAGACCCTGTCTCGGTGATATGGACGCCTCAGGCACAGACCAAAAGTGGAGAGCGTCAGGTGGCACTGACGGTCAGCCTGAAGCAAACTGAAGGGGAGCCTGCTGCGGCGCTGATCGACATCTGTCTGGATTCTGCTGAGGCAGCTGCGCTTCAGTGGACGGGTGCTTCTATTGAGGAGAGTGCGCTTGACCCCCAGGAGCCTGATGATACCTCACAAGATGCCATTTTGATCAAAAAGGCTGATAACGGAGCGGTGCTGCGGATTTTGCTGAACAGAGCGACTCCTTATAATGGTATCTTAACGTTTGCCGCGGAAAGCGACGATGTAACCATCGATGTTGCTAGCGGAGACATCAAAGTCCAGACCTACGAGGCTGACAGTGCTCCTACAAGCATTACAGCAGTTGAACTTCTCTCTAGCAGCACCGCTGCCTCCATTACCACCTCCGAGTTCACCGTTTTTGCGCATATCCCTGAAGAGATCGCGGCCAAAGCAGCAGCGGAGAGCGTTGATCTGGACTCTGACGGCAGCAAGGACATTACATATATCGTCGAACTTCAAAAGGCTTCCGCCGGAACAAGTGGAAAGGATTACGCCTTTACAGTTGAACTACCGAACGGCCTGTCTCTTCCTGATGGAGAGCTGACCTATGCCAACGGCAGCATCCAATGCGGCAGCACAGAGATTGCTGCTCTAGCACTCCCTGGTACACTATCTCTTAAGGAAGACACCCTGAGTGTATATGACAATGGTTTTGCCTTTACAGTCTCTGTTCCAGAAGCGGAAGGAGGCGCAACTGAAGTAGAGACCCACGACATCACCCTGACTCTCCAAGCCGACAAGCTGGTTCGCTCCGCTGAGACCATCAAGGGGGACGTGAAACTCACCGTCAGCGCGATCGGTGAGGGTGAAACCGCCACAGCTTCCGATTCTGTTCAGGTTACCGCCTCCGCCACCGAGCCTGGCCAGGACGGCTGGACGGTAGTGGGTTCTGAATATCAAGCGGTGACCCAACAGATCTATTGGGCGGACAACAACAACGAGGCCGGTGATCGCCCCAACTGGAGTGACACGCTGGGCGATACTACCAACGGAATCACCCCCAAGCTGTATTTCACCCTGACCGAACAACACAGCGACGGAAGCACAACAACCTTTGCAGCCGAGGAACTGACCCAGGAGACTCTGTCCAAGGTTGGCCTGACCCAAATGCCTGTGGTGTCCTATACTGAGAACACCGGTGTGCTCAGTATTGCTGGTTTGCCCACCAAGCTGGCGGAAAAGGATGCTCAGGGCAATACCAACCGGAGCTATACCGTGTCTTGGTCGTTGGAGCCTCCCACGAATGAAGAGCTTCCCCCAGACTACACCCTCCAGGACATCGAAGATCCCACCACCTCGGGTGGTACCATCAACTACCCCGGCTGGTATTTTGTGCTGCTGGACGAGTTTACCATCACACTGGATGTGCAGCAGGGGGCTGGACGGGACCTAACCGCAGAGGAAGCCCTTTCTCTGCTGGATGACTTTACCTTCTATTGGAATTACGACGGCATGACCGGCAGCGACCACAATACTCTGAAAGCCATGTTGGAAAATGGGCTGGAGGCTTCCTATGATAATGATACAAAAAAGCTGACCATCTCCGGCCTTTGGAAATACAGCGTAAACGGCAAGCCCATTACCTACTATCTGGTGGAAACGGCGGACGATGGGGAGGAAGGCGCCTTGTCCGCCGACAGTAAACTGTCCGGCAGCGAGCTGCCCAATAGCCTCTTTGGAACCGACGATCCTCTGGATACAGGCGACTGGTATAATATTATATACGACAATACCGGGGTCGCTAACCAGGGCAATACCACCACACAGGTGTACAGCGGCGGTACTTTACGGCTGGTGCGGGGCGGTGAGGTAGCGTATTCCGCCACCAAGGTCTGGAAAGATGCCTATGAGCAGAATGATGAAAATGCCCAGCGTCCCACTGCCACGTTCACACTATACCGTTATTTCCGGACCAGCGGGGTCACTTCCGCCTCGATATATAACGGCGAAGCCGGTGCGCCGGTGTACGCCAACTTGGTCTGGGTCGAAGAAGATGAGGCAACCGGCACCGACGCCCACTGGGAGGTGCAGGTGCTGGACGGCAACGAGGAACCTGTCACCCTTCCCAAGTACGACAGCCAGAGCGGCAAAGAGTGGATCTACGTGGTCAAGGAAAGCCTCTCCGGAAATAACGCAGGCAATTACAAGCAGGTGTTCGGTACAGTCGACTGGGAAAACAACCAGTGGGTGGAGACGGAAGACGACCTGACCGAGTGGGACGCCCAGCGGGATGGCAATACCTACCTGTATAACGAGGATACTCTCACCAACCTCCAGACCGGCACCATCTCCGTGGGCGCCACCAAGGAGTGGAAATCCGCTACCTTCCAGTCCGGCTTTGACGATGTGGTCGTGGAGCTGACGCTCCAGGTGCGTGAGAAGGGCACGGAGAACTCCTGGCAGTACTATCAAGATGCGGACGGAAATGCCATGGTCCGCTATCTGTACGATTTCACCGCTGTGAAGCTGACCGATACCCTGGACAGTCTGCCCGGGCTGGAAAAGTACTGGGGCGGCGACACCACCAAGGAGCTGGAGTACCGCTGGATTGAGACGGCGGTCTATGGTGGGGTGGAAGCTGAGACCCGCGAGGGAGTGGAGGATGCCATTGCGGCCTACCATCAGGATCCGGACAGCAGCAATATTCGAAAATATGACACCGCATATGATGGAACCGATACGTTGGATCAGCCTTCCGGCTCCTTCCAAGTAAAAGACGAAAGCCGCAGCTATACCGTCTCCTATCCTGAAACAGAGGACGGAAATACGAGCATTATCAACACCGTGCAGGACACCGTCTCCTACGAGGCCATCAAGGAGTGGGGTGCCAAGACTACCCCGGAACAAATCACCCTCCAGATCTTCCGTGCCGTCACCGGCAAGGAGTTTACATACGATACGCCGTATCTGGAGTTCACCCTGGACGGGACAGACAACAAGAATAGTGCTGTAATTACCACTTATCCGAATCCTTCCGACGCGCCGGATGTAAAGGTAACATGGGGAATTGATGGGTACACATCGGGTTCAGGAGACACTGCTTGGCCCGCTGTGGTAACCGGCCTGCCCGCCTTTGACGACGAGGGCCGCACTTATGAGTACATCCTGCTGGAGAAAACGGAGTCTAACAACACGCCAGTCTACGAAAATGTAGAAACCGACACCGCCGATTACCGCACCATCGTGTTCAACGGCAAAGGCGGCGGAGGCTTCAACCTGCTGGTGCGGAAGGTTTGGCTGGACAACAGCGACACACCCCACCGGGATCCGGTGACTTTCACCCTGTACAACAAGAATACCAACGAGCCAGTGATGAAGAAAAACAGTGATGGTAGTGTTTCTAGCGATCCTTACACTATCACCCTGGGCGGGGAGGACGCCCCCGGCATCTGGAGCTCCGTGTTCTGGATCGGCCTGACTGAGATCGATGCCGGGACTGGCGAGAATGCAATTGAAAGTGCCGACGATGTGTACCTGGTGGAGACCTCGGTGGGTAAGGACAGCGAAGGAACTCCTTATGAAGTAGACCACCACCTGATTAACCTTACCTACACCGCGCTGTACGGTGAAAACGGACAAGGCGGCGGCGTGGGAGACGAGGATAAAATCTTCGACGTAACCACTGCCAACCACCGCTATCAGGTGACCTATGCGGCGGAGTACGAGACACAAAGCGGTTCCACCACAGGAGAACTCCCCGGCGGCGTGGGGGCATCGTTCACGATCACCAACCGCCGCCTGGGCAACATCAACCTGACCGTGACCAAGTCCTGGGTGGACGGCCGCACCACGCTGGACGGCAATGGGCAACCTATAAACGATCCCACCCTCTCCGATGAGATCGCGGACGAGCTGGAAGAGATCCAGACCAGCAGCGGCAAAAAGCTCGCCCTGGTCTTCCGCCTGGTGTTCGACGACTCCATGGGCAAGACGGAGGAAAAGGACGAGGGAGCGGAAGACGGCGATACCTGGCACATCACCTACTCCGGCCCCTCGGCCCAGACCGACACCGTCCGCGTGGGGGGAGAGGAGCTGTCCATTTACCATGAGTATGATGACGAGAGCCGCCAATATTCTGATATCACCTCCACAGAGCAGGTGATCATCGGATGGAGTAAACAGGATGGTAATAATGAGGATGTCATCATAAACAATGAGGCCCACTTCTATGGCTTGCCCAAGTATGACAGCACCGGCACCGCGGTGGCCTACTCGGTGGAGGAAATTTGGCTGGATGTGACCAAAGCAAACAGTCAAACTCCGCCGGAAGAGGTGGATCTGGAGAAGCTGGCACAGGAAGATCAAAACCTCTACGGTGATCTCTACGAGCTGTGGAGCGGCTATACTGACCCGCAGTTTAAGTGGTCCTATGATAACAACGTGGGCGGGATGCAGCACACCTTGGACAAGCAGACCCTGCAGGTCACCAACCAGCGCGGCACCCCCAAGGATGTCACCTGGACCAAGGTTTGGAAGGACGCCTACACCAACGAAAGCGGCCTGCGCCCCGACCTGTATCTGGACATCTACCGAGTAGTCCACGTAGCAGTGACGGACAGCACCGGCACGGAACCAGGTGTTGAGGGCTGGACCCCCACCTATGAGCGGCGGATCGAGTATGTGCGCAGCAGCGGCGACTGGAAGAAGAACGACAACAACACCTGGACGCTGACGCTGAGCAATGTGAAGGCCTTTGACGAGTACGGCTTTGAGATTTACTACTACGCCGTGGAGCGCACCCAGCAGCCCGCCGACCTATACGACTATCAGGCGGGAGAGTACTCCCTGGACGGAACGTCCCTGGGCACCCGGGATGTGCCGGCGGCGGACGCCGACATACTCTCCAGCCAAACACAGCAGGCGTCGGGAGACCACGCCTATGACCTGCTGGTGCTGGGCAAGCGGGCAGACGCGGATGATTCCGATGCGGTGGACAGCATCCACTGGAACGGCAGCGGGCAGCCCACGGGCATCGGGACCTTCGGCACGGACGACGGCTATCCCCAGTACGCCCTGATCGAGGGCGGCACCTTCACCAACACTCTGGCAGAGAGCTACTCCATCGACGGCATGAAGTACTGGACCAACCTGCCCAACGGCTGGCAAGACGCCAACCTGCCCACCATTCAATTCCTGGTGTACCGCTATACCAAGAGCGATATGGAAAAGGCTCAGAGTACGCCCACCATCGTCAATCCCGCGGTATTGACCTCCGGTCAAACCCCTTGGCTGGAGGACCAGATCATAGATAGTTCGGGAGCGTATAAAACTACCGGGTGTGAATACTACGCCGCCCAGTTGACCATCACTTCGGATCAGTGGCAAAGTTTGAAATCCGGCACCGGCTACCGCTATCTGATCCAGTACAACGGGGACAACACCCTGACAGTGGAAAACGGTGCGTTGAAGTGTACCGGCGATGGCGCACTTCTGGAGCGGTACGACGAAAACGGTGAGCTGTATGTCTACGAGATCCGGGAGGTGGTCAAGTTTGCCGAAGGCGTGACTGGTGTGGAGTACGAAGATGTCTTTTCCTTCAGTCAGGCGGCCAACGGCTTCTACATCACCAACAACTATGCCCCCACCGATGGCAGCATCCAGGTGAAGAAGTTCCTGTATCTGCCCATGGGGGAGAATAACGAGCCGGAGTCCTACCCCGCCGTCACCTTCAAGCTGACCCGGCAGGTGGACTATGGTGAGGGCTATGTGGCGGACAAATCCTTTGCACCCCAGACGGTGACCATTTCCTCCAAGGCGGTCCAAGAGGCTTGGGAGGCTTTGAAGGACAACTCCAGCGACTATGTGACCCTCTACGCCCTTTTTGAGAATCTGGACCTCTACGCCCCCAACGGCACCAAGTATCAGTACACTGTGATCGAGGACCGGGACGAGCTGAAGGGGTATACCACCTGGGCAGAGAGTGGAAACAAGGATACCCCCGATGCTATTACCAAAGATGGCGAACCGTGGACGACAGAGGACTCCGCCAATTACCCCAACTCCGAGATCATCGACGGCGTCAAGATCGGCGGCCTGGAGCCCACGGTGGTAACGGAGGACAATGCGATTACCCCCGCCGCCACCTTCAAGAACCAGCAGGAAGATCCGCCCCAGAAGTATGAAAATGGCTTCACCGCCACCAAGGCGTGGGACGACAACAACAATGCCTACGGTTTCCGGCCCAGTGCAGGGGAGTTTGAGGCATTGCTGCTGGAAACAAAGAAGGATGAAGATGGCAATGTGATTTGGACCGCACTGAAGCGCACCGCAGCCTCTCAGACCGGTCAGGGCAACGACATGACCGAATACCTGATTCCGGATAAGGATTTCACGGTAGAGGTGACAGATAACGACAACGGTACCTACGATATCACCATCAAGCCGGTGAACTCCGCCTTTGAACTCTACGCCCCCAATGGGATGCGGTGGAAATATACGTTCAGCGAGCCCACTGGAAATTACCGCTTGCAGTTAAACCCCGACAACCTTAACGCAGACGAGAACAAGATCTATGCACCGGATAAGAAGGACGGCCAATGGCCTACCATTATCCAGCCCACGACCGGGAGCACGCAGAACACCAATTTTGGCACCCTGACCAACACCACCCACATGAGCTACCAGTTTAACAAGAAATGGGTGGACGAGAACTGGGAGGAAATCACAGAGAACTACCTGGGAGAGAATTTCAATCTGACGGTTACCTTCCAGCTCCAGGTGTCTGAGGTGGCTGCGTCTGGCGGCACTCCCAATTGGACGAATGCCAAGGAGTATTTTGAGAGTAAAGGGACTGATCCCTCTACAATCTCAGTGACTGGAACAGGTGTTACTCAGGGGACAGATTGGGACACCGCCACTATCACCGCCACAGTGGACGCCGATGTCTGGAGTAACGGCGGCGCCTTCACCCAGTTGCCTACCGTGCTCAAAAATGCGGATGGTACCTACACCTTCCTGCAGTACCGGGTAGTGGAGACGTCGGTGGAATACAGCGGCATCACACAGACGATCACCGGCCCGGCTACGGTAACAACCTCGGGAAGTACCACGACAGGAAGCTATACCGTCAGCGATTCCAATCAACTGGTCACCAGCGCAACCTTTACCCGGTATGATAACCAAGGCACCAGCACCAGCACCAACCAGCTGGCCACCACCTCCGTATCGGTGACCAAGGTTTGGAACGACACCGACAACCAGTACGGTACCCGTCCCGGCGGGGAGGGACCCTGGTCCTGGGCCTCCTGGTTCGTCCTCCAGCGCAGCACGGATAATACAACTTGGGAAAACGTTGCGGTATTTGAGAAGCTCTACGGCAGCAACGCCGAAAGTAAGGATGATGCGGGCGTAAGCACACAGGAGAAGTGGGAGACCACCATCGCCGGCCTGCCCACTTGGGATTACAGCGGAACTTCCGCCCAGCCCTACACCTACCGGGTGCGGGAGCTGCAGCCCAAGGAGGGCGGCTATACGCTGGACAATGTGGCGAATGAGAATATTGTGGAACCCAACGGCACCTACAACCCCGACGGCTTCCACTACACCGCCACTTATACAGAGCCAAGCGGTACTGATAATCTCTGGACGGTAACCAACTCCATGAATACCCCCACAGACAAGGTACCCAAGAATGTGGAGGCCATCAAGGAGTGGGCCGGTGAGAACAACACCGGTGTTACCTCCATAACCTTCCAGCTGAAGTATAGCTATACCAATGCAAGCGGTGAAACCGTCTGGGAGCCTGCCGATTTCCTGTCCGGCGGACAGTGGGAAAAGACCGCCAATGCGGGTAATGACTGGAGGGTAAGCTGGGAAGACCTGCCCGAGACAGATGGCGACGGCAACAAGGTCACCGGCTACCAAGTGGTGGAGGAAGCGGGCAGCGGCTGGGTGCAGATCGGGGAGCCCAAGGTCACCTATAATAACACCACCGGCACCACCACTTACTCCTACACCTTCACCAACTCCATCACCACCAGCTACAGCGTGGAAAAGGTGTGGCGGCCCACAACAGCGACAAAGCAAGAGGTGACCCTGGGCCTGTACCGGACCACGGACAGCACAAAGGTGGGCTCCACCACCGGCACCCCGGTGCCTGTGGATGAGCTGGACAGCTCGAAGGGAGTTCGGACTGTGACTCTGGATGGGAACACAGATACAACCGAAACCACAGCCTGGAACGCCACCTTCACCAACCTGCCCAAGTACGACGCCGACGGCGATCTGTATTACTACTATGCCCTGGAGCTGAACGGTACGACACCCATTGGTCAGAACGGAAAGCTCACTCTGGGCACTACCGACTACGAAGTGTCCTACAACTGGGCAGCAGATAACACCAAAACTACTGTCACCAACACCACCGCCACCAGCCTCACCGGCACCAAGACCTGGGTGGACAACAGCAATATCTACCACACCCGGCCTACCAGCTTGACGCTGATTTTGGAGCGGACGGTGGACGATAAAAACTGGGTCGATGTATCCGATCTTTATAACCCCACCTGGACGGATACAGATACCGACGAGTGGACCTATACCTTCAGCGGCCTGCCCAGCTGCGACAGCAACGGTGCGCCGTACGAGTACCGGGTGCGGGAGGTTGTTCCCAGCGGGTATGTGCAGCAGAGCGGGGCCAACGGCAGCTTTACCAATGTCCTCTCCGGCACCGTGACCATCAACGGACAGAAGATCTGGAGCGGGGGAGTGGGAACCACACCCACCCTGACGCTGGAGCGGCGGCTGGCCGACCAGACTCCGGAGGCTCAGTGGAGTGAAGTTTCCGACGCAAGACCTACCTGGTCAAACAACACTTCCGAGTCCACGCAATGGACCTTCACCTACACCAACTTGGACAAGTACGACGGCAACGGCGTGCTGTACGAGTACCGAGTACGGGAGAAAGTGCCGGACGGTTATGAGGCGGGCTACAAGACGGGTTCTATTTCCGGTACCCCTGCCACCTCTGTGGACGGCCTGATCATCACCAACTACAAGGACGGCAGCCTCACGGTGAGCAAGACGGTCTCCGGCAACCGGGGCGACCAGAACAAGGACTTTACCTTTACCGTCACCCTCACCGGGACCTCCTCGGCGGGCACGGCGGCAAACGACATCACAGAAGCATTCCCCATTACGGGAGATACGGATGGGGCTACTCAGCTTCAGTTCACCAATGGTGTGTCCGCAGAATTCACCCTCAAGCACGGCGAGAGCCTCACCATTGAGGGTCTGCCCGCCGGCATCATCTACAAGGTGGTTGAGAAGGAGGCCAATCAGGACGGTTACAACACCTACGGCACCGGCTGGACCGGGACCATCCCGGCCGGCAGCACGGCGGAGGCTAAGTTCAACAATTACAGCCACGACAGCGGTGGGGGAGGAGACGATGACCGGACGGACCTCACCGGACGGAAGACCTGGGTAGACAAGGGAGAAAATGATCCCAAGCGGCCCGATGACATCACGTTGGAGCTCTATCGCAAGATCGAAGGCGGCACGGAGGAGCGGGTGTATGCACAGCCCACCTGGGTCAAGAATGGCAATACCTGGACCTATACCTTCCACAACCTGCCCAAGGAGGATGAAAACGGGAATACCTATATCTACCGGGT
Organism: uncultured Oscillospiraceae bacterium; assembly: GCA_902497145.1. Classification (GTDB taxonomy): domain Bacteria; phylum Bacillota; class Clostridia; order Oscillospirales; family Oscillospiraceae; genus Lawsonibacter. Next base: position 11,949 of record CABVDR010000017.1, read on the forward strand.
CAGCGAGGTGGTACCAGAGGGCTATGACTCTTCCCAGAGCGGCAACAACATCACCAACCGCAGTTCTGAGGTAGAGCCTGGCTCCCTGATCGTGAGCAAGCAGGTCACCGGTTCCGGGAGCGATCCCACCCGGGAATTCACCTTTACCGTGACCCTGAGCAATAAAAACCTCACCGGCACCTACGGTCAGATGACCTTTGTAAACGGGGTGGCTACCTTCACGCTCCGGGATGGAGAGAGCCTCCGGGCGGATAATCTGCCCGCCGGCACCACCTACACGGTGACGGAGAAGGAGGCCAACCAGGATGGTTACACCACCACCGCCACCGGCGAGGTGGGGACCATCGTAGCCAACGATACCGTCTCGGCGGTCTTTGTCAACGACCGACCTGGTTCTGATCCCGGTCCCGGCCCGGATCCCGATCCTGATCCCGATCCTGACCCGGATATTCCCGATAATCCGGACAATCCGGACAATCCCGACAATCCAGACAATCCCGACACCCCGGATACCCCAGACAATCCTGAGGGCCCAGACGTCCCAACGGGAGACCAGGGGCACTTGGTACTCTATGGTGTGTTGACTGTCCTGTTTGCGGCGGGGCTGGCAACGGTACTATGTCTTGGACGGTCTGCAAAACAACCAAAAGGCAAAAGACAATTGAAGCGGTAAGCTCATTGCGTGGAAATCTATCTTGACCTGCAAGCGAATGAACCTTCGAAGAGCAAAGAGGTATGGAGGAAATTCGTAAGCGATGAACATAGGGGCGGGTAGACGACCAAGAAAAAACAGAGGTGGAACGTATGAAACCGTTCCACCTCTGTTAATTTTTAGATGGTAAGCGTCATGAAACACAACAGGCGGACAGCTTCCGCTGTCCGCCTGTGTGCCTGACAATTCACTAGATTCAGAACATGTACCCATGGGAACCATCAGAAACGTCACGCGTCTTTTTTGTAATAACTGCAAGTAAGCCTGTAAGCCGGGTTCTGTCTTTTAAGACAGCCATCTATCTCGACGCACCGTTGCCGACGCGCTCCAGCCGCCTCCCCGGGACGGTCGGGCCGACCTATTGTCCCTCCACGGCGTTGCTCCGGATAGAGTTTACAGCGATGGGCTGTTCCCAGCCATCGGGTGAGCTCTTACCTCGCCTTTCCACCCTTACTGGCGGCAAAGCCGCCAGCGGTATATCTCTGTTGCACTTTTCCTAGGGTCGCCCCCGGCGGATGTTATCCGTTATCCTTGCCCTGTGGAGCCCGGACTTTCCTCACAGACGGACCTTTCGCCCCGCCCGCGCGGCTGTCCAGCTTACTTGCTCAAATATGATACCGGAAAAAAGCCGTTCTGTCAAATAAAATTCCCTTCTTTTGGGGAAAAATAAGGGAAAGCAGGGGGGGAGGGCCCCCTTCCGGATTGAAATTTTTCCAGGGGTGTGATAGTATAGTTGTTAGGTATGCTTGGCGCGGGATCAAGCATCTACGAACACTGGAAACACTTCGACGGAAGGAGGACGCATATGTCCACCATTACAGAATATTTGGAAGAACTCAGCGGCCGGTCGGTGACGGTGATCGGCATGGGCATCAGCAACGTGCCCCTCATCAAGATGCTGCTGCGGGCAGGCGTGAAGGTCACCGTGCGGGACAAGGCCACCCGGGAGAAGGTGGCCGATCTGGCCCAGGAGCTGGAGAGCCTGGGGGCCAAGCTCATTTTAGGCCCCGATTATCTGGAGAACCTCAGCGAGGATCTCATCTTCCGCACCCCTGGCCTCAGCCCCAACACCCCTCAGCTGGCTCAGGCAGTGGAGAACGGAGCCGCCCTCAGCTCGGAGATGGAGGTCTTCTTCCAGACCTGCCCCAGCCACCTCATCGCGGTGACCGGCAGCGACGGCAAGACCACCACCACCACCATCATCTCGGAGTTCTTGAAGGAGGCGGGCAAGACCGTCTACGTGGGCGGCAACATCGGCAAGCCCCTGCTGCCTGACGTGCCCGACATGGAGCCGGAGGACTTCGCCGTGCTGGAGCTGTCCTCCTTCCAGCTGATGACCATGAATCAGAGCCCCAACGTGGCCGTCATCACCAACCTGGCCCCCAATCACCTGGACTACCACCACACCATGGAGGAGTACACCAACGCCAAGAAGAACATCTTCCTCCACCAGTCGGAGAACGACCGTCTGGTCCTCAACTATGACAACGACGTGACCCGGTCCATGGCTGCCGAGGCAGTGTGCCCGGTGACCTGGTTCAGCCGCAAGGAGCGCCTGGAGGAGGGGGTCTATCTCCGGGACGGGGCCATCTGGCTGACCAACGAGATGGGCAGCCGGGAGGTGCTGCCGCTCAGCGACATCCAGCTGCCCGGCGTTCACAACATTGAAAACTACATGGCCGCCATCGCCGCGGTGGACGGCCTGGTGCCCGACAAGTGCGTGCGGGCTGTGGCCCGCCGCTTCAAGGGTGTGGAGCACCGCATCGAGCTGGTGCGGGAAAAGGACGGCGTGAAGTACTACAACGACTCCATCGGCACCAGTCCCAGCCGCACCACCGCCTGCTTGGAGTCCTTTAACCAGAAGATCATTCTGATTGCCGGAGGCTACGACAAGGGCGTGCCCTTCACCCAGCTTGGCGTGGAGATCGTGGGCCACGTGAAGGCCCTGTTCCTCACCGGCAACACCGCCTCTGCCATCCGTGAGGCGGTGCAGCAGGCCCCCGGCTACGCCGAGAGCGGCATGATCCTGGCCGAGACCGAGGACCTGGCCGCCGCCGTGGCCGCCGCCCACAAGGCGGCAAAGCCCGGCGACGTGGTGGTGCTGTCCCCCGCCTGCGCGGCCTTTGACCACTTCAAGAACTTTATGGAGCGCGGCCAGGTATTCAAAAAGCTGGTCCAGGAACTGTAAGGAAGCTGCCAAGGAGGCAAACTGCGTTGAACTATCTTTCCGCTATCAACCGTCTCTCCGCCGCCCCCGGCCCCAGCGGGTTTGAGGGGGCGGTGGCTCAGGCGGCCCTGGAGCTGCTCCGGCCTCTGGTGCCGGAGGCTCATATCGACCGCATGGGCAATGTGGTGGGCCTGCGGCCCTGCGGCAAGCCGGGGGCCAAAAAGCTGCTGCTGGACGCCCACCTGGACGAGATCGGTTTCATTGTCACCGGGCAGGAGGAGGGCTACCTCCGCTTTGCCCCTCTGGGGGGCGTAGACCCCCGGATGCTCCCAGACCGGGAGCTCACCGTCCTCACTAACCCGCCCCGGCTGGGCGTGGTGGCCTGTCTGCCACCCCACATCCAGAGCCGGGAGGACATGGACAAATCCCAGCCCATCTCGGAACTCTATCTGGACCTGGGTCTCACGGAAGAGGAGGCCAAGGCCATCCCCATCGGCACCCCGGCCGTTTACCGGACGGGGTGTCTTGCCCTGGGTAAGGAGCTTTTAAGCGGCAAGGCCCTGGACGACCGGGCCTGCTTTGTCATTTTGCTCCGGACCCTGGAGCTGCTGGAGGGGGAGGAGCTGGACGTGGACCTGGTCGTCCTGGGCTCCACCCAGGAGGAGACCCACTCCACCGGAGCCATCACCGCCGCCTACGGGCTCCAGCCCGATCTGTGCGTGGCGGTGGACGTGACCCACGGGGACAGCCCCGACGCCTCCAAGGACAAGACCTTCCCCTTAGGGAAGGGGCCGGTCATCGGCCTGGGTCCCAACTGCACCAAGTGGATCTCCGATCTTCTGCGCCGGTGCGCCAAGGAGATGGACCTGAGCGTCCAGCTGGAGGTCATGTCTGGCTCCAGCGGCACCAACGGCCGGCCCCTCCAGGTGAGCCGGGAGGGCATCGCCACCGGGGTACTGTCTCTGCCCCTTCGCTACATGCACACCCCCATTGAGACCGCCCATCAGGGGGACATGGAGGACACCGCCCGGCTGCTGGCAGAGTTTGTCCGGCAAGTGGGAAAGGAGGGAGCCCTGTGAGAGAGCTGTTAACCGAGCTGTGCGCCCTCAACGGCGTGTCCGGCGACGAGGGAGCCGTGCGGGACTTTATTCGGTCTCAGGCGGAGCCTTACGCCGATTCCATCCGTACCGACGCCCTGGGCAACCTCATTGTCTTTAAAAAGGGCAAGAAGGCCACGGGCAACCGCCTGCTGCTAGCCGCCCACATGGACGAGGTGGGGCTCATCATTACCCGAGCCACCGAGGACGGCTTTTTGAAGTTTGACTTTGTGGGCGGCGTGGACCGCCGGGTGGCCCTGGGCAAGCCGGTGGTGCTGGGGCCAGACAAAATCCCCGGCGTCATCGGCATGAAGGCTATCCACATGCTCTCCAAGGAGGACATGAAGAAGGTGCCCAAGACCGAGTCCCTCTATATCGACATCGGCGCCTCCAGCAGGGAGGAGGCCGAGGAGATGGCAGAGCCCGGCACCTACGGGGCCTTTGTCTGTGAAGGAGAACACCTTGGCAGTGAGTTCTTCAAGGCCAAGGCCATCGACGACCGGGTGGGCTGCGCCATCATGCTGAAACTCCTCCAGGAGGAGCTGCCCCTGGACGTGACCTTCGCCTTCACCGCCCAGGAGGAGGTGGGCACACGAGGCGCCTTCGCCGCCGCCTTTTCCGTGACCCCGGAGGTGGCCCTGGTGCTGGAGACCACCACCGCCGCCGACAGCCCTGCCGTGGAGGAGCACCGGAAGGTGTGCGCCCCCGGAAGGGGCCCGGTGATCTCCTACATGGACCGGAGCACCATCTACGACCGGGGGCTCTTTGAGGACCTGCGCCGCCTGGCCGAGTATAACGGCATTCCCTGGCAGACCAAGGAGTATCTGGCCGGAGGCAACGACGCCCGCACCATCCAGCGCACCAAGGCAGGCGTGCGGGTGGCGGCCCTGTCCGCCGCCGTGCGCTACCTCCACGCCCCGGCCAGTGTGGGCAGTGTTGCCGACTTTGAGAATATGCTGAAGCTGACCCGGCTGTTTCTGGCCGATCAGGCCACGAAATAGGAGGTTTTTCCATGGAACTGTTTGAACGGATCAAAACCCTCAACGCCGCCCACGGCCCCTCCGGGGACGAGGGGGAGGTGCGGGAGGCCATCGCCCGCCTGGCCGCCCCCTACGCCGATGAGGTGACCACCGACACCCTGGGCAACCTGATTATCCACAAGAAGGGCTCCGGCCCCCGGGTGATGCTGTGCGCCCACATGGACTCCATCGGCTTTCTTGTCACCCACATCGAGAAGGAGGGCTTCCTCCGGCTGGGCAGCCTGGGGGGCATCGCCGCCAGCGAGGCCCTGTACACCCCGGTACGCTTTAAAAGCGGCGTGCGGGGCGTGTTGGCCAAGGAGGAGAAGGCGGAGCTCAAGGGGCTCAAGCTGGACGGTTGCTATGTGGACATCGGTGCCGTCGATCAAGACGCCGCCAAGGCTCAAGTCCAGGTAGGGGACACGGCCGTGTACGACACGCCCACGATTCGCAATGGGGATAAAGTGATTTCCCCTTACCTGGATAACCGCATTGCCTGTGCCGTGCTCCTGGACGTGCTGGAGCGCCTGGAGGACTGCCCCAACGACCTGTACCTGGTCTTTTCCGTCCAGGAGGAAGTTGGCCTGCGGGGGGCCAAGACGGCGGCCTGGGCCATCGACCCGGACTACGCCCTGGCGGTGGACGTCACCGATGTGGACGACACCCCGGGCAGCGAGCGCTGCGGCACCGTCCAGCTGGGCAAGGGGGCGGCCATCAAGGTGATGGACTCCTCCGTCATCTGCCACCCCGCTGTGGTCTCCGCCCTGGAGCAGGCCGCCAAGACGGCAGACATCCCCGTCCAGAAGGACATCATGCGGGGAGGAGGCACCGACGCGGGTGCCATCCACACCACCCGCCTGGGGGTGCTCACCGGCGGCGTCAGCATTCCCTGCCGGTACATCCACACCCCCGTGGAGATGGCTGACTTAAACGACGCCAAACACTGCGCCGACCTGCTGCTGGCCTTTGTGGGTCAGAAGCTGGAAGCGGCGAAATAAAGAGAGAACAAGGACTGAAACGTATTATGGCTTTACACATTAGCAAGCAAGTGCGTCAGCTGGGCGAGCAGGCCCAGTTGGAACTGCGGGACCAGTTTGCCCGCATCGACGCCATCGCCCAGGAGAACACCCAGCGGGTGCTGGAGGCCTTCCAGGACCACCGGGTGGCCGAGGGCTACTTCGCCGGCACCACCGGCTACGGCTACGACGACCTGGGCCGGGACAAGCTGGACGAAATCTACGCCCAGATCTTCGGCACCGAGGCCGCTCTGGTGCGCATCCAGTTTGTCAACGGCACCCACGCCATCGCCAGCGCCCTGTACGGCTGCCTGAAGGCGGGGGACGTGCTGGTATCCGCCGTGGGCGCCCCCTACGACACTCTGCTGGGGGTGATTGGGGCGGTGGACAAGGGCCACGGCTCCCTGAAAGACTACGGCATCGAGTATCGGCAAGTAGAACTCCTTGACAATAAGCCCGATCTGGAGGGCATGGCCAAGGCGGCCGCCGACCCCAAGGTGAAGGCGGTGCTGATCCAGCGCTCCAAGGGCTACTCCACCCGTTCCTCTCTGTCGGTGGCGGAGATCGGGGAGATGTGCAAGGTCATCAAGGCCGCCAACCCCAACGCCGCCATCCTGGTGGACAACTGCTACGGCGAGTTTGTGGAGACCCTGGAGCCAACCCATGTGGGTGCCGACCTGGTGGTGGGTTCCCTCATTAAAAACCCCGGTGGCGGATTGGCCCCCACCGGCGGCTACATCGCCGGGCGGCGCGACCTGGTGGAGGGGGCGGCCATGCGGCTCACCGTCCCCGGCATCGGGGCCGAGTGCGGCTCCACCCTGGGGAACAACCGCCTGCTGTACCAGGGCCTATTCCTGGCCCCCCACACGGTGGCCCAGGCGGTAAAGACCGCCGTGTTTGCCGCCCGGGTGATGGAGCTGCTGGGCTACGAGACCGAGCCCCACTCCAGCGCCGTGCGCCATGACATCATTCAAATGATTCACATGCGCACTCCCGAGGCCCTGAAGAAGTTCTGCAAGGGCATCCAGTTCGGCGCTCCGGTGGACTCTTACGTCACCCCCGAGCCCTGGGACATGCCGGGCTACGACTGCCCAGTCATCATGGCGGCGGGCGCCTTCATCCAGGGGGCGTCCATCGAGCTGTCCGCTGATGCCCCCATGCGGGAGCCCTACACCGTCTACCTCCAGGGCGGCCTGACCTTTGAGTCCGGCCGGCTGGGCGTGCTGCTGGCGGTGGAGGAGCTGCTGGGCGAGCACGAATAAGCCAAGCTTCCCGGCGCATACCCTGCCCTGAGGGGGTGTTGGGATGCGCCGGGAATTTCGCCGCTGTATAGCACGTTATCGACTGCGGCACAATAGACGGCAAGGGAGACCCCTTGCTCCTTGGATGCTCACCATCGCAGCGGCGGCAGCGGTGGTGCTGGTGTGCGTGGCCGTGCTGGAGGCCCGGCTGCGCCCCATGGTGGTACTGGCCGCTCAGGCCCAGGCCCAGAACGCCATCACCGCTGTGGCTGAGGAGACCGTGGTGGAGGATCTAGCAGAGCGCGGGGTGACCTACGACGACTTTGTCACCATCCAGCGGGACAGCAGCGGGGCCATCACCGCCCTGACCACCGACATGGCCGCCCTAAACCTGCTGCGGGCTCAGCTGGTGGCCGACGTGCTGGAGGCCCTGGAGGGGGTGGATGTGTCCCAGATCCAGGTGCCTCTGGGCAGTTTGGTGGATCTGGACATTCTGTGGGGCCTGGGTCCCACGCTAAAGGTCCACGCTATGACCGTAGGCACGGTGGACGGGGAGTTTTTCAGTGAGTTCACCTCCGCCGGGGTCAACCAGACCCTCCACCGCATCTGCCTAAAGCTGACCGTACCCCTGACCCTGATGCTGCCCGGCGGGGCGGTGGAGACGGTGAGCGAGACCGAGCTGTGCGTGGCCGAGACGGTGATCGTGGGCCAAGTGCCCCAGGCCTATCTGGACGCCGGGCAATGAGTAAAATAGGGAGGAGACCCCATGTCAGACGCACAAGAGATCCTGGAGCTGCGCAAGGAGCTGAACCAGGCCAACTATGAATACTACGTCAAGGACGCCCCCACCATGTCCGACTACGACTACGACCACAAGCTGCGCCGCCTGGAGGAGCTGGAGGGGGCCCACCCAGAGCTCATCACCCCTGACTCGCCCACCCAGCGGGTGGGGGGCAAGGCCCTGGAGTCCTTCCAGCAGGTCACCCACCGGGTGCCTCTGGAGTCTCTCCAGGACGTGTTCGACTTTGATGAGCTGCGTGTCTTCGATCAGCGGGTGCGGGGGGTAGAGCTCAAGGTAAGCTACTCCGTGGAGCCCAAGGTGGACGGCCTGTCCGTGGCCCTGGAGTACCAGGACGGCCAGTTTGTCCGGGGCGCTACCCGGGGGGACGGCCTGGTGGGCGAGGACGTGACAGAGAACTTAAAGACTGTCAAGTCCATCCCCTTGTCAATCCCTGATGTGCCTGGGACGCTCATTGTCCGGGGTGAGGTCTATATGCCCAAAAAGGTGTTCCACGCCCTCAACGAGGAACGGGAGAAGCGGGGAGAGGCCCTGTTTGCCAACCCCCGCAACGCCGCCGCCGGGTCGCTCCGGCAGCTGGACCCGAAGATCGCCGCCCAGCGCAAGCTGGACATTGCAGTCTTTAACATCCAGTGGGCGGAGAACGAGGACTTTCACGGCCACACGGAAGGTCTCAACTACTTGGCGGACAAGGGCTTTAAAGTGATTCCCCATGTCATCTGCTCCACCATCGAGGAGGCGGTGGCCCAGGTGCAGGCTATCGGCGAGGGGCGGGAGAACTACCCCTTTGACATCGACGGGGCGGTCATCAAGGTGGACGATCTGGCCCAGCGCCAGACCCTGGGCTCCACAGCCAAGTTCCCCCGGTGGGCCGCCGCCTACAAGTACCCCCCGGAGGTAAAGCCCTCCCGCCTTACCGACATTGTGATCCAGGTGGGCCGCACCGGGGTGCTCACCCCCAAGGCGGTGCTGGAGCCGGTGCGTCTGGCGGGCACCACGGTGACCAGCGCCACCCTCCATAACCAGGATTTTATTGCGGAAAAGGACATCCGCATCGGCGACACGGTGCTGGTGCGCAAGGCGGGGGAGATCATCCCGGAGGTACTCTCTGTGGTGATGGACAAGCGCCCTGCGGACGCCGTGCCCTACCGCTTCCCGGAGGTTTGCCCCGAGTGCGGTGCGCCGGTGGAGCGCGACGAGGACGGGGCCCACATCCGGTGTACCGGAGCCGAGTGCCCCGCCCAGCTGCTGCGCAATCTGGCCCACTTCGCCAGCCGGGACGCTATGGACATTGAGGGTCTGGGCATCGCGGTGGTGGAGAACTTGGTAAAGGCGGGGCTGGTCAAGACCCCCGGCGACCTCTATTTCCTCCATGAGGAGGATGTGGCAGAGCTGGAACGCATGGGCAAGAAATCCGCCCAGAACCTGCTGGCCGCCATTGAGAAGTCCAAGAGCCAGGACCTGTCCCGGCTGCTCTTCGCCTTCGGCATCCGGCAGGTGGGGCAGAAGGCGGGCAAAATCCTGGCCCGGCGCTTTGGCTCCCTGGATAAGCTCCAGGCGGCCACCGCAGAGGAACTCACAGCGGTGGACGACATCGGCGCCATTACCGCCCAGAGCATTGTGGACTGGTTCCGGAGCCCCCAGAGCCAGCACCTCATCGCCCGCTTAAAAGAGGCGGGGGTGAACATGCAGGCCGAGGAGACGGGGGAGGACCAACGCTTTGCCGGAAAGACCTTTGTGCTCACCGGCACGCTGGACCGCTTTACCCGGGCCGAGGCCACCAAGATGATCGAGGACCGGGGGGGCAAGGCCGCCGGCTCCGTGTCCAAAAAGACCACCTATGTGGTGGCGGGGGAGGCCGCCGGGTCTAAGCTGCGCAAAGCCCAGGAGCTTGGGGTGCCTGTGCTGACCCAGGAGGAATTTTTGGCCCTGATGGAGTGACTTTGTTGTCTCTTCTGTAAAAATGTGCTATACTGAACCGGAGAAAGAGGGGATCGTATGGCGGCCAAAAAAGGATATTTTTATATCGTCATCACCATCATCATGTTCACCTCCTATGAGGTGGTACTGAAGTTCATCTCCGGTCAGCTCAACTCCATGCAGCTAACCCTGTGTCGGTTCGCGGTGGGCTTTGTGATTTTGCTGCCCCTGGCCCTGCACACGCTGAAAAAGAGGGGAGAGCGGCTGGACGGCAAGAGCGTGGCCTACTTCGCCCTGCTGGGTCTTCTCGGCATCGCTCTGAGTATGCCCATCCTCCACGTGTCGGTGAACTACGCCGGCTCGTCGGTGGCGGCGGTGCTTTTCAGCTGCAACCCGGTGTTTGTCACCTTTTTGGCCTTCTTTTTGCTGAAGGAGCCCATTCTGCCCCGGCACATCGCCGCTCTGGTGCTGGAGATTGCCGGAACCATCGCCATCATCAACCCGCTGAACACCTCGGTGAACCTGCTGGGCACCGGACTGGCCCTGCTGTCCACCATTCTGTTCTCCTTCTACGGGGTGATGGGCAAGCGGAAATGCGCCCAGTATGGCGGAGCTGTGGTCACCTGCTTCAGCTTCTTCTTCGGCAGCGTCATTCTGCTGGTGATCATTCTCCTGTCCCACATCCCGGCACTGGCTCAGGCCCTCATCGGGATCGGCCTGGAGGACTTCGCCAACATTCCCATTTTTGCCGGGTACACCCTGCAGAACCTTCCCTACGTGCTGTTTGTGTCGGTGGGCGTGGCGGGCATCGGCTTTTGCTGCTACTTTTTGGCCATGGAGTACCAGCCGGCCAGCGTGGTCTCCCTGGTCTACTTCTTCAAGCCGGCTCTCGCGCCGGTAATGGCCTGGATGGTCCATGGGGAGGTTATCTCCACGAATATGCTGGTGGGCATCGTGCTCATTGTTGCCGGCTCCCTGTGCGCCATTATTCCGGGGATTCTGGAAGCAAAACGGGTCGCTGTGCCCAAATAAATTGGTTGTTACATAAGAGTGAGGGGAATTTTTATGTCAGTTTCTAAGGTTTATTTTACCGATTTTCATACCCAGGCCTTTGGCGACGGCCTGCCTACCAAGCTGAAAAAGCTGATCAAAAAGGCTGGGATCGCCGACCTGGATCTGGACGGCAAGTTTGTGGCCATCAAGATGCACTTCGGCGAGCTGGGCAACATCAGCTACCTGCGGCCCAACTACGCCCGGGCGGTGGTAGACGTGGTGAAGGAGCTGGGCGGCAAGCCCTTCCTCACCGACTGCAACACCATGTACCCTGGCAGCCGGAAAAATGCTCTGGAGCACCTGGAGTGCGCCTGGGAGAATGGCTTCACCCCGCTGACCGTGGGCTGCCCCATCCTCATCGGCGACGGCCTGAAGGGCACTGACGACATGGAGGTCCCTGTGGCAGGCGGCGAGTACGTGGAGAAGGCCAAGATCGGCCGGGCCATCATGGACGCCGACGTGTTTATCTCCCTGACCCACTTCAAGGGCCACGAGATGACCGGCTTTGGCGGCACCATCAAGAACATCGGCATGGGCTGCGGCTCCCGGGCAGGGAAGAAGGAGCAGCACGCCAGCGGCAAGCCCCAGATCGACCCCGAGCTGTGCCGGGGCTGCACCCGCTGCCAGAAGGAGTGCGCCAACGGCGGCCTGGTCTTTGACAAGGCGGCCAAGAAGATGACGGTGGATCAGAACAACTGCGTGGGCTGCGGCCGGTGCTTGGGCGCCTGCAACTTCGACGCCATCTACTTCACCAACGACAACGCCCAGGCGGCGCTCAACTGCCGCATGGCCGAGTACACCAAGGCCGTGGTGGACGGCCGTCCCAACTTCCACATTTCCCTGGTGGTGGACGTGTCCCCCAACTGCGACTGCCACGGGGAGAACGACGTGCCCATCCTGCCCAACATCGGCATGTTCGCCTCCTTTGATCCCCTGGCTCTGGACCAGGCCTGCGTGGACGCCTGCCTGGCCGCCCAGCCTATGCCGGGCAGCCAGCTGGCCAAGCATTTGGCTGACCCCAACTTCCACGACCACCACGACCACTTCATCAACTCCACCCCGGAGTCGGAGTGGCGCAGCTGCCTGGAGCACGCGGAGAAGATCGGTCTGGGCTCCCGGGAGTATGAGCTGATTGAGATGTAAAGGACGAAAGCTTGCCCCGTCCGGCATTGCCGGGCGGGGCGTTTTGAAAGGATTTCCATGAAAGAAAAGATCCTGTACTACTGTACCGAATGCGGAAATGAGACCCCCAAGTGGCAGGGCAAGTGCCCGGCCTGCGGGGCTTGGAATACCATCCAGGAGCGCCCGGCGGAGAAGGCCCCCAAAAAGGGGCCGGTACGCGCTGTTGGCAGCGGTCTTAGGGTTGCGGTGAACCGCCCCAAGCCCATCACCCAGGTGGAGACCACCGACGAGCTGCGCTTTCCCACCGGCATGGGGGAGCTGGACCGGGTGCTGGGCGGGGGAGCCGTGAAGGGCTCCCTGGTGCTGGTGGGCGGTGCGCCTGGCATCGGCAAGTCCACCCTGATGCTCCAGATCTGCGGTTCCCTGTGCCGGTTTGCCAATGTGCTGTACGTCTCCGGCGAGGAATCCGAGCGGCAGATCAAGCTGCGGGCCGAGCGGCTGAAGGTGGACGGGGAGGGGCTGTATCTCCTGTCCGAGACCAGCCTGGACAACCTGGTGGACGCCGTCCACGAGTTAAAGCCCGATATCCTCATCGTGGACTCCATCCAGACCCTCTATCACGGGGACCTGTCCGCCTCGCCGGGCAGCGTCAGCCAGGTGAAGGAGTGCACCATGGCCCTGATGCAGCTGGCAAAAGGGGAGGGGCTAACCATTTTTGTCATTGGCCACGTGAACAAGGAGGGCTCCATTGCAGGCCCCAAGGTACTGGAGCACATGGTGGACTGTGTGCTCTACTTTGAGGGCGAGCGGCACATGTCCTACCGCATCCTCCGGGCGGCCAAAAACCGCTTCGGCGCCACCAATGAAATTGGCGTGTTTGAGATGGAGGACGGCGGGCTCAGTGAGGTGCCTAACCCCTCGGAGACTCTGCTGGCCGGGCGGCCGGAGGGCGTGCCCGGCTCCTGCGTCACTTGCGTGATGGAGGGCGTGCGGCCGGTATTGGCCGAGATCCAGGCCCTGGTGGTGCCCAGCAGCCTGGGCAACCCCCGGCGAGTGAGCAACGGCTTTGAGTATAACCGGGCCATGCTGCTGCTGGCGGTGCTGGAGAAGCGGGGCGGGTTGTTGCTGGGGAACTGCGACGCCTATCTAAACGTCATTGGCGGCCTGTCGTTGGACGAACCAGCCGCCGACCTTGCCGCCATGATGGCCATGGCGTCCAGTTTTCGGGACAAGCCGGTGCCCAGCGACCTGGCCGCCATCGGTGAGGTGGGGCTAACCGGAGAGCTGCGGGCGGTAAACACCTTAGGGCAGAGGCTGTCTGAGGTGCGGCGTCTGGGCTTCACCAAGTGTCTGATCCCGAAACGCACCCAGGGAAAGCTGGTGGTTCCCGAGGGATTGGAGCTCATCCGGGTGGCTAACATCCGGGAGGCCCTGGCGGCCCTGCTGTAAAGGCTGCGAAGCCAGCGGCACAAAGTTGACACAGCCATAGCCGGGCCGGCCCCAGGAGCCGGCCCGGACCAATTCACATAGCCCGTCCCGCTGATAGACACAGGGATCGGTGCAGTGGATCAAACTCATGGACACACCTCCAAAGAAACTGGTGCAGCGTGTTCACAGTATGTCCGCCGCGCCTACGGTTTATCCGGCGGGACAGATCATCCGAAAGGAGGGGCCGCGGGGACCCATTTTGGGGCAAACTTATAAGTCAACAAAATAAAAATTTTGTTGACTAGAGTGGAGGCTAAAACGGCCTCTGCCCTGGATTTGCCCGATTTTGGCCGGTTTCCGGCCATCCCGGCGGCCACCACAATATGATAGATTATCGTACCGAAGCACCACCGATTTTGCGTGATTTTTTAGTTTACCACGAGACCATTCAGGGCCACTCCCGGGCCACTGTGGACGAATATTTTTTGGACCTGCGCAGCTTTTTCCGATTCCTCAAACTGGACAAAGGCCGCGTGGCCAAGGACATGCCGTTTGACGAGATCTCCATTGACGACGTGGATCTGGACTTGGTTCGCGGCGTCACCCTCAGCGATGTGTACGCCTACATGAACTACCTGTCCCGTGACCGGGCGGTTCATCCCAACAGCTCCGACGCCCACTACGGTTTAGCGCCCGCCGCCCGGGCCCGCAAAGCCGCCGCCATCCGTTCCTTTTATAAATACCTCTCCAGCAAGGCCAAGCTGATCTCGGAAAACCCCATGCAGGACCTGGACGCGCCCAGGCTGAAAAAAACGCTGCCCCGTTACCTGAATCTGGATGAAAGCGTGGAACTGCTGGATCATGTGGACGGCCCCAATCAGGTGCGGGATTACTGTATCCTAACTCTGTTTCTCAACTGCGGCCTGCGAATTTCCGAGCTCATCGGCCTGAACGTCACCGATGTCCGCGGCAATCAGCTGCGGGTGTTAGGCAAGGGTAACAAAGAGCGGATTCTCTATTTAAATGACGCCTGCCGCTCCGCCCTGGACGACTGGCTCACCGAGCGCTCCACTCTGACCCTGCTGGATCAAAACGCCCTGTTCGTCACTCCCCGCAACCGCAAGCGGATCACCCGGGCCGCCGTCCACAAGCTGGTGAAAAAACACCTGGCGGCCGCCGGGCTGGACAGCACCAAATACTCCTCCCACAAGCTGCGCCACACCGCCGCCACCCTGATGCTGCAAAACGGCGTGGACGTGCGCACCCTCCAGGAGGTACTGGGCCACGACCACCTGAACACCACCCAGATCTACACCCACGTGGACAACGAGGATCTGCGCACTGCCGCCCGGGCCAATCCCCTGGCCAAGGTGCGAAAAAAGGAGAAAGAAGCAAAAAAAGAGGACGAATAAGGCAAAAATGCGCCGGGAAATCGGAGTTTTTCCAATTTCCCGGCGCGTTTTCTTCTTTCCTATGCGCTCTGCCTCTTCCCTGCCCCAGCGCCTTTCTCCACGGCCAGCCGCCACAGGGGCAGCAGGTAGAGAAAAAAGGCAAAGCACAGGCTGACGGTGGGGGCGCCCACCGAGGCCAGAGGCACCCCGCCGGCGATGGACCAGGGGATCAGCGGGGCCACCACCACCGCTGAGTTTTCCAGGGAAATGGCGGTGGTCTCCCGGCTGGGCTGGGCGTCCCGGCACAGCTGGTGAGTGAGGATGATAGCCAGGGTCTGGTTGCAGGCGATGGCGGCGGCAAAAACACTGGTGATCAGCATGGCCCCGTAGGGCGTGATGCGGCGGCTCAGATTCAAAATGGCCTGCTGGAGCCGGTCCAGCAGCCCGGTCTTTTGGAAGATGCCGGAGTAGGCCGAGGAGATGCACACGATGGCGGCCACCTTCAGCATGGAGGTGACTCCCCCGCCGTTGAGCATGGCTCCCACCGCTTCCTCCCGGGCTCGGTAGCCCACCAGGGCGAAGCGGAGCAGCTCCCCCGGCTGGAGATGCTGGAGGATCAGACAGATGGGGATGGCGGAGACAATGCTGGCCAGCATGGCCCACTTCACCGGGACACGGCCCAGGGCCAGCCCGAAGATCACCAGGGCGGGCAGCAGCGCGACCCAATGCAGCTGAAACTCCGTTTCGAACAGGGCGGCCAGATCCAGCGAGGTCTGGGTGTGAGGAGTGGCCATTCCCACCACCAGGTAGATCAGGCAGGAGATCAGAAAGGGCACCCAGGCGGTGCGCAGCATCCCCCGAATGTTGTCAAAGATGCTGGTCTGGGTGAGCTCCGAGACCAGCAGGGCGCTGGTGGACACGGGCGAGCACCGGTCGCCGAAGTAGACCCCGGAGAGTACGGCCCCGCCCACCAGCGCGGCAGGCACCTCCATGGCCGCTCCCAGGGTGGCACAGATGACCCCCATGGTGGCCGCCGAACCAAAGGAGGTGCCGGTGAGCACCGACACCAGGCAATTGAGCAGGAAGGTCATCACCAGAAACAGCGAGGGCCGGATAAAGGGGACGGTGTAGCT
The DNA here is from genome assembly GCA_902497145.1 of uncultured Oscillospiraceae bacterium. Classification (GTDB taxonomy): domain Bacteria; phylum Bacillota; class Clostridia; order Oscillospirales; family Oscillospiraceae; genus Lawsonibacter. The sequence continues at coordinate 28,047 of CABVDR010000017.1, forward strand.
GATGATGGCGGGAATGGTGCCGCAGGCCCGCCACAGGGCGGTGAGCACGCCGATGAGAAAGAAAGTGATCAGGATGTTCCGGGCGGTCTTGACCCCGTCCAGGCACATCTTCCCCAGCTCCCGCCAACCGTAGCCCCGCCTGCGTCCATAGACCAAAAAGATCACCAGCCCCACCCCCAGGGCGTACAAAATGGACCAGTTCATGGCCACACACACCACCAGAGCGACGCAGAACAGCACCAGCGTCATTGTCTCCATCAAGTCTCCCGCCTTTCTCTTTGCTCCTGTTCAACAGGATAACATATCCCGCTCCGATTTTCCATGCTGAAAAAGGCCGGAGATCCTGAGGACCTCCGGTCTTTCCCGCTTATTTCTTCTTCGGCTTGGGTACAGGCACCTGAGGCAGGTACAGGGAGAAGGTGCTCCCCTTCCCCAGGACGCTCTCTACCTTGATGTAGCCCCCCTGCCCTTCGGCTACCTGCCGGGCAAAGTAGAGCCCCATCCCCACGCCCTCCGGCTGTCCCTTCTGAGGGATGGAGCAGAAACGGCCGAAAATGCGGGCCTGATCCTGCTCGGGAATGCCCGGTCCGGAGTCGGAGACCTGGATGGCCACAAACTTCTCCTCGGCCCGGACCTCGACCCGGATGGAGCCGCCGGAGGCGGTGTATTTGACGGCGTTGTCCAGCAGACAGCACAGGGCCTCCTCCGTCCACTTGGCGTCAAAGACGGCCCGCTCCTGGGTCTCCCCAGTGGTGAGAGACACGTCCTTGTCCCAGGCCTTGGGGGCGTACCGGGCCGCCGCCCGGGCCACCATGGGGGCCAGCTCATCCGCCTGAGTATGCAGGGTGATCTCCCCCGTCTCCAGGCGGGTGGTCTTGACCATGGCCTCCACCAGGGCCTGGAGCTTATTTGCCTGCTCCGTGATCCCCCGCACGCACTCCTTCTCCTGGAAGGTGAGGGGCTGCTTGGCCAGGTCCTGGGCATACTGCTGGAGCTGGGCAATGGGGGTCTCGGCCTGGTGGGTGATGTCGGAGACCAGGGCGCCGATCTGCTCCTTCTGGGCCTGGACCGTCCGGGCGGACTGGCCGTTGTAGTCCAGGTACTCCCGCAGGCGCTTCTCCAGCGGCGTGCTCTCCTGCTTCTCTTCGGAAAGACGGCCCTCCATGGCGTCGGTGAGCATCTGGTCCAGCTGCTGGACATTGCGGTTGGCCCGCCGCCAGCTCACCGCCGCTGCCGCCAGCAGCAGCAACAGTATGGAGATCACCGTTAAGTAGCCATTCATATCTCTGCCTCCTATGTATCCAGGATCATGTAGCTTTTTGTATCCGGCACAGCCGGGCGCTGCCCGGTTATTTGACCAACAAGTATAGTATCAAGGTCTGTGCCTGCGGTCAAGTTCAATTTGCCGCCCCGCCTGCTCTTCCGACAGAAAAGCCAAAAAAGCCCCTCCTCTTTCTGTGACAATTCGGTGCGCTGGGGCGTTATATCAGTGAGATCTCAAACAAGCATAAGAAAGGAGGGCATCAGATGGAGGAAATACTTCGGCTGTTCCACCAGTATAAAGATCCGGTCTACCGACTGGCCCTGTCCTTTACCGGCTCGTCCGCCGATGCGGAGGACATCACCCAGACGGTGTTTCTCAAGCTCATGGAGAAGCATCCAAATCTGACGCCGGGCAAAGAGCGCTCCTGGCTGTTCCAGGTGACCGCCAACGAGTGCCGCAGCCTGCACCGCCGACTCCGGCGGCGTTCCACCGTCTCTTTGGATGAGGCGCTGGCGGTGGCCGCGCCGGAGCACCGACTGCTGCTGGAGGAAGTGATGAAGCTGGGTTCAAACGACCGGGCAGTCCTTTACCTTTTCTACTATGAGGGATTTTCCACTGAGGAGATCGGACAGATGCTGAGAATCAGCCAGAGCGCGGTGACCACCCGGCTGCAGCGGGCCAGAAAACATCTGAAAGCCAATTTAGAACAGGAGGGCTACTATGAATCAGGGATATAATCAGGCTATGGATCAGATCCATCTTTCCCAAGAGGCGGAGCAGCGGATCGTAACCGCCTTGGAGACCCAGTCTAAACGCCCTGCAAAGCGGAACTGGCGCGTCGCAGCCGCACTGGCCGCAGCGGCTGTGCTCATGACCGGCAGCGCCTTTGCCGTGGCCTACCGGGCGGGAGTGCTGGATGTGTTCTTTCACGGCGACACCAGCCAGCTGGAGCCCTACGTCCAGACCGCCGTGGCTAGCGTGGAAAATCAAGACTACCGGCTGACGGTGGACAGCGCCGTCTGTGACAGCCAATCTCTCTACGCAGTCATTACCGTGGAGGGCCTGAATGACCAGGCCGTTGAGGCCCTGAAAAGCAATCAAGTCATCGCCGAGAGCCACCGGGAGGTTTGGGGGCAGGAGATGGTGGATTCTCTGATGGCCAATGGCTCCGCCGGTCCGGACACCTTCTGGGCCGCCTTTGCGGAGAGTGGAACCCACGTTTCCGGTATCCAATACCAGGGACTCACCGCCCCATCGGATACCAGCCGTTCCTGGCAGGTGAAGATCTCCCTAATGGATGCCGACCGCCAGATGGGCACCGGCCCGGTTCTTTTCTGGCTGGGCTTTATGGGCAAAGAGCACGCAGTTGAAATTCCCACGGACACTGCCATGGAGACCATCCAGCTGTCCATTGACCGGGATGTGCAGCCGCAATACCCGGATGGGCCAATGGTATCGGTCCAGTCGCTGGAGCTCTCCCCCGTCAGCCTCTCCTATGTGGGGACCTACTGGGATGCGCAGCGGGACGCCGACAATCCTCCCGCAATCTTCTTCCGCATGAAGGATGGACAAATCTTGACCCGGATGCAGCTGGGCTATACCTTTTTGGACCATGCAACCCGAATCGACTTTGATGACGTGCTCTTTCAGGTGCAGTATCAAAGCGACACCCCGGTGGACCTGGACCAAGTGGCCTCCATCCTTCTGGGGGATATGGAATTCCCCCTGGACGGCTCTGCCCCCTTCCCTGCCGATGTTCCAGAGAATCTCTATCCCTTCACCTGTACCGAGATCATTCCGGGGGAAAACCATTTCTTCCGCTTCCCGGTGGAGGAGCTGTGTCAAAAGCTGGGGGCGGACTATCGGTGGGACGAGGCCACACAGACCGCCACCGCCACCTACCGCGGGGTCACTCTCACCATGACGGTGGGCGAGAGCTGTTACCAGGCAAACGGCGAGACGGTGGAGCTCAGCTACAAAGTCCGGGTAGACCCAATTTCCCCAGACTCGGACTATAAAGTCTATCCCCAGTATATCTCCCTGGAGGACGGCGTGCTCACCGCGCCGGTCAATGTACTGGATCACTGGACTTTGGATTACCCGCCCTTGAAAGATGCTGACGGCAATCTGGCCGGCATGATGCTGGTGATTCCATGAATCTTCTCCCCCGCTCCACCCCCCGGCTGGTCTTTCTGGACGCTCTGCGGGTCCTGGCCATCCTGCTGGTGGTCACCCTCCACGCCACGGTCCCCGTTCTGGTGGATACCCAACGGCTGGGACAGCCGGGGTGGTACCTCTGCCTGCTGCAAAATCCCATCAACCGGGCGGGCGTTCCCCTGTTCTTCATGATCAGTGGTTTTCTCCTGCTCCAGGACCCGGCCATCCATCTGCCTCTGTCCTTTTACCGCCGCCGCCTTCCCCGTCTGCTTCTGCCCCTGGCGGTATGGAACGGGATCTATCTGCTGCTCCGGACGCGCCCTGACAGCTTCCGCTCCGGTCTTGTGGACTATTTCCGCACCCTGCTCACCAACGGAAGCTGCTACCATATGTGGTTCATCTACACTATTTTGGGGATCTACCTGGTGGCTCCTGTGCTGGGCTTCCTGGCCCAGCACGGCGGCCGGATATATCTGATGATTCTGCTGGCAGTGGCCGTCTTCCCCACCTCCATCCTCCCTTTGATTAACTGCGTTCTGCCCTTTCAGGCCGTCATCTACACTCCCATGGCAGAGGGGCTACTTGGCTATTTCATTCTGGGCTATCTGCTGGGCACCACGGAGGTTTCCCGCCCGGCCAGGATGGCAGTCTATCTGGCCGGTGGAGTAGGCTACTGCATGGACCTTTTCACCGACCTTACTACCTCTACCGCCCAGTCCATCCCCCTCCCTTCTCAGAACGGCTACCAGCTCAGCCACTATGTTGTGGCCGCGGCGCTGTTTTTGTGGGTACGCGCCTTTCTCCAAACGCATCCCCGGGCAGAGCAGGCCGCGGCCAGGCCTCTGGAGCATCTCTCCCGGCTGTCCTTCGGTCTCTTTTGGGTCCATCCTCTGCTGCTGGAGCTCACCGCCCTGGGGTTGGGAACCGGCTGGACCACGGTTCCTTACCTGTGCATTCAAATCATCCTGACCGTGCTGCTCTCGTTTTTCCTAATGGGAGCAATCGCCCGGTTGCCTTTCTCCAAGCTGCTGCTGTAAGGGATAAACCTCCCTCCGCTCCGGCATACTAAGGCCGAGGTGATAAACATGGATACCGCAATGCAGCAGGCGACGGCCTTCGGAACCCTTCTGCGCCAGAATCCCCAGGCTGCCCGCTTCTACGACAGCTGTACGCCCCAGCAGCGCCAAGCCATTCTGGAGCAGCTGTCCCAACTGACCTCCCAGGCCCAGCTTCAGAGCTTTGTGGAGCATCTGCCCAGTGCCGCCCTGTAACATCACGAGACCCGGCTGTCTGCATATAGACAGCCGGGTCCTGATTTTATGGGATCCAATTGAAAAAGCGGAGCGGTTCAGCCGGCCTCCTCCAGCCATCCGTGCACCTTCCCCCAGTCCAGCCCGCCGGACACGTGGTAGTAGTAGGCAGACAGCCCGCTCTCCCAGAAGGGCACCACCTTGATATAGTCATCCCACAGCATCACGGTCAGGGTATCCTCCGGGGCGTCGTACAGCAGGACGATCTGTTCCCCCTCTTTTCCATAGAAATCGCTGCAACTTCCTGTCATCTCCGCCAGAGACAAAGAGGCCAGATAGTCCCGTAAGGCTCCCTCGTCCCGGCACGCCAGCACTTCCTGGAAGGTATCATCCTCCTCCCGCCGGACCTGCCGCAGAGCCACGTCCTGGGCTCTTCCGTAGAAGATAGCGCTCTCCCCCGTCCCTGCTCCGTAGGCCAGGCTGACCTGGCCATAGGTGACAAACAGCAGGACGAAGGCCACCCCCACCAGCAGAGCGCCGGAGACCTTTTTGCCCGGCTTGACAATGCTCTTGAGCCGGTAGCGCAGGGCGGAGGCCGAGGCGGACAGGCATGTGGTAAAGCCCCGCCCGTCTCCCGCGGTACGCAGGATGAGATCGGCGTACTGCCGCCGCTCCCCCTCCTCCAGACCGCTGAGCACCGTCTCGTCGCAGCTGAGCTCCAGATCCTCCGCGCTTCGCCGCATGGCCATCCACATGAGGGGATTAAACCAGCACATGGCAATGCAAAAGGCCACAAAGAACTTGTTCCAGGCATCCTCCCGGCCAATGTGCACCAGCTCGTGGCGGAAAATGAGCTTCAGCTCCTCCGGGGTGTAGTGCCGCTGGGGCAGCACCACCCGCACGCTTTTGGGAAACAGGCCGATGGTGATGGGGGTGGACGCCTGGGGCGAGGTCACCAGGCGAAACTTGGGCTTTTTCTCCCGCGCCCGGTCCACCTCCGCCTGCCACACCGCCAGTACATCTGGGTCAGATACCTCTTCCGCCCCCCGGAGCAGCCACCGACGGAAGCGAAGATGGGCGAAAATCTTCCAGCCCAGCACGGCCAGCGCTCCCGCCAGCCACACCGCCACCAGACTCTCCACCAACCCCTGGGGCAGGGAGATCACCCACCGGGGCGGAGTCATCAAGCCGGAGTTCATGGCCAAGTAGAGATAGTTGGGCGTGAGCCACAGCAGGGCGCAGCTCCCCGCCCGGAGGTACCGGCGCAGAAAGGGCTGGGCCAAGGACAGCAGGACAAAATACAGGCTGATGTGGAGGAACATCATCCCGATCCAGGCGGTCGCCTCCTTCGCCAGATAAGGCAGCCAGCTGGAACAAACCAGCACTACCATCAGCATTGCCGCGGCATAGCTGGGCAGCAGCCATCCATACAGGTAAGGCCGATACCGCGGTCCCTTTCTCTCCGGCTCCTCGGCCTCTTCCGGCCGGGAAAAGGCCATCCAGGCAAAGATCCCGCCGAAGGCCAATGCAAACACAATGCGCATCATGTTTCTCCCGCCCCTCTCTCCAAGCGGTATATGGTACTCATAATATACCTCCTTTTGATGTTGGCGCGCGCTGCCTTGCTACCGGTCAAACAGCCCCTCCAGCCGCTCCCAGTCCAGCCCGCCGGACACATAGTAATTGTGCCACTGCGCAGCCTCCTCCCAGGAAGGCATCACCCTCACATAGTCTCTCCACAGCGCCACGTCCAAGCTGCCCTGGGGCGTATCGTAGGTCAGAAAGAGCGGCTCATCTTGGGTGCCGTAGCCATAGTCCTCGAACAGCTGGTACATCGTCAAGGAGGACAGGTAGTGCTCCAGCGCATCCTCGTCCCGGCACTGCAATTTGGAATAGGTCCTCTCCCCGCTCCAAGTCGCCTGGGTCAGGGTGACGTTCCCGGACATTTCCGGAAAGATTTGAGTTTCCCCTGTCCCGCCGCCGTAGGCCAGCCCCACCTGACCGCTGAGCAGGATCAGCAGTCCGGCCGCCGTTCCCACCAAAAGGGCCCCGGAATGTTTTCGTACCGGCTGGACGATGCTCTTGAGCCGGTAGCGCAGGGCCGAGGCCGAGGCGGACAGGCATGTGGTAAAGCCCCGGCTGTCCCCGGCGGTGCGCAGGATAAGGTCGGCATACCGCCGCCGCTCCCCCTCGTCCAGGGAGGCCGTCACCGCCTCATCGCAGCTGAGCTCCAGATCCTCCGCGCTCTTTCCCGTGGCCAGCCACATGAGGGGGTTAAACCAGCACACGGCGGTGCAGAACACTAGGAAGAATTTTCCCCAGGCATCCGAGCGGCCAATGTGTACCAGCTCATGGCGGAAGATAAGCTTCAACTCCTCCTGGGTGTAGTATCGCTGGGGCAGTACCACCTGTGTGCTGCCCTTGAACAGCCCGATGGTCATGGGGGTGGCCGCCTGGGGCGAAGTCACCAGCGGAAACGCCCGCCTCTTCTCCCTCACCTGGGCCAGCTCCTCCTGCCAGACGGCCAGCACCTCTTGGTCGGTGACCTCCTGTGCATCCCGGAGCAGCCAGCGGCGAAACCGGAGATGGGCAAAAATCTTCCAGGCCATCACGCCAACCGCCCCCACCAGCCAGATCACTGCCGCAGCCCCAATGAATTTGAGGGGGAGCGGGATGATCCAACGGGGCTGATTCCAGCTTCTTGTGTACGTCGTAACATACAGGTAATTGGGAACGATCCACAGCATGGCGCAGGCCTCTGCCCGCAGGTACCGGCGCAGAAGCGGCAGGGTCAGGGACAGAAGGACAAAATACACGCTGATCTGGAGAAAGAGCCCTGCCATCCATCCAAACAAACTCAGCATGGTGTTCCAATTCCCTGCCAAACCAGCCAACAGGTACAGTGTAAGCAGGAATAGCACAAAGAAAGGCAGGTCCCACCCGCCGTTTCTGGGTGTATCCCGGGTCCAGGCCCTCTGTATGCCCTTCCTCTCATAGGCGAGCACATCCAAGCCGGAGGCCACGCCTGCGGCCAGCGCGATCAGCACAAGCCCCATTTGCTCCATCATAGCGTCCCCCTTTCCAGCAGGTCCCGCAGCTCGTCCAGCTCTTCCCGGGTCAGGCCGCTGTCGCACAGGGCCGCCGCAAAGGCGGAGAGACTGCCCCCACACAGCTGGTCCAGAAAGCGTCGGCTCTGGCCGGCCAGGTAGGTCTCCCGGGTGACCAGGGGGTAGTACCGGCTGCTGCGTCCCTCCTTCTCGATCTTCACAAAGCCCTTGTCCGCCAGGCGGGTGAGCACTGTAAGCAGGGTGGTCAGAGCCATAGGGTGGCTCTCCTTGAGCTGCTGCTGCAGCTCCCCGCTGGTCACCGGCGGCGTGCGGGACCACAGGGCCTGCATCACCGCCAGCTCCCCGTCGGGCAATCGACGCGTGGGATCCATGGTAACGCCTCCTCTCTACACTTGTAGAATGTAATTATATTCTACGCTTGTAGAATGAACTTGTCAAGAAAAACCCCCGGCTTTTTTCAAGCCGGGGGTTTGGCTGTGTTTTACGCTCTGGGGTGGGCCTTGTGGTAGACGTCCTTCAGCTTCTGGTTCACCAGCCGGGAATAGATCTGGGTGGAGGAGATGTCGGCGTGGCCCAGCATCTCCTGGATGGAGCGCAGGTCGGCCCCGTTCTCCAGCAGGTGGGCGGCGAAGGAGTGGCGCAGGGTGTGGGGGGTGATGTCCTTCTGGATGCCCGCCTTCTCCTGGTAGTGCTTAATGAGCTTCCAAAAGCCCTGCCGGCTCATCCGCTCCCCGTTCATGTTCACAAACAGGGCAGTCTCGTCCGGGGCCTCGATAAGCTGGGGGCGCACCTGGATTAAGTAGTCGTTGAGGGCGTGGATGGCCGTATGATATAGGGGGATGATCCGCTCCCGCCCCTTGCTGGCGCAGTGGAGCACTCCGGCGGGCAGGTTCAGGTCGTCCACGTTTAGGGCGATGAGCTCGCTGACCCGGATGCCGGTGGCGTAGAGCAGCTCCAGCATAGCCCGGTCCCGGAAGCCCTTCAGGTCGGAGCAGTCTGGCTGCTCCAGAAACAGCTCCACTTCCTTGCCGGTCAAAATCTGGGGCAGCTTGCGCTCCACTTTGGCGGCCACCACGTCCTTGGCCGGGTTGTGGTCCATGAGCCCTAGGGCAATCATGCAGTTATAAAAGGACTTAATGGAGGCGATGGACCGGGTCACCGTAGCGGCGGACTTCCCCTTTCGCACCAGGGCGTCAGTATACAGCTCCACGTCCTGGGTGGCCACCTCGGTCAGCTCCAGCTCCTGCTCCCCGAGAAACGCCTCAAACTGGTGCATATCCCGCAGATAGGAACTCACCGTATTGGCCGACGCCTTTTTTTCTGTGGTCAAATACTCTTCAAACAGGTCCAATAGTTCAGACACAAGCACAACTCCCTCTTCAAACGCATCCAATTCCCAAACAACACACTACAATACCAGCTTGGCCGCCGCGGCCAGCAGTACCGGCGCGGCCAGATACTCCAACATCACACACACCATCAAAGCCGCTCCGTACAGTCCCAGGCGCCCCCAGTAGGCCGGGGTAAAGGGCAAGGGCTCCCGGCTCTCCAGCCGCAGCCGCCGCAGCAGCACCCATGCGCTGTCCACACACTGCCCTCCGGCCAGAAACAGCACCGGCGCCCACAAAAAGGCGGGCAGGCCAAAGAGAAACAGCCCCGGCACCAGTCCCGCCGCACCGAACACCCGGCACAGCCCCGCCACCGAAAAGGCAAACAGAAACCCCCGCACGCCGAACAGCACCGGGATACCCACCACCCCCAGGGCGGTGAGACCCAACAAAATGACTGCCAACAGCAGGCGGAATTGCTCCCAGGCAACCCCCCAGAACTCCACGGGGATGCCCCCGTCCCTGGCCAGGGTCAGATAAGTATTGAGATAGGCGGCCAGCTCCTGGGCGCTGGCCTCACTCATCAGCCCTCCAAAGGCCGCCCCCACGATCCCGCCCAACAGAAAGCAGGCACTGAGTATGGTCAGGGGCACCAGGGGGCGGGGAAAATCAACAATCACGTCCCGTCGCTTCATGGCTGTCACCTCTCTGGTTTCAGCCTATGAGCGGGGCCAAAAAAATAGACTGCGCGTCCCATTTTTGCGGCGGGTTTCTTCGTTACTTTTAATATATCCCTCACCGAGGTTTCACGCAAGTGTTTTTCCGCATTTTCTCAAATTTTGTCGTTTCCACAACTTTTTTATGTTAACTGCGTTATGTCTACTTCTGCAAGTAAAAAGCTCCGGCGGGGGTGCATATATTCCACCTCCGCCGGATTTTTAGGGTAAATTCCCGTTTTATTTGCTATTTTTTGAAGAAAAACGTGGTGATTACAGGTAATAATCTTCTGAAATCACTTACGAGCAGCTGTCGCACTGATTACATTCCGTATAATTACAGCTTGTATTTCCAGTCTCCCCCATGCCGGCGGCAATGGCCTTCATGGCGATGGCGCACTCCAGGCGCTTGCGCTCCATTTCACAGGCCACTTCATTCGACTGACTTATGTCACCGTTCACCAGCAGGTTGGAGGCGGAGCAGCCGCCGCTGCAATAGAACCGGGCCCAGCACTCCCGGCAGGCGGGACGGGTGTAGATGTTCTGGTCGGCAAACTTGCCGGAGATGGCCATGTCGAAGGAGCCGTCGTACACGCTGCCCATGCGGTACTCCTCCTTCCCCACGAACTGGTGACAAGGGTAGATGTCTCCGTCGGGGGTGATGGCAACATATTCACAGCCCGCACCGCAGCCCCGCAGACGCTTGATGACGCAGGGTCCCTGCTTGAGGTCTACGTTAAAGTGGAAGAAGTTCACATCCTTGCGGCCCAGCAGCTCACCGGCCAGCTTCTCATACTCCGCCTTCACCTGGGGCAGGTCCTCCTCCTTGATGGCAAAGGGATCGTCCAGGGGACCACTGGCGGGCTCCACCGACACGCTGCGGAAACCCAGAGAGGCCAGGTGCTTCACGTCCTCGCCAAAGTCCAGGTTCTCCCGGGTAAAGGTGCCCCGGGCGTAGTAGTCCTTGGTGCCCCGTCCGGCCACCAGCTTCTGGAACTTAGGCACGATGACCTCATAGCTCCCCTTCCCGTTGACGGTGGGGCGCATGTGGTCGTTCACCGAGGGACGGCCATCCAGGGACAGGACCACGTTGGACATCTCCCGGTTGATGTACTCGATGTTCTCGTCATTGAGCAGTACGCCGTTGGTGGTAATGGTAAAGCGGAACACCTTGTCGTGCTCCTTCTCCAGGGAGCGGGCGTACTCCACGGTCTTTTTCACAGTGTCCATAGCCATCAGGGGCTCGCCGCCGAAGAAGTCCACCTCGATGTTACGCCGCTTGCCGGACTTCTGTACCACCCAGTCGATGGCCCGCTTGGCGGTCTCAAAGTCCATGATCTTCCGGCCGGTGCCGAAGTCACCGGTGGAGGCAAAGCAGTACTTACACCGCAGGTTGCAGTCGTGGGACACGTGCAGGCACAGGGCCTTCACCACCGCCTGCCGGGGCAACGCCATGGCCTTGTCCGCGTCAATGTAGTCGTCGCTGGAAAAGAGCAGTCCCTGCTCCTGGAGCCCCCGCAGCTCCTCCCACAGCTCGTCCAGCTCCTGGGGGTCATACTGGGACAGCTGATCCTTCAGCTCCTGGGGGCACTTCTCCCCCATGGGGCCCTCCACCTTGGAAAGCAGGTCGTAGCCCATGCGGTCCAGCACGTGGACCGCGCCGCTGTTTACATCCGCCGCCAGGTACTGGCCCAGGGCGGTAAAGGTATGTACCATGATCCAAAATCCTTTCTATGGCCGTGCCCCTTGCCAGGCGGCGCAGGGCATAAAAAGGGGCAGGCAAACGCCTGCCCCTTTCAGGCCGCTTTTATATTACTGGTTCTCGCACTTCTGGTTGGCCACAGTGCAGGAAGTCTTGCAGGCGGACTGGCAAGAGGTCTGGCACTCGCCGCAGCCGCCCTTGGCAGCGCTGGCCTTCAGAGTAGCGCCATTGAGAGTCTGAATGTGTTTCATTGGAATCTCCTCCTAAATCTTATAGGTTTGAAAACATTATACCATACTCCCCCGCGCATTTCAATCTATCTTTTCCGTTTTTTCCTGGGCCTTCCGCCCAATACTCCGGCGATGGCCCCGCCGCAGCAGCAGGCAATGAGGATAGGTACCCCGCCGTTGGAGATGGAGGCATCCTCATAGAGGAGAAATCCCGCCGTCAGCAGCAGCAAAAACAAGATGCCACCCACCCCCAGTCCGGCCAGGAGGGTGCCCCGTTCCAAGCGGTGGACCGCCAGCAGGCCGCCGGCCAGGCTGCTCACCACGCAGATGGCCAGCACCCCCCGTCCTATGAGCCGCTCCCCCATCACGCCGCCGGACACCAGCAGCGAACACACCACCAGCCCCAGCGCCGCCGTCACCACCGCCAGAGCCCCGCCCTTCAGCAGCCGGCACATGGTGCTCAGCCACACCGCGCCGGGATCCTCCGGCTTCTTTTCCCGTTTTCCAGCCATGCAAAAACCCTCCCCGCTGTTCTTCCTTGCTGGAAGACTATGCGGGGAGGGTTTTGTTTATGCGATGAAATGAATCAGCGGGTAGCCTGGGTGCTCTGACCGTTCTTGGTGGAGATCGCCCACTTGGTGATCTCGATGCGCACCCGGTCGGCGCCGGTCTCAAACACCACGGTGTTCTCCTTCACAGCGCACACGGTGCCGGTCATACCGCCGATGGTGGTGATCTCATCACCCACCGCCAGGGAGTTGCGCAGGTTTTCCGCTTCCTTCTTCCGCTTGTTCTCGGGGCGGATCATAAAGAAGTAAAGCAGCGCAAACATCAGCACCAGCATTAAGATCCAACTGTAATCCATATTGTTCCCTCCAAAAAATCTTGCTTTTCGAAGCAGGCTCGCTTCACGCGTTATGTGTCATTATAGCGGATTTGCCCGTGGTTGGCAAGTCCTTTTGCCAATTTTACCCCTTAATCCTCCTGGCGGGGCTTGTCCAGCATACCGGAGTAGGTGCTGCGGAACTCCTCAAAGGTGCCGTTGTCCAGGCTGTCCCGGATGCGCTGCATCAGCTCGTTGTAGAAATGCAGGTTATGGAGCACCGCCAGACGCATGGCCAGCATCTCCCCGGCTGTGATCAGGTGGCGGAGATAGGCCCGGGAGAAGTGCTGACAGGCGGGACAGGTGCAGGTCTCGTCGATGGGCCGGGTGTCCAGCTTATACTTCTCATTCTTGATGTTGATGGTGCCCTTCCAGGTGTAGAGCTTGCCGTGGCGGGCGTT